>JARFQE010000049.1 GCA_029287915.1 Arenicellales bacterium
AGGTTGTGGTAGATCATACCCGCCTGAATATCCTCGGCGCTTAACTGATCTGCATGTGCCGCAAAATACTGCGCCGCCTTGCCCAGTTCCTCATCCTGTAACAATTCGATCATACGGCCGACGCCGATCTGGTAGGCCTGCGTCAGGAGCAAGCCATACAACAACCGGCGCTTCTTATCAGGCAGCTTTCCGAAGACCGCGTTGAAAGGTTGCTCAAGATTACGGTCGTTCTGTTCAAGCAATCGCAGTGCGCAGTCCACCTGCGCCATGCGGTGTAGCCTGAAATCTTTGGGAATCTCGCAATCATCAAGCACACTGGGCCGCAACTGCATAATGCCCCGTGCCGACTCGGTTGACAGGGCATGCTTTATGCCACCACTCTCAATAATCGTTTTGCCCATAAATGCTGGCATCACACTCGCCGGGAAACTGATCCGGCCCCGGTCTTTGAGATGTTCGTACACCGTGCGGATCAACGTGACGAGCGACACCGGGCTGGTGGCCGAGCCCACACGCATGCCGTCCCAGGTGCCCCACAGCCGATAATCTTTCTCGCGCCCCAGCATCCGTGCGATGGCCTCATTCATATTCACGTAAGGCTGGTCGCAGGAAAGGGCAAACGGATAACCCTGGCTCATGTCCGTGCCGGGGCTCCAGTCGGCCACGCGATGCTCGGCAGCCAGGCGCTCGCGTGTCTCGTTGAGGCGGCGGTTGGTGGCCGCGGCATCTTCGGCATTGTCGATAAAACCCACAAACTGGCCACGGCGATCAATCAGAATGTGACGCTGCGGCTTGCTGCAGAACCCTTCACTGAGCAATACCCAGCGGCGAATGGTGTAGAGATTACTGGCCATGCCCTGGCTTTCCCAGTAGGGTGTTTGTCGAACCACGTCCAGCCATTTGCCCAACCGCTCGGTAGACGCGGCTGTGGGAAAAACACCCCCTAACACGCCCCATAACAGCAACTGCGACAGCATCAGTATGCGGCAAATTCCGGGGCTGGCCAGTACGTTTAATAGGCGGATCCACATGGCGCTCATGATACCTCAACCGACGGGTAAAAGGCCTGAGGCGGAGAATAAAGAGGAATAAAGCGGGAATAAAGGGTCAGAGTGACCCTTTAATTGTTTCTTGAGTCTATTCCAATATGTAAAAGCTGATTGTCAAATACCTTTCTGTGAAATTCTATTTTATCGAGACAATTGCTAAAGCAGCCTAGTCTACGTGACAACGAAGTTACCCAGTCCTTCTTCAGTTCTTTAATGATGGATTCATGTGAGCCCTCGAACTTGTGATTAAATGCATCAAGATGCTCAACATATAACTTACACTGAAGATGTCCTTCCCCTCCTTTTTTTATTGTTCCACGAATCTTGTTAAGTCCCATGCGAGCTAGACTATCATACGGAATGATCTCAGAGGGACAAAAGAAAAAGCCCACCTTTGAAACAATCGATAATGGTACTGATGATGTTCCGTCCTTGCGCTTATGAGATGACCATTCATTCTTTTGTATATGCTGTGCTGAATGATCGATTGCTGCAGCACCTTGTTTTCGGTTCATCGCTCTGCGTAAGTAAACGTTTAGATACTTTCGAACAAGCTCGCAGTCATCTTTACGAATTGTTCTTGCGACACTCCATTCTCCGATGAACCACTTGAACCACGCTTGATCCAAAGTTCCTGGAGTTTTCGAATCAAGAAACCTCTCATACCTTGTGTCTGACCACATTTTAAGAGCATCAATGATTGCCAACGTAAGCGTGCGTTCAGGGTTTATTTTATCCGTTTTCATTTCGATGATATTGATTTAGAGTGTAATAGTTGGGCGGCATTACTATTTCTTTATAGTCAATATATCACTGTACACTGATCCAAAATCTTCGTCTGTGCGTATTTGTTTGCCCTATGGTTTCAATTCAGTTTATATTTTAGGATTGAGCTCTTTTGATACTTACGTCTTCAAAAGAGTTGTACAAATCCGATAAATCCTTAACCTTCATTCTGAACTGGTTCCGCTTCTTTGGCTCTGGCTTTTTACTTACATTCCTGATCCTTGAGCCCGGGTCATAAATTATTGTTTGAGAGACCATGCTTCTGAGAAATTTTTCAAAGTTCGTTCCAGTACCCAGTTTTACTGTGTCTCCAAAGTAGTATGACCGGGTACCATTCTTTTTTGTTAATGTTGGCACATAAACAGCTTGCGCATGCTTGATTTTCCAATGATCCAGTAGTTTTGCAAAGCTCCAGCTTGCAGCAAAGTTTGCATCAGGATCCGCCAAAAACAAACATCCATCAGCGTCTGTTATTTTTCCTGAATTGGTATCAAAACCAAGGGTGCCGAGTAATAACCCTGTCTTCTCCTGTCGTGTGCCATATTTGTGATAACCATTGAAGTTATATTTATCGTCCTTAAGGTAGCCATATTTTTTCATAAAGCTTATAAGATCATTTTCTGCGTAATAACCCGTATGGTGCAAATATTCAAACGAGCCGTATGGTATTGTTATCCAACAATATTACGGATAATCTTGTTTGGCAATGACAAACGCCTTACACCCTTTCCATCTTCTCGTAATCGCCATCGCTGGTTGGCTCAACCGCCAGCAACAGGTGGTCATTGATTATCTCATCGAAGAGAACCGTGTCCTCAAGGGCCAACTCGAAGGACAACGGCTTCGGTTGAAGGATGAACAGCGGATGCGACTGGCCGTTAAGGCCAAGGCGCTGGGGCGCCAGGCACTTGATGAGCTGGAGACGCTGGTGACACCCGATACACTGCTCGCCTGGCACCGAAAGCTGATCGCGCAGAAGTGGACCTATGTCAAG
>JARFQE010000055.1 GCA_029287915.1 Arenicellales bacterium
GTTCCTCAACTGTCTGAATCAAAGAGCAGTCTTGCTAGCCACCCGCTGATACAGGCCAGGGATGCTGAAATCGGTGCTGGATCGGAGAGTGTCGAGCTGACGCGACAATCTTACAAACCCGGTGTTGCTCTGGATGTCACGTATGGTGATCGCAGCGGCCAGAATTCTGATGGCAGTGACCGTGCAAATTTCCTGTCCGCCATGGTTCTGCTCGATGTCCCTCTGTTTACCGATAAGCGACAGGATAAAAAACTTGCAGCTTCACAGCAGAATCTGGAAGCAGCCAGACTGGACCGGGAAACCGAAGTACGCAAGCTATCCAGCCAGTTGCTGCGTGCCCAGTCATCGCTACGGATACTTGATCGGCAGATTGGTCTTTATCGTGACCGGCTGATTCCACAGTCCCATAGCCACTCCGAACTGTCGCTGAAAGCCTATGAAAACAACCGGGTTGAGTTCAATTCGGTGGTGCGTGCGCGGGTGGCGGAACTCGATACCCGCATCAAGGAGATACGTCTTCAAGTAGACCGTGCACAAACCATTGCCACGCTAAATTACCTTGCTGGAGAAGCAAAATGAGAAATAATTATTTCATTATATGCCTGTTATTGACAGGGCTATTAGCCGGCTGCAGCGAAAACGGAGAAATGAGTTCCGAAAGCATGGATGCAGAATCAGGAAAGGAAATTGATTACTGGGTGGCGCCGATGGATGCCAACTATCGCCGTGACAAGCCGGGCAAGTCACCGATGGGTATGGACCTGGTGCCGGTGTATGAAGATTCTGACGTTGACTCGGGTGCAGTGACTATATCTCCTGCAATTGTACAGAACCTCGGTGTACGCACTGCAGCGGTCGAAAGAGGACGACTCGGTCGTATGATCGACACGGTTGGCTATGTTTCCTTTGACGAATCATTGATTGGTCATATACATCTTCGCGTTGAAGGCTGGGTCGAAAAAGTATTTGTCAGTTATGAAGGCGAAAGAGTAAAGAAGGGTGATCCGCTGTTCGAGCTTTATTCGCCGACACTGGTAAACGCACAGGAAGAATATCTGGAGTCACTAAAGAGCAACAACCAGAGATTAATACGTTCATCACGGGACCGTCTGTTATCACTTGATATCTCTGCTGATCAGATCGACAGCCTGAAGAAAACCAGAAAAGTAAAACAACATATCACTTTTCGCGCAGCACAGGATGGTATCGTTACATCACTTAATGCTCCGGTAGGGATGTATGTAAAACCGGCTACTCGCGTGATGTCTCTAGTTGACCTGTCAAAAGTGTGGGTGCAGGTAGAGGTGTTTGAGCGTCAGGTGGAATGGGTCAAGGAAGGTCAGCCAGCAGAAATGACACTTTCTTTTATTCCAGGCAAGGTGTGGGATGGCAATGTTGTTTATGTCTATCCTGAACTGGATAAAAAGACCCGAACACTGCGCGTCAGGCTGCAATTTGATAATCCTGATGAAAGCCTGAAGCCGAATATGTATGCCAATGTAAAACTGTACACCGGCATCAAGACGGATGTATTGAGTGTGCCGAGTGAAGCGGTTATCAACAGCGGCAGGATGACCAGGGTCCTGATCGCCAAAGGTGACGGTAAATTCATTCCCCGCCAGGTCACCACGGGAATCGAATCTGGCGACTACACAGAAATCCTGTCTGGACTCACGGAAGGTGACAGGGTCGTCGTGTCAGGTCAGTTTCTGATCGATTCTGAGGCAAGCCTGAAAGGCAGTCTGACTCGTATGGGTGACGGAGAATAACAACATGATAGAACATGTCATAAATTGGTCACTGAAAAACCGTTTCCTTGTCCTGGTTTTGACCGCAGTGCTCGTTGGTTGGGGAATAAATGCGGTTCGCAACATTCCTCTTGATGCGATACCGGATCTGTCAGATGTGCAGGTGATTGTGAAGACATCCTACCCTGGTCAGGCACCGCAGGTTGTTGAAGACCAGGTTACCTACCCGATGACAACTGCAATGTTGTCCGTGCCGAAGGCGACTACGGTACGCGGTTATTCGTTTTTTGGCGACTCCTACGTCTATGTCATCTTCGAAGACGGTACAGACCCGTACTGGGCACGGTCAAGGGTACTCGAATATATTAATCAGGCTGCAGCTATATTACCGCCGCAGGCGACTCCTGCACTGGGGCCAGATGCGACAGGTGTCGGCTGGGTTTATGAATATGCACTCGTTGACCGTAGCGGCAGCAAGGATCTTGCCGAACTGCGCAGCCTGCAGGACTGGTTTCTCAAGTTCGAGTTGCAGACTGTTGAAGGTGTCTCAGAAGTGGCAACGGTTGGAGGCATGGTAAAGCAGTACCAGGTTGTTATCGATCCTAACAAGCTGCGAGCCTATAACCTCCCGTTAAACAGGATAAAAAGTGCGATACAAAGTGCCAACCAGGAGGTCGGCGGCTCGGTCATTGAAATGGCTGAAGCTGAGTATATGGTGCGAGCAACAGGTTATATAACCAAGAAGCGTGACCTTGCCAGTATCGTGGTCGCGATGAGTGAGGAAGGTACGCCGATACAGCTGGCAGATATCGCAAAAATAGGTACCGGACCGCAGATGCGCAGAGGTATAGCTGAGCTGGATGGAGAGGGCGAGGTCGTCGGCGGTATTGTCGTCATGCGTTATGGCGAAAATGCGCTGACTACGATCGAGGCGGTAAAGAAAAAACTTGAAGAATTGAGCCGAGGGTTACCTGCTGGTGTCGAGATCGTCGAGACCTACAATCGTTCAAGCCTGATCAAGCGGGCCGTGGAAACATTGAATGGTAAGCTGCTTGAAGAGTTTATTGTCGTAATCCTGGTCTGCCTGGTGTTCCTGTTTCATCTTCGTTCAGCACTGGTCATTGTGTTGTCATTGCCTGTCGGTATACTGGCCGCATTTATCGTTATGCAGTCTCAGGGCATCAATGCCAACATCATGTCTCTCGGGGGCATTGCCATCGCTATCGGTGCCATGGTCGATGCAGCGATCGTGATGATTGAGAATGTGCACAAGCATATCGAACGGCAGGGCGATAGGAATTTCGATCGATGGGAGCTGATTAGATCGGCGTCGATTGAGGTCGGGCCGCCGCTATTTTTCTCTTTGCTGATTATTACCCTGTCTTTTCTACCGGTTTTCACGCTGCAGGCCCAGGAAGGTAAATTGTTTGCACCACTTGCTTATACCAAGACCTATGCGATGGCCGCTGCGGCATTCCTGTCCATCACCCTGGTGCCGGTGCTGATGGGGTACTTCATACGTGGCAAGATCACACCGGAGCATAAAAACCCGATAAACCGTCTATTGATCACTGTCTACAGGCCAGTGATAAATATGATATTAAATAAACCAAGAGTCGCCATTGCATTAGCAGTCATCCTTGCACTAACTATGGTGCTGCCTGTCTCTGGTGTTGGGTCTTTAATCTCGCCAATCAAATGGCCAGCACAAATTGCATTGTCACTTAAAAATGATCCAGGCAGCGAGCAACCTATTAACAGCTATATCTCTACGATTGAAGGTTGGCAGGATGAACTGAGAGAGAGCTGGAGAAGCATGTTCAGCTGGAGTGAAACGATGGCGGGGTTGGCTGATGGGATAGGTGCAGAGTTCATGCCTGATCTCGACGAGGGCGATATTATGTATATGCCAACGACCTTTCCGGGCATATCAATTGGTAAGGCTCAGCAGCTGCTACAGCAGACTGACAAGCTGTTAAAAACGATACCGGAGGTCAGGTCTGTCTTTGGCAAGATAGGTCGTGCGGAGACAGCTACCGATCCCGCACCGTTGACGATGATTGAAACAACTATTCAGCTCAAGCCGCGCAGAGAATGGCGCGAGGGCGTGACATCTGAGTCTTTACGACGTGAAATGGATGCACTGATCAAGTTTCCTGGTCTGACCAATGCTTTTGTTATGCCGATCAAGACCCGTATCGATATGCTGGCGACAGGTATCAAGACGCCAGTGGGTATCAAGGTGGCAGGCCCGGATCTTGACGTTATCCAGGATATCGGTAAGGAGGTTGAAAAAGTGGTCAAAACAGTACCGGGTACCGTATCGGCCTATTCAGAGCGTGTTGCAGGCGGTCGCTATGTCACGGTTGATATTCGGCGTCGGGATGCAGGCAGGCTTGGATTGAATGTAGATGATATCCAGTCTGTCATTATGGCTGCAGTTGGCGGCATGAACGTTTCTCAAAGTGTAGAGGGACTCGAGCGTTATCCGATCAATATCAGGTATCCGCGTGACATCCGAAACTCTGTAGAAAAGTTACGAAATTTACCAATCGTAACACCAAGTGGTGCAAATATATCTCTTGGTGAGGTCGCAGATATCCGCATTGAGTCCGGCCCCGCTATGATCAAGTCAGAGGATGCGCGGCTTAATGGATGGACCTTCGTCGATATCGAAGGGCGTGATCTCGGTTCCTATGTCGCAGAAGCACAGCGTGTCGTTTCTGAAAAAGTACAATTGCCGGCCGGTTATTCGATATCCTGGTCGGGTCAGTACGAGTATCTTGTCCGTGCCAAACAGCGATTGTCCCAGGTCGTTCCTATCACACTGGCAATAATCCTGTTACTTCTTTACCTGAACTTTAGAAATATTACAGAAGTTCTGATCATTATGGGGACACTACCCCTCGCGCTTACCGGTGGCTTCTGGCTATTACATATTCTACAGTACAATATGTCAGTCGCGGTTGGTGTCGGTTTTATCGCACTGGCCGGTGTTGCCGTTGAGATTGGTGTCGTCATGCTGGTTTATCTGAACCAGGCCTGGCAAAAGATGAATGAAAAATGCCATGACCAGCCAGATTTCGACGACCTGAAGGAAGCCGTTATCAATGGCGCACTATTAAGAGTGCGCCCGGTTATGATGACAGTAGCATCCATTATTGCCGGTCTGATGCCAATAATGCTGGGTAGCGGCACAGGATCTGAGGTCATGCGAAGGATTGCAGCGCCGATGGTAGGGGGGATGATCAGTGCCACTTTGCTGACACTGATCATACTCCCAGCTGTATTCATGTTGTGGAAGAAAAAAGAAACGAGTGGATAAACATGAGTTTCTGAGTTCAAGTTTCAATAAAAAGGTTTTGCGTTTTACGTTTCTGATTTAACTAAGCTAATATTTACTTTCGTCTTGACACTTGAAACCTGACACTTGAAACTTCTTCCCATGAACACCCTTCATGAAAACGGCAGTGCATTACGAATAGCACTGGGCCTGGCAAGCTTTATTATCATTGTCGCCGGCATGAAGGCTGCAGCCTCAATAATAGTACCCTTCCTGCTTTCGGCCTTTATAGCGATCCTTTGCGCGCCACTGATCAACTCGCTGAAAAGCTGGGGTATGCCCATGTGGCTGGCATTGGCTACGGTAGTTATCCTCGTTGCTCTTGCCGGTAGTGTGATCATTTCTATTGTTGGCAGCTCAATTCATAATTTTTCTAGCCAGTTGCCTGAATACCAGAGCAGGCTTCAGGAACAAATTAATAACCTGTCAAGCTGGTTAAGTGCCCGTGGCATCGACTGGTATGATGCTGAACTTCAGCAGTACATCAATCCGGGTGTTGCACTTAGATTTGTCGGCAGGGTCTTCAATGGACTTGGCGCCCTGCTGGCAAATGGTTTTTTAATCTTCCTGACGGTGATGTTTTTACTTTTTGAGGGTGTTGCCCTGAAGGACAAAATGAAAACAATCACCGGCGAGTTAGATGACAATCAGACGCAGCAAACAACGGAGTTTCTTGCTAGCGTCAATAAATATATGGCGATCAAAAGCTTAACCAGCCTCGGTACCGGTCTACTGATCAGTATCTGGATGTGGATACTGGGCATTGACTATGCATTATTATGGGGGCTGCTGGCCTTCCTGCTCAATTATATTCCCAATATCGGATCGATTATCGCAGCTATACCCGCTGTATTGCTGGCAGTGGTAACCGGTGGTCCTTTTATTGCACTATGGGTAGTAGCTGGATATTTACTGGTGAATACCCTGGTTGGAAATATTATTGAGCCGAAATTCCTCGGCGATCGGCTGGGTCTCTCCACTCTTGTAGTGTTTCTTTCCCTGGTCTTCTGGGGCTGGGTGCTGGGTACAACAGGCATGTTCCTGTCCGTGCCTCTGACGATGGTGCTAAAGCTGGCGCTGGAAGCGCGACCGGAGACACAGTGGATTGCTATTCTGTTAGGTACCGGTGGCTTATCGGAAAAGACTGAAAGCTGATCAGCACGAAACACAGACCGCGCTGACCTTCTTTCAGGCGACACAGACGAGACATAAGTCGCACTGCACGCGACCATCTTCCAATTTATGCCAGTAGTGAGTTGGATGCCGACTGCTGGTGATGGTCTTTGTATCACTGATAAAAGTTCACGCATGTTTAATATCAATACCGATGGTGCTGAATTTAATTATATTCAGCGAAATGATTTACTATGAGAAAGTCATTTTCGTTTTATCATTAACTTAACAAATATCGCGTTGCTGCATCGTTGCTAGGGTATCATTATGCAAAATAGAGTAAGATAAGGTGATGTATTTTACGGGGAAATAATAATGCTACATACAAGAGAACCAGCTGTTGCCGGCGCATTCTACCCCGCTGATTCGGAGGTATTGCATCAGCAGCTAACAGACATGCTGGACAGGGCGCCTTTTCAGGGAACTCACCCCAAGGCCATCATTGTGCCGCATGCTGGTTATATTTATTCTGGACAGCTGGCTGCCAAGGCCTACGCATCTTTGCAAGCACAGCGCGAGAAAATCAAAACTGTCGTGTTATTAGGGCCCGCACACACGGTCTATTTTAGTGGAATTGCGGCACCAGCAGATGATGAATTCAGAACCCCGCTTGGCACCATACCGATCGATCAGCAAGCCATTGAGGGTTTGGTTGAAAAATTAGAATTTGTACAGCGTTTGCCACAGCCTCATCGGGACGAACACTGTCTTGAGGTGCAGCTGCCGTTCCTGCAGGAGGTGCTGGAAAACTTTAAGCTGATTCCATTAGTGGTTGGTGATGCCAGTCCAGATCAGGTTGAAAAGGTGATTGATAATCTATGGGGTGATGAAAGCACATTGATTGTCATCAGTTCAGATCTTAGTCATTTCCATGATTATGAGACGGCGCAAGCTTTGGACAGCCAGACAGCGTCAGCTATAGAAGGTCTGCAGCCACAGGAGTTGAATGGACAGCGAGCATGTGGGTATTTGCCGGTTACCGGTCTGCTACTGGCCGCACAAAGGAGGCAGATAAAGCCCGAGCGAGTAGGCTTATGCAATTCGGGGGATACTGCTGGAGATAAAGTCAGGGTGGTCGGTTATGGCGCATGGCTTTTGCCCGACCATGAAACCAAGCAGCGAGGATTGTCAGATGCGCAAAAAAGTAGCCTAAAAAAACTGGCTCTGGCGTCAATAAGGCATGGGCTGGAAACAGGAAGACCAATTTCCGTGGATGCTTTTATCGATGAAGACGAAGACGGGACAAGTTTGCCTGACTATGACGGTGCAGCTTTTGTCACTCTCAAGAAGGATGGTGAGTTACGCGGTTGTATCGGTAGTCTGTCGGCAAATCGGCCGCTGCATGAAGATATTGCGGAGAATGCGTTTGCCGCGGCATTCCGAGACCATCGCTTTAGTGCAGTAACAGAATCAGAGCTGGATGATATAGAAATCTCTGTTTCGGTATTGACTCCACCAGAATCGATGACTTTTAGTTCTGAGCAGGATTTGATAGCACAATTACGACCGGGCATAGATGGTTTGATCATAAGCGAAGGCGATAAGAGGGGAACATTTCTGCCATCTGTGTGGAAAAATTATCCTCAAGCTGATTCATTTTTGGCTCATCTTAAAATGAAAGCAGGCTTGCCTGCAGATTACTGGTCAGGCACCATTAAGGTTGAGCGCTATGAAACCGTATCCTGGTAGGTGCGGAAAACTAAAAAGTAGAAGACTATGAGCCTAACAAAAAAAATATCGCAGCGTGTTATACCAATTAAGGATTTCTCATCCTGTGCCTACTGTTCCGTAAGACGTCTTTGTTTGCCTGTTTCAGTCGACAGGGAGGAAATAAATATTATTGATGATTTAGTTGCGAACAGACCTAGCCTCAACAAGAGTGATTATCTTTTTCATGCTGGCGATAAATTTAATTCGCTTTATGCCATAAAATCAGGTGCAGTAAAGACTTATGGCAGCACGAAGGGTGGCAGGGAACAGATAACAGGTTTTCATTTTTCAGGGGAGCTGATCGGTCTTGACGCGATAGGAAACAATATGCACAACTGTAGTGCTGTGGCGCTGGAAAAAACGGTCATTTGTGCAATTCCATACAAAAGTATTGAAGAGGTGAGCCTTCATGTGCCTGCCATACAGCAGGAAATCACCCGCCTGATGAGCCGTGAAATCCGTAACGATGAAGAAATGTTAATGGCCATGGGCAGTATGCGTGCTGAACAGCGCGTTGCCTGTTTCCTTTTCAGCCTGTACAGGCGACTGCTTTTGCGAAGTAAAGAAAAATACACATTCAGGCTGCCGATGACACGAGAAGAAATCGGTAATTATCTGGGTCTGTCACTTGAAACTGTGAGTCGTCGTATGAGTAGCTTACATGAAGACGGTATTATCGATGTGGAAAATCGGTTAATTACGCTTCGGGACATTGATGCCCTGCAGGCAATTTGCCACTAACACGCCCATTGCCGTCTTGATGGACATGAGCAGACGGAACAGGTAAGTGAATATGCAGAACAAAAACAATGAATTTGTCGTCCCTAAAGCACCACGTCTGGACCGCGCCGTCATTGATGAGTGGCTATCGCATTTTCCAGAGTTAAGCGGTCTGGATGACCCGGTCTGGCAGAAAATACTGGACTCAGCTCGCCCTGTTGAGCTGCCGGCAGGAACCACGGTCTTCCGTGATGGAGACGGCTGCCAGAATTACATGTTCGTGATTGAAGGTGCAGTCAGGGTACAGAAAATGGCCGAGAATGGGCGTGAAATTGTGCTCTACCGGGTCAATGCCGGTGAAGCATGCATCCTGACAACATCCTGCCTGCTTAGTCATCAGCGTTATCCTGCGGAAGGTATAACAGAGAACAGTCTTCGCGCTATTAGTATTCCTGTAAAGTTGTTCGATGACGGCATCGCAGGCTCCGCAGGATTCCGTTCCTTTGTGTTTTCAAGCTATGGTCGACGTATCGCTGACTTGATTCTATTGGTGGAAGATGTTGCATTCGGACGTATGGATATCCGCCTCGGTCAGTATCTTCTCGATTCAGCTAATGATGATGGTGATATAGCCCTGACCCATCAGGCAATGGCAGCAGAGCTTGGTACCGCAAGGGAAGTTGTCAGTCGACAGCTGAAAGAGTTCGAACGACGAGGCTGGCTAAAGCTCGGGCGAGGAGTAATAAGCATCTCTGATTTACCTGCCCTGAAGGACCATTTGTCAACGCCTATTTAGTTCTGTTTTCTGCTTGTGTGATCTTGTCACATACCAGCAAGTTCAAATCTGCAATAATCCGCTCTGATATTTTAAATGTATTCTTCATCTTCAATTGTACGTGATTATTTTCATTGAAGCAGAAGCAAACATTGATTCAAAGGCTATAAGGAGAGATAGAATGAATGTAGAGAGAATAGTTTTTGCCTTCGCAGGCGTGGTAATTCTTATTAGTGTATTATTAACCCAATATCACAACCCAAACTGGATGTGGTTGACAGTGTTTGTAGGCGCTAACCTGTTGCAATCTGCATTTACCCGTTTTTGCCCGTTGGCTACAATGCTTAAAAAAATCGGTGCGAAACCTGGCCAGGCATTCTGAAACAGGAAACTTAAGATTTGATTGAGAAAAGGTGCTGCTGGTCAGCACCTTTTTTATTTCTGTTTCACAGATCAGAGGAGCGTGAGAATGACGACGATAAATATCAGAAACATGAAATGTGATGGTTGCGTTGCTAATGCACAGAAAGCGCTGCAGGGATTGCCAGGTCTTGAGCGCGCCGAAATTGATCTACAACATGCCAATGCTGTGCTGATCGGCAATTTTGACCTTGATGAAGCAATCAGGCGTCTGACAGATGCCGGCTACCCAGCGCAAAAAGCCGATTAATGTCTGAACAAAGACATCGTCTCTCTGTTACCGGCATGTCATGTGCCGGCTGTGTCAGCGCTGTTGAAGACGCGATATCTTCTGTACCTGGCGTCGACAGTGCAGTGGTCAATTTTGCCGAGCATACTGCCACCTTTAGCGGAGAGGCTATGGTGGATGACGTTGTGGAAGCAATCAAGAAAGCAGGTTATGGCGCTGCTATCATGCGCGGGATTGCCGATGAACAGGAAAAAGAGGCAGCCGAACTACTATTTTATCGTCAGCTACTGAAGAAAACGGTGGTTGCCGGGGTAGTGGCATTGCCATTGTTCCTAACGGGCATGTTGGGATGGTTGCCAACAGTCACTGCGCCAGCAGGACAGTTTTTCTGGTTATTAACTGGCATTGTGACGCTGGCTGTAATGGCCTATTCGGGCGGTCATTTTTACACCGGAGCAATCAATACACTGCGCCACCACAGTGCCAATATGGATACGCTTATCGCACTTGGAACCGGATCTGCGTGGTTATTTTCCATGTCTGTAGTGCTGTTCCCCGAGCTGGTTCCCAGCCTTGCACAACATGCTTATTTTGAAGCAGCACTGGTGATAATCACACTGGTAAATCTTGGTAGTGCGCTGGAGATGAGGGCCAGGGGAAAGACCTCGGAAGCAATTAAACGGTTGATCGGTATGCAGCCACGCACTGCACGGGTAGTCAGGGATGGCAAGGAAGAAGATGTCCAGATTGCCGATGTCGGGCTTGATGAAACTGTTCGTGTTCGCCCAGGTGAAAAAATTCCAGTTGACGGCGAAATCATAGAAGGTAGTTCCACCATAGATGAATCAATGCTGACAGGAGAGCCAATGCCTGTTGTTCGCCAACTGGGCGATACGGTAATTGGTGGAACATTGAACAAAAGCGGCAGCTTCCTGTTCAGGGCAAGCCGAATAGGCCGTGAAACTGTGCTGGCACGGATCATCGAACTGGTCAGGGATGCGCAGAATGCAAAACCAGCCATAGGACGACTGGTTGACCGTATTGCTTCAGTCTTTGTCCCGACGGTGCTCATAATAGCGATCCTTACTTTTCTCACCTGGTTCAACTTTGGCCCCGACCCAAAGTCAGCTTATGCCCTGGTAACCATGATGACAGTACTTATCATCGCCTGTCCCTGTGCCCTCGGCCTGGCCACGCCGATATCAATTATGGCAGGTATAGGCAAGGCAGCAGAGCAGGGCATACTGATAAGGAATGGTGACGCTTTACAAATGGCAGGCAAGCTCACAGTCGTTGTGCTGGACAAAACAGGGACGATCACCGAAGGAAGGCCGAAAGTCAGTCAAATACTCGCTCACGCTGACAGCGATGAAGAGCTGCTGGCTCTGGCTGCCGGGCTGGAAAAGAGCTCTGAGCACCCACTCGCCGAAGCCGTATTGGAGGCAGCCAGGGAGAGAAATATCCCGGCAGTTGATATCGAGCATTTTGAGGCCGTGTCTGGCCAGGGTGTTATTGCAGAATA
Organism: Arenicellales bacterium; assembly: GCA_029287915.1. Classification (GTDB taxonomy): domain Bacteria; phylum Pseudomonadota; class Gammaproteobacteria; order BMS3Bbin11; family BMS3Bbin11; genus BMS3Bbin11. Next base: position 11,641 of record JARFQE010000055.1, read on the forward strand.
TGACGGTGAAAAAGTCCTGTTCGGTAATGAGCGCCTGTTACAGGAACGTGGTGTAAACCTTGATAGCTTAAATGAATTGATGGCAAAGGTTAGAACCTCAATAGCAACACCTGTATTACTGGCCAGAGCGGGGACATTGTCAGGTATCCTATTGATTGAAGATCAGATCAAGCACGATTCCGCAGAGACCATTCTGGCACTGAAGAAGCTCAATATCAGAACTGTCATGCTCAGTGGTGATCGACAGGCATCGGCAGAGGCGGTTGCCAGCATGGTTGGTATTGATGAAGTTGTCGCTGAAGTACTGCCGCAAGAAAAGGAACAGGTCATACGTAAGCTGCAGTCTGCCGGTGAAAAAGTAGCGATGGTCGGTGATGGTCTGAATGATGCTCCGTCACTGGCGCGTGCCGATGTTGGCTTTGCCATCGGCAATGGCACGGATGTGGCAATTGAAAGTGCAGATGTCACATTGATGGGCGCATCAATACGGGGAGTTCCTGTCGCGATAGAGCTTTCTCGCGCAACGGTAAAGAATATCTGGCAGAACTTGTTTGGTGCCTTTATTTACAACAGTATCGGTATTCCTGTGGCGGCAGGAATATTTTACCCGGTAAGTGGTTTGTTGCTTAACCCCATGGTTGCCGGTGCTGCAATGGCGATGTCTTCTGTTACTGTTGTAAGCAACGCTAATCGACTGCGTCTATGGAAGCCAGGAAGGTAGAATGATATTACTGGTCAATAGTGTTGGTCTGCTATTAATTGGTTTGATCATCTGGTGGTTCTGGTTTAGTAAGTCTCGGTGAAAACAAGCGTGATTGATTACAGTATCTATATGCATGAGGTAATGAAATGAGCTGGTGGGGAAAGCTGGTCGGTGGTGCTTTTGGTTTTATGCTCGGTGGGCCGCTTGGCGCGCTGATTGGCGCGGCGATCGGCCATAATTTCGATACCGGAATGAAGATGCAGACTGACTGGGCGCCAGGCGACCAGGAGCGAGTGCAAACGGCATTCTTTACCGCGACATTTTCCGTTATGGGGCATATAGCCAAGGCGGATGGCCGTGTTTCCAGCGATGAAATAGCAAACGCTAAACAGGTAATGTCCTCAATGGAACTGGATGCGGATATGCAAAAAGTTGCCATCAAACTTTTTCAGCAGGGCAAGGCCAGTGATTTTCCACTGGATAATATCCTTGAACAATTCAGGCGCGAATGCCACCGGCGACAAAATCTGATCCGACTGTTTATCGAAATTCAGCTGCAGGCTGCTTTTGCCGATGGCAAGATGCATCCGAAAGAAAGGAAGCTACTGCTCCATATCTGTCGTCAGCTGGGGATTTCACCTGATGAGTTTGATGTGCTGGCAGGAGCTGCCGGTGCAGAGAGAAATTATGGCGGCGCTGCAGGCCGCAACCGCATGAGCCTGGAAGATGCCTATGCCGTACTAGAGATAAGCCGTGATAGCAATGACCGAGAAATCAAAAAGGCCTATCGCAGGATGATGTCGCGCCATCATCCGGACAAGCTCGTTGCCAGGGGACTGCCAGAAGAAATGATGAAACTGGCGACAGAAAAAACCCAGGAAATCCAGACAGCCTACGAGTTGATCAAAAAATCACGATAGCCAATTTAAGCTAAATCTCCCAGTACTGACCTACTACGCGGTGGCAGAAATAGCCACAAGAGAATTACTATGACAATTGCCGAATTTGAAAGCTATGCAATGAACATCACCCTGACCATCTTCATGCTGTGGATGGCTGCTATTATCTGGAAACTTGGAAAGGAATCAGGTGGTGGTAAATGGGCCTATATTTCCCTGTCTTTAGCTCTAGGTATGGGGTTTGTTGGTTTTGTTGCGAAAATAGTATTGGTCGAGTTCGTGCTGGATGTAGGGTGAATAGATTAAGTTTTATGTGAGAGGTTTCGTGTTTCAAGACGGCACAATGGTGGCAGCGAATATTGTCTTTTTTCATGCGCGAAAAATCCATTTGAGCTGACGAAAAGCGGTTACTTCATCCTGATTGAAACTTTTCTTGCATTACAAACCACCTAACCAGGTGAGCACTTCTTTGACCAGCACCTCATTCTGGCCATCAAAAAAATGATCCGCTCCTGGTACCATGATTTGCATAGAGCGCTTACTGGAAGCAGGAATTTTTCTGCTCTCGATAGATTGCCTTCTTTGATTGGCGCTAGACAAAACACTGTCCAGGTCAATTTCACCATAGAGATCCAGTACCGGCACATGGATAGATTTTAATAACATCACATTATCCATCACCGTGGATTTTCCACCACCACTCATGCCGATAGCAACAAAACCTTTAACAGGATCTGGCTGATTGTTAGCGAGATAATAGGCACCCATTGCAGCCCCGAGAGAATGGCTGATGATTACAACGCGCTTTGTACCATGATCTTGAAGATACTTTATTCCCGCTTCGATTCTGCCTGGTACTTCTTTGAATAGTGGTGCATATTCCTCATAGCCAATACCGTTAGCCAGGATCGGCATTTGTAGTGACAACGTGGCCCAGCCGTTTTCTGGCAGGCCTGTACGCAATGGTCTGACCACCTGGTCCCAGTCAGGGTGGACACCCAGTCCATGCAGAATAATGGCCGCATCGGCACTGTTGCTGGTAGACGATGGAGTAAAGATAGCAAGAAAACCCAGCTCACCATCTTTCAACGTAACCGGTTCGCCGTCGAAGATGGTATCTACGACCTGTTCGGCCCAGCGTTTTTCCTTGGCTAAATCAGAGGCCTGTGTAATGGAAGTGCTTAAAAGTAGAATGATGGTGAAAATTATGCGGTTGTGAAAAAACATATTTGTCCCTTTTATAGAGATACACGATAAATATTATTTGTTTATAAAACATCATGGTTTTGCTATCTTTCCAGTTATCTTAAGCAGACTTTACTGCATACCGATCAAACAACATACCAGAACAAGCGATACATTTCCTCATGTCAGATAATCCCACCCCAGGACGCATCAGCACTACCATTAGTGAAGAAGAACTGCATCGCATAGAAGAGATGGCAGCAGGGGTCCCACACCCGCTACCTATTAGCGATGATGAAAAAGCGCCGTTGATGAAAGAGATCGGTCGCCTGTTGGTACAACAGGATGCTGTGCTAGTCGCACATTATTATGTTGACGATGATCTGCAGGAGCTGGCACTGAAAACGGGGGGGCACGTTGCTGACTCACTGGAAATGGCACGTTTCGGTCATGATCACCCGGCGCAGACACTGATAGTGGCAGGTGTGCGTTTCATGGGAGAAACAGCCAAGATACTGAATCCTGAAAAACGTGTACTTATGGTTGAGAATGATGCCACCTGTTCACTCGACCTGTCCTGCCCAATTGATCGGTTCAGCCAGTACTGTGATGCACATCCCGATCGCAAGGTGGTGGTCTACGCCAATACCAGCGCTGAGGTCAAAGCACGTTCTGACTGGGTGGTTACATCCGGGATTGCGCTCGATATTGTTCGTCATCTGCACAATCAGGGAGAAAAAATAATATGGGCACCTGATCGCCACCTGGGTGATTATATACAACATCAGACCGGTGCGGATATGTTGTTGTGGGGAGGGGTCTGTGTAGTGCATGACGAATATCGCAGCAAGGAATTACAGCAAATGATTAAGCAGTATCCGGATGCCATGGTGCTGGTGCACCCGGAATCGCCCCGTTCGATTATTCAGCTGGCAGATGTTGTCGGTTCCACGACGACGTTGATCAATGCAGTCCAGCAAAGTGAAGCGAAACGTTTCATCGTCGCGACAGACCGTGGAATTTTCTACAAGATGCATGCAGTTGCCGGTGAAAAGGAACTGTTCGAAGCGCCGACCTCCGGCAAAGGCGCGAGTTGTGTGTCCTGTGGACATTGCCCATGGATGGCCATTAATACTCTACAAAAGTTACGCGATATTCTTGTGAATGGTGGCAAAACCATAGAAATTGACAACAAAATCATCGAAAAAGCCGTTGTTCCGATAAGACGAATGCTTGATTTCGCGCAGCAGCGTGAAGTAGATATGAAAGTCAGGGGAGACGCCTGACTGGCCTGAAAGTGCCCCTGCAACCGGTGATAGCCGGCGTTCTGTTATAATTCGCGATTGTCTTATACATCACGACGCATTTCTTGCTCAAAATACAGGAAAAAAACCCGTCAGAAGACGAAAGAGGGTATCAGCATGGCTGGGAAGAAAAATGTAAATAAAACGGTAACTATTACTGATAATCGAAACGGTAATAAGGTTGATCTGCCTGTTATGACTGGAATACATGGACCGGATGTCTTTGATGTCCGTTCGATGTATTCAAGTCTAGGTATGTTTACCTATGATCCGGGTTTTGTTTCTACTGCCACCTGCAGCAGTTTCATCACCTATATCGATGGAGATAATGGCGTCCTTTTATATCGCGGCTACCCGATAGAACAACTGGCCGAGAAGAGCAGCTATATCGAGGTTTGTTACCTGCTGCTGAACGGTGAACTGCCGTCTACAGCACAACTCGAAACCTTTCGTTGTAATATTACCCGTCACACAATAGTTCATGAAGGCATGCGCCGTTTCTATGAGGGTTTTCGGCATGATGCTCATCCCATGGCTTTCATGCTCGGCTGTGTGGGGGCGATGTCATCTTTCTATCATGACTCAACTGATGTCACGAACCCGCGCCACCGGGAAATCTCTGCACATCGGCTGATCGCAAAAATGCCCACTATTGCAGCAGACAGTTACAGGTATTCCATCGGTCTGCCTTTTAATTTTCCACAGAATAATCTGGAGTATTCGGAAAACTTCCTGCATATGATGTTTGCTTTGCCGACCGAAGAATATGTCGTTAATCCTATCCATGCCAGGGCGCTTAACCTGATACTGATCCTGCACGCAGACCATGAACAAAATGCAAGTACCTCATCTGTCAGGCTGGCAAGTTCATCCGGAGCGAATCCGTTTGCCAGTGTCTGTGCCGGTATCGCCTCATTGTGGGGACCTGCACATGGTGGTGCCAATGAGGCTGTAATTAAAACACTTGAAGAAATAGGTGATCCAAAAAACATCCCGAAATTCGTTGCTCGAGCAAAGGACAAGGACGATGATTATCGGCTGATGGGATTTGGACATAGAATCTATAAAAACTTTGATCCCAGGGCGACTCTAATTCGAAATGCCTGTCACGAGCTCCTGGATGACATGGGGGATTATGATGATCCCTTGTTCGAAATTGCACTGGAGCTAGAACGTATAGCCCTCGAAGATGACTATTTTAAGGAGCGCAAGCTCTATCCGAATGTCGATTTTTACTCAGGCATTATCATGCGGGCAATGGGAATTCCAATAAATATGTTCACTGTGATTTTTGCTATGGCGCGCACTGTCGGCTGGATCGCACAATGGATGGAAATGATGGATGATCCTGAACAGCGCATCGGGCGTCCAAGACAGCTCTATACAGGAAAAGCCTGGCGAGATTACGTGCCGATCGATGAGCGTGACTGATGCAGCTGATTGATATTCTCGCCAGATGAAAAAACTGCAGGCAATCCTCGCTATAGAAAAGGCGTCTGTAAGTCATAGCGAGAGAATTATTTCTGCTGTAGGCGGATTCTCAGGAATTCTCGCTATATTTGTTATTTCCAGCGCTTTACTTACAAAAGACTCGGCTGTCCTGATTGTAGCCTCGATGGGTGCTTCTGCGGTGCTGTTATTTGCAGTCCCTCATGGTCCATTGTCTCAGCCCTGGGCAGTTTTTACTGGCCATATCATCTCCGCTGTTATTGGAGTGAGCTGTGCAAAGTGGATACCTGACCTGTTTCTTGCATCAGCTATGGCCGTTGGCCTTGCTATTGGAGCCATGCACTATTTTAGCGCCATTCACCCTCCTGGTGGAGCGACTGCTCTGACGGCAGTTGCTGGGGGTGCTGAAATACATGCCCTGGGCTATCAGTTTGTGCTAACGCCAGTGCTAGTCAATGTTCTGGCAATTCTTATCATTGCTGTCGCGTTTAATGCATTTTTTCAATGGCGGCGATATCCGAGTTATTTTAAAAGGTCTGATGAAAAGGATCCCTATGACCAGATATCACACGCCGACCTGGTGTATGCGTTATCAGAGATCGATTCCTATATCGATATCTCGGAACAGGATCTACTGGAAATCTATAAGATCGCAACTCGACGGGCAATTGAAGCCGATCACCTTCATCAATCGCTGATTAAACTATGGCACTTTTTCAGTAATGGCGCCGACGATGATAAGCGGATAGTAAGACAGCTTGTCGATGAAGATGATGACGGATCAACAATTATTTATAAAACCGTTGCCGGTCCCGGATTGCGCAGTACCGGGCACATCACACGCCAGGAATTTGCGAACTGGGCAAAATACGAAGTCGAGTTAGTCGATGGGCAATGGCAGCGCGTAGTACGATAGTTGCAAGTTCGTAGATATAGACTTTTAGATCTATCCTTAGTCCTTAGTCCCCTGGCTCTGTACTGAATTATGAATATTAAATTGATTATTCATCATTCAGGAGATATTCTATCAATCTGTTTAATTATGTCTCTGGAGAAGGAATGATCGAGCAAGAGCAGGAAGCCGAAATGATTAGGGACGAGATCCTGAACGCAGCGCATCAGCGTTTTCGGACCTTTGGTTACGGCAAAACTACCATGGCGGAGATTGCTGAAGATGTGAATATGTCAGCAGCCAATCTGTACCGGTATTTTCATAACAAGCAGGACATTGCTGCTGCATGTGCAGATCAGTGCATGGCAGATCTGCACACATTGCTTAAAAATGTCATAAACCTGCCAGATCTAAATGCGACCCAGAGACTCCACATGTTCGTTCAGACCGCAATGCGCTACTACTATGAGATGAGTCATGACACACCCCGACTCAATGAACTGGTGGAAAGTATTGCGCACAATCATCCTCGCATTATCCATCAGAGAAACCAGAAGATCGAGAGTCTGATGGCTGCAATCCTTAAGCAGGGAATTGAGGAAGATGAATTTCAGGTTGATGATGTCTCTACAACGGCAAGGGCTGTCACAAAGGCTATAGTGATGTTCTCGACGCCAATTTTTATGCCGCTGTACACACTCGAGCAATTCGAAAAAATGGCTGTTGATGTTGTCGCGCTGATTATCAAAGGTCTCAGAAAAACAAACTAACAACACGGGGCATTACTAATGCACGAATTTGAGAGGAGATTTGGAGAACTGGTTATCCAGTATCGCTGGCTGGTTATCATCGCTTGTCTGCTGCTAGTGGGTTTCATGGCCAGCGGTGCAAAACATCTATCGATGACCACTAACTACAGGGTCTTTTTCAGTGAAGACAACCCACAGCGAATGGCTTTTGAAGCACTGGAAAATACCTATACGAAAAATGATAACGTGATGTTCGTTATTGCCCCTGAGGATGGAAATGTATTTTCAAAAAAGGTTATGGAGGCGGTTTATGAACTCACTGAAAAGTCCTGGCAGGTACCCTACTCATCACGTGTCGACTCGCTGACTAATTACCAGCATACCGAGGCAGAGGGTGATGATCTACTGGTCGAGGATCTCGTTGAAGACCCTGCCCTGTTGACTGAAGAGCGACTCGCCTATATCAGGCAGGTGGCCGTCAATGAGCCTCTGCTAAGACATCGTCTGGTCTCGGACCGCGCACATGTCACGGCGGTGAATGTCACTGTGCAATTACCCGGAATCAATGAAGCAACGGAAACACCGGAAGTGGTGGCTTTTACGCGCAATCTCGCAGCAGAAATTGAAGCAAAATATCCTTTTATCAAAATATACATGACCGGCATGGTTATGATGAACAACAGCTTCTCAGAAGCTTCCCAGAATGACATGAAAACACTGGTGCCATTAAGTTTTCTGATCATGATGGTGATGTTGCTGTTGATGCTACGGGGTTTTGCGGGAACTGCACTGACCATGGTTGTTATAATCCTGTCCGTTATTGCCGCGATGGGGGCGGGTGGTCATATCGGATATCCGATAACTCCACCAAGCGCGACAGCACCAACAATCATCCTGACGGTAGCAATCGCAAATTCCGTGCATGTGCTGGTGACTTTTTATCACTATATGCGCGAAGGCATGGACAAGATCGCAGCGATGATAGAAAGCATGCGGGTAAATCTGCAGCCGGTATTCCTGACCAGCCTGACAACATCGATCGGATTCATGAGTATGAACTTTTCGGATGTGCCGCCCTTTAACCATCTTGGCAATATGGTGGCAATCGGTGTGATGATGTCATTTGTTCTGGCTGTAACTTTCCTGCCGGCAGTAATCAGCCTGTTACCGGTCAAAGTACGTGTTCATCATGAAAAAGGTGACAGGCTGATGCTATCTATCGGCAATTTTGTCGTCAACAACAGACGTAAGCTGTTGCCTGGCATGACTCTGCTGGTAGTTGTGCTGGTATCATTCCTGCCGCGCAATGAACTCAATGACGTATTTCTAGAGTATTTCGATGAAACGATCCAGTTTCGCAACGACACGGATTTTACAGTCAAAAACCTGACTGGCATGTACCTGATCGATTTTTCAGTTGAGTCTGCAGAGCCAGGCGGTATCAGTAATCCGGAATTCCTGCAGGAGGTTGAGGACTTCGCTAACTGGTTCAGAGAACAGCCGGAAACTTTACATGTCAATGTGTTCACCGACATTATGAAGCGACTTAACAGGAACCTGCATGGTGATAACGATGCTATGTATAAACTCCCTGATGAGAGAAACCTCTCTGCCCAGTACTTGTTGATGTACGAGATGTCGCTGCCGTATGGCCTTGATCTTAATAACCAGATCAATGTCGATAAATCGGCAACGCGCATGGTTGTTACCTTGCGCACCCTGTCAACAAACCAAATGATTGCACTCGAGAAGCGATCCAGCCAGTGGCTGCAAGAGAATGCAGAATTCATCAAGGCAGCGGCAGCCAGCGGTCCGACAATGATGTTCGCACACATCGGCAAACGGAACATAATTAGTATGCTTGCTGGCACGACAATCGCTTTGATAATGATTTCAATGATCCTGATTATTGCCCTCAGGTCTTTCAAACTGGGTCTTACAAGTATGGTACCGAACCTGGTTCCCGCTGCGATGGGTTTTGGTATCTGGGGTATGCTGGTCGGTGAGGTCGGGCTTGCGTTATCGGTCGTTACCAGCATGACACTTGGGATCGTGGTTGATGATACAGTTCACTTTATGAGCAAGTATCAACGTGCACGAAGAGAAAGCGGCCTGAATTCCGAACAGGCTGTCCGCTATGCATTCACCAGTGTCGGCAGGGCACTGTTGACGACTTCGGTAGTGCTGATTGCCGGTTTCCTGGTGCTGGCACTGTCATCATTCAAACTGAATTCCGGTATGGGTCTGCTAACCGCACTGGTTATTGCACTGGCGCTTATCGCAGACTTCCTGCTGTTACCACCGTTGCTAATGAAACTAGAGGAAAAATCCAATGAAAAAGACACCGCTGTTGCTCCTGCTTCTTAGTATTACTACTTCATATGCCTGGGCATTAACTGCAGAGGAAAAAGGCCTGCAAATAGCACAGAAGGCAGACAGGCTGGATAGCGGGTGGGGCGATCAGAAACAGTCCATGGAAATGATACTTCGCAATAAACAGGGCCAGGAAAGTCGCCGGCAGATTCGCGGCAGATCACTGGAAGTTATTGGTGATGGCGATAAGGCGTTATCTATTTTCGATTCCCCGGCTGATGTCAAAGGTACTGCCTTTCTAAGTTTTACCCATGTCAACGAACCCGATGACCAGTGGCTTTATCTTCCGGCTTTAAAGAGGGTAAAACGAATTGCATCGAAGAATAAGTCAGGACCGTTTATGGGCAGTGAATTTGCATTTGAGGATATGTCATCCCAGGAGGTGGATAAATACACTTACAAATGGCTACGTGATGAACAGCTTGATGGTAAGGATGTTTATGTTATCGAGCGGGTACCGGTAGACAAGCATTCTGGCTATACCCGGCAGATTGTATGGGGTGACAGGGAAATATATCATCCATTGAAAGTCGAATTTTATGATCGCAAGAATGCACTGCTCAAAACTCTTGTATTGTTTGATTACAAGCAGTACCTGGGCAAATACTGGCGGCCTGATCGGATGGAGATGACAAATCACCAGAACGGAAAAAGTACTACACTCTTATTTACTGATTACGTATTCAATAATGGTTTTAGTGACCGTGATTTTGACCGCAATTCACTTAAACGGGCCCGTTGATGAGAAAAGGTCTGGTTGCATCGGCAGTATTTCTACTGGTGATTTCATCACCGCTACAGGCCGTTAGCTGGCGTGGCAATGTAACGGTACAGGAAAGATTATTCTTTCAGGATCCAGCAGACCCAAGGCAGCATGGAAATAATTTCTCAATTGCTGCACAGCCTGAGATGTATCACGAGTGGGATGAGGGTAAACAGACATTCACTTTCATTCCCTTCGCACGGCTAGACCAGGGTGATAATAAGCGGACTCATGCTGATATCAGGGAACTCGCGTGGTCCTATATCGCGCGAGACTATGAATGGACAGTAGGCATCAGCAAGGTCTACTGGGGCGTTACCGAAGCAAGACATATAGTCGATATCATCAACCAGACTGATCTGGTCGAAGAGCTTGACCAGGAAGATAAGCTCGGCCAGCCTATGATCAATCTTACCCTGATACGCGACTGGGGAAACATCGATCTTTTCGTCCTGCCCGGTTTTCGTGAACGAACATTCGCAGGTGTCAAAGGACGGCCGCGCATTATTCCTCGGGTTGAAAAAAACCTGACCAGCTATGAGTCATCGCAGGAAGACAAACATGTCGATGCTGCGGTCAGGTGGTCACATGTCGTTGGCGACATGGATATCGGACTGTCCTGGTTCCATGGAACGAGCAGGGAGCCGATTTTGTCGCCGGCTGAGTACAATGGTGAGATTGTCCTCGCACCTTTCTACCAGATCATCGATCAGGCTGGACTGGACCTGCAGCTGACAAAAGGGAACTGGCTATGGAAGCTCGAAGCCATAAACCTCGATGGCAATTATGTCAGTTATCGACAGGCAACCGGTGGCTTCGAGTATACGTTTTACGGCATTGCAGAAACTGCTACTGACATCGGCCTGGTGGTTGAATACCTATATGATTCACGGGGTGAGCTGGCAACAACGCCATTCGAGGATGATTTCCTTACCGGACTGAGATTGACGCTGAATGATGAACAGAGCACGGATGCGCTGCTTGGCGTGATCAAGGACAAGCATGACGACAGTTACCTGATCAGCCTTGAAGGCAGCAGACGGATAGGCGATAACTGGAAGCTGTCAATCCAGGGTAGTAAATTCCTTGTCGATGGACTGGACCAGTCACTGAAGTCTTTTGCGGAGGATGACTTTCTACAGGTTGAGCTGGGGTATTATTTCTGAGTTCAAGGTACAACGAATAAAAATTTCACCTGTTACGTTTTATTATCCATTTAATGCGTATCCAGTTATTGTTTTATTCTGGGTACCTGATTTTTTTAGACAAACACTTCATAAACAAAAAGGCCCGTGTGGATCTCCCACACGGGCCTTTTCAGCAATTAAGAATCGAGGATTCTTATTTCTTTTCTGCTGGTGCAGCAGGTGCAGCAGGTGCAACTGGGGCAACTGGTGCGCCGTAGCCGTAAGGTGCGCCGTAGCCGTAAGGTGCGCCGTAGCCATAACCGTAAGGTGAGCCATAACGGTTGCCACCATAGTAGTTGCCACGGTAGTCGCCACGGTAGTCACTGTAGCCACGGCCATAAGCGTCACTATAACCAGAGCCATAACCAGAACCATAACCACGGCCACGTCCACGACCACGTCCACGACCTTTGCCTTTAAAGCTCATGTTGAATTCGCCATCGACGTCGCCGTCCATGTCGCTGTCGAGGTCGCCAGTACCATATCCACGGCCTCTGCTATAGCCAGAGCCATAACCGGAACCGTCACCACGGCCATAACCGTCGCCATAGCCATAACCAGAGCCAGAGCCATAACCATCATCATAACCTCTACCCCACTGTGCAGTAGAAGCTGCAGACATGCTCATCAGAGCAGCGATTGATACAATCTGTACGAGTTTCATAAGAAAATCTCCAAAAAACTAAGTTAATGTTGAGTACTGGGATCCCCATAGCAGATATTTTCCCAGTGAGTCTACTGTTACATTTTTGCCATGTCCGATTTACTATATTATAAGATTCTAATATAGTCAAGTCATGTGTGGTATATGGCACACTTTCTGTGATTGTGGTCAGATTAACGTTATTAATGCAGCACAGTCACAGATACATAGACAAAGAAGCTATAATCCAATGCAATTGGTTTTAGCCAGAACCCACTAATATACAATAATTCATCATGCATGTCTTAATTCTCGTTGTAATCCTGGTGTTATTGATCATCGGACCCCAATATTGGGTTCGTGCTGTGCTGAACAGGTACAATCGAAAATCAGAAGAAAACTTCACCGGCACTGGCGGCGAGCTGGCCAGACATCTGCTTGACCGATTTGCGCTGCAGCATGTCAAGGTGGAGGTGACAGGCAGTGGTGATCATTACGACCCACTGGCAAAGGTCGTACGTCTGGGGGAGGATAGATTTAATGGCCGTACCCTCACCGCTATTACTATAGCAGCACATGAGGTCGGTCATGCCATTCAGGATGCCAGCGGCGAGTCACTTTTTCGCTGGAGGACACGATTGGCAAAACTTACCGGTACTGCACAGCAACTGGGTTCGCTATTGCTGTTTCTAGTACCCCTGCTTTCTGTAATAACACGTGCACCGGCGGTTGGCCTGATCTCTTTGCTGGCCGCATTCCTGGTCATGGGAATTGGACTGGCAGTTCAGCTGCTGACTCTTCCGGTGGAGCTGGATGCCAGCTTCAATAAGGCGCTGCCGATGCTTGAATCGGGTTATTTGCAGCCACAGCAATTTAGACCGGCGAGAAAAATCCTGCGTGCTGCAGCTTTTACCTATGTCTCTTCATCATTAGCAGGGCTGTTGAATTTCTGGCGTTGGATGACGGTGTTTAAAAGATAGGCTGATTTTGAGAATAGTTTTTCTAGAGAAAGCTCTATTTATCACATACCGTGTTTTTCTATTCATGCCTTAATCCGTAACAGGATATCCTCTCTGGCGCTCTCGATTATCGAATCCTTGTCCATACCTGCCAGGATTTCCTCGGTAACACGTTTGGCACCACCTTCACCCCACGCTTTTCCCTGCTCCAGATAGCGTTCAGTTATTTGTCCAACCAGATAGGTGCTGTAATAGGCAATAGCGCCCTGACTGCTTGCAGTCAATATCGTGGACAAGCCAGCACTACCGAGTTTCAGCAGACTTGAGGCAAGGTGAACCGTCCATACTGCTCCCATCATGGCAGCCAGCTGGGCAAAGATTGCTGCGACAAGTTTACCTGACTCACGTCGGCTCATGGGCAGGTCATAGACCCTGGACAGGTGATAGACCATTGCACTATCCAGTGCAGCAGCTGCAACGAGGTCAGCGACGGGAATAGGATTGGCTGCGACACTAACCCCCTTGGCGATGCAATAGTAGCGTATTACTTTTTCTGCCAGATCCCGGCGAGTTTCCAGTATCCGAGTTGAAATTTTATCCGTAACATGGGAGGCGAACAGGCTGGCATTGAGGGCAGCAAGACTGCGACCATCCTGTTCGATGATTTGCCACAGGCGACTGACCAGTTTTGTTATATCGGGCTCAACTTCACGAACTGTTTCAGTTTCATGTCCTGAATGATCAATCTCAATCAGGGTCTGTGCAGGTGGTGCAGCAGAGGCAGATAGAATGTTCTCCTGCTGCACGATGCCAGCAGTATGCCGGGCTAGAGATGACAACAGCTCATTTTGTTCTTGCCGTGTATACCGGTCAGTTTTGTTTAGTACCAGAAGCACGACGCTGGATTGCTTTTGCAGCGTCTTCAGGCTGTTGAGCTCGCTTTGCGTCAGGTCTCCATCGACAACAAAAAGGATCAGATCGGCCTGTGCAGCGGCTTCAATAGCGAGTTGTTCTCTCTGCTCGCCATCGGCCTCATCCAGGCCGGGAGTATCAATCAGTAATACGCCTCCGCTGTCATAGGATTGCCATGTGCTGCGATCTACCACGCGCGTTTCACCGTGTAACGGACTGGTAGTGAAGACATTGCTGCCTAGTAGTGCATTTAGAAGTGAAGACTTACCAACACTGACCCTTCCCAAAGCGGCGATATGAATTTCATTGTTTTCAATCTTGTCCAGCAGGCTCTGTACGTTCTGATACTCCGCTGCCAGATCATCACGTACAGCTTGAGGAATATGCTCATCTTGCAGTAGCCGAGAAAGGCTGTCACGGGCGATAGCAAGGTGATGGTCATCTGTTTGTCGGGTCTCTGCTACGTCATCATACTCTGTTGACACAACAGATTTATTTTTCCTGTTTTTCTTTGGCCTCCATGACCAGCCGGAGAATGTCGCCGGTACGTTTTTCCAGTTGATCACCAAGGTTCTCCGTGAAACGATTTATTGTCGGAAGAGTTGCCAGTTCACCGCGGCTGGAAAGGGTCTCATTGAGGCTGCGTCCCAGTGCGTCGAATATCATGCCATAGGTTACCGCATGCAGGGTACCACCGGCCAGTGTACCAATGCCGGGAAAGGCCTTCATCGCATTCCCGAGCACGGCCATGATAAGAGCTAGATGGCGATTAAGGCGGGATTGACCGAGTTTAAGCAGGCGGTCAATTTCAAGTTGACTGACTGGAACCTCATATAATGAGCAGAGGCTTTTTACCAGGCTGATGCCAAGCGCACCCTGAATAAGAATATCAGTGCCGGGGCTAATTGCTGCCATTGCTCCAATCACGGCACTGCGAGTATGGTTGCGAACCAGTGACTGTCCTTGCTCTATTCGCTGACGCAGTTCAGCTTCATCGAGAGTGCGGGCAGCCAGGGTGAAGACAGCAGAGTCACGTAGTTGTTCCAATCTTTCAGGATCTCTATCAATGCGTCGTTGCAGGGCGCGGGCCAGCTCCCCGATATCCGGCGCTATGCTTCTAATTTCCGTGGTTTCAGTACCGTCTGGATGCTTTATCACAAGTTTTTTTTCAGCTTTGGTACTGATGGCAACTACTGCAATGTCCTTGATTTCCTTCGTGCGTTCACGAAGTTGATCAAGAATTTGTCTGCGTTCCTCATTGCTGTACCAGTCAGTTTTATTCAGCGCCAAAATTAGCGGTTTATTAAGATCTGCAAGAAGCTTAAGTTCATTCAATTGCTGACGTGTCAGATCCGCATTACAAAGATAAATGACCAAATGCGCCCGGATTGCCTCTGTGCGAGCAGCTTCACTGAGTCCATGATTGCCCGCATCCTGAAAGCCGGGCATATCGATAACAATGACTTCATCACCGGACGGTGTTATCCAGTGGTACTCGATAGTCTCTCTGGTTGTGCCACCAGTGACTTCGGATCGTGCCTGGGCATTGGGTAGCAGGCTATTGATCAGACTGCTTTTACCGGTACTGATGGTGCCGGCAAGCGCAATGTAGAGTTTGCCCGTTTGCCGTCTGAGCCCTAATTTGCCTAATTCAACTTTTGCAGATTCAATATCAATTCCAGTTTCTTCAGCTTTCTCTATTCGCTGCTGTAGACTGGATTCATCTATGTTCTCTTTTTGTATGCCCGATTTTTTTACAGGACGTAGTAGTTTCCAGAGTATGACCGCACTGGCGCTGCTAAAGACTAGCAATATAAATGCGAACAGGCTGCTGATATACCATGGCGCTGTCTGCAGTCTGTCCCAGAGCGAGAGCAAGGTGTCACCCGCCATGCCTGTGATGACCAGCAGCAGCAGGAACAACAGGACAACAGCTGTGGCCAGTAGATAGCGAAGTGTTTTCATCTTATTGTGATTTTCAGGAATAGCAGTATATACATGATAGAGTACTGGCAGTCAGGGCAGAGTGTCAGATTCAGTATTGACAGGTTTCGTTAAATTCCAACAATCGGACAAGCATACATGAATAAAAAACTCCAGCAACAGGCAATAGCAGCGAGCAGCGCAGTTGGTAATGTGTTGAAACCCGCTACATGGAAGGAAAAAGGCCTGCGTTGGTCAATTGGCATGGCTACATTCCTGTTATCTCTACTGATGTTGCTGCTATCCATATACTGGAGCAGAACACCAGATATGTTTGATGTCATCGAAAATACACAGATTGTTGCAGCTCGCTCTGAAGGCGAAAAGTTAGTCCCCGGCAGTGTCACTACGGCAGCATTGATTACAGTAAGCAATACCTTGCTGGATAAACCGGGAGGATTTCTCAGTAATGATATTATGCCCCCTTCAGTATTGCTGGATAATATGCCTAACTGGGAGTTCGGTGTGCTGGTACAGGTACGTGATCTGGCTCGTGCCCTGCGCAATGATTTGAGTCGATCACAGTCCCAGTCACTGGAAGACAGGGATTTGATGGTGTCAGAACCGCAGTTCAATATTAATAATGAATCATGGATGTTTCCTTCCGCAGAAGGCTCCTATCACAACGGGATAATAGCGCTTGAGTCCTATCTTGGACGGCTGGTAGATGCTGATGATACCAACGCCCAGTTTTTTGCCCGAGCTGATAATTTACGAAACTGGTTGCAGATAGTCGAGAAAAGACTGGGTGGACTGTCGCAACGCTTATCGGCCAGTGTCGGGCAGCTGCGTGTCAATACTGATCTTGCTGGCGATGCCGATGCGACCCAATCTACACCGACACAGGAAGATTTGGTTATCGAGACACCGTGGACGAAAATTGATGATAATTTCTTTGAGGCTCGTGGAGCTGCCTGGGCTCTGTTACATTTCCTGAAAGCGGTGGAGATAGATTTTGAACCTGTTTTACGCAAAAAGAATGCTGTCGTCAGCCTGCGCCAGATAGTACGAGAGCTGGAATCTACCCAGGATCCAATCTGGAGCCCTGTTATTCTAAATGGTAGTGGTTTTGGCTTTGTTTCCAATCATTCGCTGGTAATGGCCTCCTATATCTCAAGAGCCAATGCGGCCATTATAGATTTACGCAATCTGTTGATGGATGGTTGAGGCAGGTATTCAACTGCCAAGTTTCATTTATTACTATTAAATCTAGTGTAATTTAATTTCCTTCAGAATTTGCACGAAATACTGAAAATCCTGTCTGAATAAGGTAAAGTCGCGCCTCTATTTTCTCGGAATCAGCGACTGTGCTTCTGGTTCCACACTTTGAAAAGAATTACCAGATAATTTACCAGGGAGTTTCAAGATGGCTAACGATTTCCTTATCGCCCCTTCAATCCTGTCCGCTGATTTCGCCAGACTCGGTGAAGAAGTGGATAATGTACTGGCATCCGGTGCCGATGTGGTTCATTTCGACGTCATGGATAATCACTATGTGCCAAACTTGACCATTGGGCCATTAGTATGCGAGGCATTACGCAAACACGGCGTTACTGCCGATATAGATGTGCATCTAATGGTCAAGCCAGTAGATCGTATCATTCCAGATTTTGCCGCAGCGGGCGCCTCCTATATTACATTTCACCCTGAGGCTTCAGAGCACGTCGACCGGAGCCTACAATTGATTAAAAGTGAAGGATGCAAGGCCGGCCTGGTATTTAACCCGGCTACTCCACTGGATATACTTGAATATGTCATGGACAAAGTTGATCTGATTTTGCTTATGTCAGTAAACCCGGGCTTTGGCGGTCAGAGCTTCATCAATTCTGCTCTGGCAAAACTGCGCCAGTCTCGTAAACTGATCGAGGCTTCCGGCAGAGATATACGTCTTGAAATTGATGGTGGCGTCAAAGTCGATAACATCCGTGAAATTGCCGAGGCCGGTGCGGATATGTTTGTTGCAGGATCAGCCATTTTTGGGGCAGCCAATGAGGCTGATCCTCACCACTATGAAACTGTGGTCTCTGCCATGCGTGCCGAGCTGGCCAAGACCAGTTAGCATGTGAAGATTGAATTGACTAGCGCACAAAAAATTAGTGTAAGCATGGTCATGATTGACCTCGATGGTACGCTCATCAATACTGCACCGGATCTGGCCGACAGTGTTAATATTATGTTGCAGAAGATGGGTAGAGAGCCATGGCCGCTGGAGAAAGTGTCTGGCTGGATTGGTAATGGTGTTAGTAGACTGGTCAAACGCGCCCTGACAGACTCCATGGATGGTGAGCCTGATAGAGACGATTATGAAAAGGCTTATAACCTGTTTCTACAGGCCTATGGCGACAACGTCTCGGCAAAAAGCCGCCCTTACGACGGAGTAGTTTCAGGTCTGAATAAGCTCAAAGCAGCTGGTTTCCATTTGGCATGTGTAACCAACAAAGCAGAAGCCTTTACCTTGCCGTTGCTGGCTGATCTTAAACTAGACGGTTATTTCGAGCTGGTAGTTTCGGGTGATTCACTAGCACGAAAAAAACCCGATCCGTTGCCATTGATTTATGCCTGTGAATATTTCGGCATAACCCCTCAACAAGGCATACTAATAGGTGATTCGGCCAATGATGTAAAAGCTGCACTGGCAGCAGGTATGCATGTCATCTGTGTCAACTATGGTTACAATCAGGGCGTCGATCTAACTACCCTGCAGACTCAGGGTGTGATAGATTCACTGGACAAACTCGATCAGCAACTGTCATTGCTGATTTAGCAGTTATTTGGCGGAAACTAGTTTATGGAAAACATGATCAAAAAACAGGAGGCATGGATCTGGCGATGGTGAAGCGTTGAGCGCTTACGTCCGTTATATCCTGTTTACAGTTTAAGGTGATGTTTTCCCATGTTTTTGAAAAAATCTGAATTTGATTCCTATGCCGCTAGCGGCTATACACGCATACCTGTTGTGCGTGAAGTGCTGGCCGATCTCGATACTCCGTTAAGCACCTATATCAAACTCGCTGGCAGTGAGTATTCCTATTTATTTGAATCCGTCTCTGGCAGCGAGAAAGCAAGTCGTTACTCCATCATCGGCCTGTCAGCGAGACGACTATTTCGTGCTAGCGGTAATCAAGTAGAAATACTCGAGGATGGGGAGATTGTTGAATCCCTGACAGTCATTGATCCTCTAGAGGCAGTGCGTGAGTATCTGCAAAGATTCAAGGCTCCTGATATCGAAGATCTGCCTCGTTTCACTGGTGGTCTGGTCGGGTATTTCGCATACGATACCATTCGCTATATCGAGCCCAGCCTGGGCGAGAGCCGGCATCCAGATCCATTGCAGACACCTGATATTCTACTGATGGTGTCAGATGAAATTCTTATCTTTGACAAACTCAAAGGGCGTTTGTTTATAGTCATCAATGTCGATCCACGTGAGGAAAATGCGTGGGAGTCTGGTCAGCAGCGTATTGAAGAGCTGATAGGGCAGCTTGATAAGCCACTATCACATCAGCGTAAAGCCTCTACCTCCGTGGTAAGCGAAGATGATTTCCTTTCTGGTTTCACTCGGGAGGGCTATATGCAGGCTGTTGAGCGAGCGCGTGAATATATACGTGCTGGTGACATCATGCAGGTCGTATTATCGCAACGCATGAGCATTCCCTACCAGGCTAAAGCGCTGGATCTGTATCGAGCACTGCGTACGCTGAACCCTTCACCCTATATGTACTTCATGAACCTCGGTGATTTTCAGGTGGTCGGATCGTCACCAGAAATTCTGGTGCAGGTGGATTCAGGTAAGGCCACAGTAAGGCCGATAGCTGGCACACGGCCTCGCGGTAAAACTGAGGCTGAGGATGTGGCAATGGAACAGGACCTGCTGGCTGATCCTAAAGAACTGGCTGAGCATCTTATGCTGGTTGATCTTGGACGAAATGACCTGGGCCGCATTGCTGAGATCGGTAGTGTAGAACTTACCGAACGCATGGTTATTGAACGTTACTCTCATGTTATGCATATTGTTTCCAATGTGGTCTGTGATATACGTAAAGAGTTTGATGCTATTGATGTTCTAAGAGCCACTTTTCCGGCCGGTACAGTTAGTGGCGCGCCAAAAATCAGGGCGATGGAAATCATTGATGAACTGGAGCCGGTCAAAAGAGGCGTTTATTCCGGTGCAGTAGGTTATCTTGGCTGGAACGGAAACATGGATACAGCTATCGCTATTCGCACCTCGGTAATCAAGGATGGCATGCTCAATATACAGGTTGGTGCCGGCATAGTCGCTGACTCTCAACCCGATATGGAATGGGAAGAGACCCTGAATAAGGGTAGAGCAACATTCCGGGCTGTGGCAATGGCTGCAGGCGGTTTCAGGCAACTTAGCTAAGGAGGCATAACATGTTGTTGATGATTGATAATTATGACTCCTTCACCTACAACCTGGTGCAGTACTTTGGGGAATTGGGTGCCGATGTTCACATACACCGGAATGATAAGATTAGCCTGGATGAAATAGAAGTGATGCAGCCGCAGAGAATCGTTATATCACCCGGCCCCTGTACACCAAATGAAGCAGGGATCTCTGTTGAAGTTATTAAACATTTCAGTGGCCGCGTGCCGATACTGGGCGTCTGCCTGGGTCACCAGAGTATCGGACAGGCCTTTGGTGGCAAAATCGTTCGTGCGAAAACCCTGATGCATGGCAAGATCTCGATGATCCATCATAATAACTCTGGTGTATTCAGGGGACTGCAAAACCCTTTGCAGGCGACTCGCTATCATTCACTGGTTATTGATCGTGAAACGCTTCCCGCATGCCTGGAAGTAACGGCCTGGACCGATGATGATGAGATTATGGGCGTGCGACACCGGACACTGGATGTAGAAGGTGTACAATTTCATCCAGAATCTATTTTGACCCATCAGGGGCATGAACTACTGGCTAATTTTCTTGCAGAAAGAAAGGACGGAAGTTGAAAGTTCCAAGTTCCAAGCTCCAAGTTAAACCCGTATCGATTTTTTTGTCTTCTGTGTTTGCTTGGAACCTGGGACCTGGATCTTGGGGCTAAAAAACGACTAAAGGATTTAAGTTATGGACATGCAAACCGCCATTCAATATGTAATCTCGGACAAAAACCTGGCCGCGAGCGAGATGCGTCATGTTATGCAGTTGATTATGACTGGACAGGCCACGCCAGCTCAGGTCGGCGGATTCCTGATAGGCCTGCGCTGCAAAGGTGAAACCGTCGATGAGATCGCAGCTGCTGCACAGGTGATGCGTGAACTTGCCGATCACGTCAATGTTACGCCTGATTATCTAGTGGATACCTGTGGTACCGGGGGTGACTCCAGTAATACATTTAATGTCTCTACCAGTTCTGCATTTGTTGTTGCAGCAGCCGGTGGCAGGGTTGCCAAGCATGGTAATCGTTCCATATCTAGCAACAGTGGCAGTGCAGACGTGCTGGAAGCTGCCGGTGTCAGGCTTGACCTGACAGCTGAGCAGGTGGCGGAGTGCGTCAATGAAATCGGCGTGGGTTTCATGTTCGCGCCTTTACATCACAGTGCTATGAAACATGCCATCGGTCCGCGCAAGGAGATGGCGGTTAGAACTATTTTCAATATCCTCGGCCCGTTAACAAATCCTGCAGGTGCACCAAACCAGGTGTTGGGCGTGTTCGCAAATGAGCTGCTGGAACCGTTGGCAGAAGTTTTGTCCAGGCTGGGCAGCCGTCATGTACTGGTAGTACATGGAGAAGACGGCATGGATGAGATCAGCATCTCTGCACCCACTCATGTTGCCGAACTAAATGACTCAGCGATCAGCACCTATACCGTGACGCCTGAACAATTTGATATGGCAACTCAGCCTATAGAAAAAATCAAAGTCAATGATATCGAAAGCAGTCTTCGAATGATGAATGATGTGCTGGCAAATGTAGATGGTGCGGCCAGGGATATCGTTGCCCTGAATGCCGGTGCTGCCATTTACGCCAGTGGGCTTACCGATGAGCTCGATACAGGTGTAAAACTAGCGCTGGAAGTGCTCTCATCTGGTGCTGCAGCCGATCGATTACAGCAACTCGTCAATATGACCAATCAGTTCTGATGAGCAAGGTCGCAGATATTCTATTAAAGATACTCGATACCAAGGCTCGAGAAGTCGAGCAGAGTAAACAACAAGTTTCGTTACAGCAGATCAAGTCCGAACTTGAAAGCATTGCACCCACCAGGGATTTTGTCGGTGCCATCAGGGAACGTGTCGAGGCAGGCAGGGTGGCAACCATTGCAGAAATCAAAAAAGCCTCTCCAAGCAAGGGCGTCATACGCGAGGACTTTAACCCGGCACAGATTGCACGCAGTTATGAAAACGGCGGAGCTGCCTGTCTGTCGGTGTTGACCGATGTAGAGTATTTTCAGGGTGATGATGCCTATCTGCAGCAGGCTAAAGCGGCTTGTATGTTACCGGTATTACGCAAGGAATTTATCATAGACCCCTACCAGGTCTATGAATCCCGTCTGATCGGTGCTGATTGCATCTTGTTGATTGTGGCTGCACTGGATGATCTACAGCTACGGGAATTTACCAAACTGGCACATTCGCTTGATATGGGGGTACTGGTAGAAGTGCATGATGCAGAAGAGTTGTCGCGTGCGTTGATGCTTAACACAACCCTAATAGGTATCAACAATCGAAATCTGCGTACCTTTGAAACCACGCTGCAGACGACGATTTCACTGCTTGCTGGGATACCTGATGACCGGATTGTCGTCACCGAGAGTGGTATACATGATCGTTCCGATGTAGAGAGTATGCTGGCACATAATGTGCGTGCTTTCCTGATTGGCGAAACCTTTATGCGTGCACAACAGCCGGGTGATAGACTGGCACAATTGTTCGAGGGGCAATTATGAAAGTAGAAGTCGAGTGGGTTGGTGGAAAGGCATTTGAGGCTGTTGCTGACAGCGGGCACAAGGTGATAATGGATGCCAGTCCAGAAGTCGGTGGAGAAAACCGTGGCTCCAGGCCAATGGAAATGATCTTGATGGGGCTTGGTGGCTGTTCCTCAATCGACGTGGTGATGATGTTAGAAAAATCACGCCAGGATGTCACTGATTGCAGGGTGGTGATAGAGGCACAGCGTGCAGATGCTATTCCCGCTGTGTTTACACATATACATGTGCATTTTATTGTCACAGGCCGCGGATTGAATGCCAAACAGGTTGAGCGCGCGGTCAAGTTATCTGCTGAGAAGTATTGTTCGGTATCGATTATGCTGGCGCAGGCTGTAGTAATGAGTCATGATTTTGAAATCAGAGAAACAGAGTAAAGAAAAGAGGGAACATGAAAACCTCAATAACAGATAGTTAAAATCTAAAACGAATAATCTATGCAGGATCCGCAACAAACAACCGAGCGTTTCGATACTATCCTTGATAGCTATTATAAAGCCTGGTTCCGTTATCATCCTGAAACAGCAGTTGAGGTGGGTCGCGATGAGTATGCAGGGCTTTTAACGCCTTATGGTGATGATGATATTGGCGCATTGGTAACTCTTAATCGCGAATTGATGTTCAGTCTTGATGAACTGGATACCGAGGCGCTGGATGCCGACAGGCTAATCGATTATGAACTGGCCTGGAGTAGTGCAGCACTGGAGACAGAGGAAATACTTGAGGCAGACTGGCGCTATCGGGATCCGGAGCGTTATTTGCCGGTCAATGCGATCTATCAACTGCTAATGCGACCAGTAAGTGATTTTGAGCAGGCCCTTGCGACACGATTAACAGACATACCCCAATATCTCCGTGGTGCACGTCAGAAACTCAGTACAAAGGCGGACAGGATTGCTCCGCTGTGGCTGAAGTCTGCACTGCAGACAGCTCGTGAAGGTGCGCATTTCATTCGTTCTATTCCACAGCACCCCCGTTTATCAGAATGTAATCGGGCAATCGTGGACCTGAACGGTATGATCAATAAGGCAGCAACAGCACTGGAGAACTTTGCCAGCTGTATTGAAAGCGATTTGTTGCCACAAGCGGCGGGAAATTTTGCCTGTGGCGAACGTCATTTTAGTCACATTCTAGGTTTCCGGCACTTTCTAGATATCAATCCAGATCAACTGCATAAGCTAGGGAGTGAACTGTTTGATGAAACGGCATCACGTTTGCGTGAAGCTTGTATGGTACTGAATGGCAATGATGATATAGCTGGCATGAGCGCAAAGCTGGCTGAAAACCACCCTGCGGCTGAACAGCTGCTGGATAGCTATCGAAAGGCAATGCATGAGGCCCATCGATACCTGGTGAAGAATGATATTGTCAGCTTGCCTGCAGTTCAGAACCTGGCCATCATGAATACACCGGTTTTCCTGCGCCATGAAATCCCGATTGCTGCCTATCATGAGCCTGTGCCCAATGACAGTAAACAGCAGGCATGGTACTACGTCACACCAGTTAGTGATGCTGAACAACTGGGCCAGCATGACTATGCATCGATAAAACAGACCAGTGTGCACGAGGCCTGGCCTGGACATCATCTGCAGTTTGTTACTGCCAATATGAATCCCGTTGCCCGCAGTCTGCCTAGATTATTGAATCCTTCGGCCACAATGTATGAAGGATGGGCACTATACTGTGAACAGATGATGTATGAGCAGGGTTTTTCCCAGGCAGCAGAGCAAGAGTTCGTTATGTTGAAAGACAGGCTGTGGAGGGCCATGCGCATTATGATTGATGTCGAAATGCACTGTCGTGGACTGTCCATAGAGGATGCCGCGAAGCGTATGGTTGATGAACTCGGCATGCATCACGAGCAGGCAATGGCCGATTTGTTATGGTATACACGTTCACCGGGCGTACCGATGGGTTATGCGACTGGCTGGGTGCTAATTAACTGCTTGCGTAAGCAGCAGAAGCAACAGCAGGGAGAAAAATTTTCCCTCAAAGAGTTTCATGATGAATTGCTTTCAGGTGGTTCTATGGCATTGGCATTAGTGATTCGGCGTGTGTTCGGTGATGAAGTGTGGGCAGATATCGAGAGTGAAGTTTTTTCCATAGAAAAGGCAGATTGAAGGCTATGAACAGCAAACGACCACCATCTACTATGGGCATGAGGCATATTGCATTAAATGTCGTCAATTTCACAGAAACTGAATATTTCTATGTTGAGCTGCTGGGTATGCGGGTAGAGTGGCGACCTGACCCGGACAACGTTTATCTAACTTCTGGTAATGATAATCTTGCCCTGCACTATGTCGATAAACAACCTGCTGGCCCACAGCATCTAGACCATATCGGTTTTATCATCGGCGAAATGGTGCAGGTAGATCTCTGGTATGAATTTTTGCTGCAGCATGATATTGAAATCTTCAAGCCACCAAAAACGCATCGTGACGGTGCGCGCAGTTTTTACTGCCGTGATCCAGACGGTAATGTGGTACAGATGATTTATCATCCTCCGCTGGTTTAGATCTATTTTGTCCGCAGTGGCCCATGTAGAAACACGTAAACTCTCTTGCGGATGAAAAATCATGGACAAATCGAATGAAAAATCCTGACACCGAAAAAAACATATCTTGTAGGGTATGGAGAGTCATCCGTGGATGATTGATGGACCCATTATGTAAAAAAAAACTAGTCATCTAGATCTTCCCATCGCTGATAGGCCTGCTCAAGCTTGTTATCTATTTCGGCAAGTTTTTTCTGATCACTGGCAATTTCTTCTTTATCACGCTTGTAATAGTCCGCTTTAGCCATCTCGTCATGCAGCAGCTGTTGCGCCAGTTCCAGCTGTTCAATCTTCTCAGGCAGTTCATCCAGTTCACGCTGAAGTTTATAGCTGAGCTTGGTCTGTTTTTTTGGGCTTGATCTGGTAGGGGCTGTTTTTTGTAGCGGCCGGGTTTTTAACGTGCCTGCTGCGCGCTGTCTCTCCCAGTCATCGTATCCACCAACATATTCGCGTATCACGCCATTGCCCTCAAATGACAGTGTAGAGGTGACAACGTCATTGATAAAGCTGCGATCATGACTAATCAGTAACAGGGT
The DNA here is from genome assembly GCA_029287915.1 of Arenicellales bacterium. Lineage (GTDB taxonomy): Bacteria > Pseudomonadota > Gammaproteobacteria > BMS3Bbin11 > BMS3Bbin11 > BMS3Bbin11. The sequence continues at coordinate 37,683 of JARFQE010000055.1, forward strand.
GCCGGTATATTCGACTAATAATTGTTCGAGCAGATCCAGGGTTTCGAAATCAAGATCATTGGTGGGTTCATCAAGAACCAGTACATTGGACGGGCGGCAAAACATGCGAGCCAGCAATAGACGGTTTTTCTCCCCGCCTGACAGTGCATTAACCGGGCTGCGTGCCCTGTCGGGGCTGAAAAGGAAGTCCTGCAGGTAGCTGATAACGTGTTTTTCTCTGCCATTTAACGTTACAGTATCTTTGCCTAATGCAAGATTGTCGATTACCGTAGCATTTTCATCCAGCTGCGCACGTTGCTGATCAAAATAGCCAATATCGAGGCGCGTGCCGTGCTTTATGCTTCCTGACTTGGGTTGCAGTTCTCCTAATAACAAACGCAGCAGGGTAGTTTTACCAATACCATTTGGGCCAAGTAAGCCAATCTTGTCGCCACGCATAATAGTTATAGAAAAATTATCGACAATTACCTGCTTACCATAGGAATAGCTTACATTTACTGCTTCAATCACTATTTTGCCTGAACGATCACTCTGCTGGATGGCTATATTTACATTACCTACCCGCTCACGCCGAGCCTGACGCTGTCGTCGTAGCTCTTGCAGTGCCCTGACACGGCCTTCATTGCGAGTTCGCCTGGCTTTGATGCCCTGACGTATCCAGGCTTCTTCAGCGGCAAGTTTTTTATCCTGTTCAGATTCTTGCTTGAGTTCAGCGGCAAGCATCTGTTCACGGTTTTTTCGATAAGTATCGTAATCACCTGGCCAGGAAGTAAGTTGCCCTCGCTCAAGCTCGATAATGCGGGTCGCCAGGCGTCGTACGAAGCGCCTGTCATGCGAGACAAATAACAGGGTGGTGTTTTGAGCAAGTAAAAAATCTTCCAGCCATTCGATCATGTCGATATCGAGATGATTGGTCGGTTCGTCCAGCAGCAGTATATCGGGTTCCTGTACCAGTGCACGGCCAAGCAGAACACGACGTGACTGCCCACCTGATAATGATTGAAAATCATCATCACCGTTAAGCAAAAGTTTTGACAGCACAGTTTCTATGCGTTGATGGTAATGCCAGCCATTGCCGGCATCAATCTGCTCCTGCAGCTTTTGCATGCGCTGCATGTCAGGGGGGTTATCTGTTTGATGAATGAGGCGATGATATTCATACAGCTGTTGACCGACCTCCCCCAGGCCGGATGCTATTACGGCATAGTTTGTCCCGGAAACATCATCTGCCACTTGCTGGCTCATGCGGGCGACCACCAGTCCTGTACGAAACTGAATTTCCCCGGCGTCAGGCAGGATTTCCTCTGTGAGCAGTTTGAGCAGGGTAGATTTACCGCAGCCGTTGCGACCAAGCAGGGCGATGCGTTCGCCTTCCTCTATTCTGAGGTTGACGTTTTCCATCAATGGCGGATGACCAAATCCCAGTGAAATATCACGCAGGGTAACGAGACTCATTTTGACAGAATATTGCGACTAAGGATTGCTTTTCAAAAAGCAGGAAGTTGTTTCAGGGTAGCGGGATTTGCTGGCCTGTCCATATTGCGGAGGCCTTAGTTCATTTGTCGTCCAGTTCAACCATATCAAACTCAGCTTTGGTGACACCGCAATCAGGGCATTGCCAGTTATCAGGTATATCATCCCAGCTGGTCCCCGGCGAAATGCCTTCATCAGGTAAGCCTCTTTCTTCTTCGTAGATAAAACCGCACACCGCACATTGCCATTTACGCATATTAGCTTCTCCAGTTTTGAGGGTTTCAGGGATGGCAGTTTGATGCCAAATAAGTGATAGTTTAACAGGAATAAGAAATAAGATGGGCTTGATATCAATAGGTGTTGGAATATAGTACGTCAGTGGTTCAAACTGTGTAGTACTAACTGTAAAGAGTATTTCGAATGAGGTATGACGTGACACTAAATAACAGACTGGTTTCGGTAACTGTCAGTGATGCAGCGCTTATGCGTCTGAGAAAAAAGACGAAACCTCTACTGATTGATATTGAGCTTTACTTCAGTTGTCTAATCAAGAAAGTCTGCCATTTCCGTGAAACAGATTGTATTGGTGATTACGTCAGGGTGACAGATGGTCTGTATATTCATTTCAGGGCGACCATGACCAACCAGTGTTCTATTGATAGGTTTGATAAAGACAATGTTGCTGATTTCCCGATCGTGAATCAGAAAGCCTATATACCCAAATGGGTCTATCTTGATTTTTCCGCTAATAAGTGGAGCGGTGAGTTTGGATACGTGGAGTAATCTGTGAGCACTTCTCGTATAGATTAATGCCTGCCAGCTTATACAGCAAGAGACTGTATTTCTACATGTAATCAACAGCTTTTGTGTGTTATAAACCTTAATATCCTTTTCGACGAGAACACATAAGGCCATGCATCACGAGGGTAATCTCCGAAAACTCAAATCACACCTTACAGATCCCGTAGAATACGGTCTGCCTCTGGGCAAGATTGTCGTTCCACTCAAGCCACTGATCGGAAAATACATCTCCCTGCAATACACGGGACTGATTAATTGTATCCATTGTGGCCGCAAGACCAGCAAGAGCTTTGTTCAGGGCTATTGCTTTCCCTGTATGCGTAGTCTGCCGGAATGTGACAGCTGTATAGTGCGACCGGAGACCTGTCATTTTGCCGCCGGTACCTGCCGCGATGAGGAGTGGGGGCGGGCTCATTGCATGCAGGATCATATTGTCTATCTTGCCAATTCATCAGGTGCCAAGGTCGGTATCACGCGGCTTACCCAGGTGCCCACGCGCTGGATAGATCAGGGGGCCTCACAGGCTTTGCCGATATTCCGCACCAATACACGACTACTTTCCGGCAAGCTGGAACATATCCTGAGACAAAATATTTCTGATCGTACTGACTGGCGTCGGATGCTGAAAGGTGAGCCGGAAGCTATCGATCTGGCTGCTGTAAGGGACCATTTGTTCGAGGTGATGGCACTACCGATAGAAGAACTGATCAATGATGAAGAAGAGAATGCGATCGAAACACTGACATCGGCTGATTCGGTGGATGTCCATTATCCGGTGCTGGAATATCCTGACAAGGTAAAATCACTCAATTTTGACAAGACCCATGAAATTCACGGCATGTTGCTTGGCATCAAGGGGCAGTATCTGATTCTCGACAAGGGTGTTATCAACATCAGAAAATTCAGCGGTTATCATGTCAAATTAAGTTTTTGATTATTGCGCTGCTGAATTGGGCTGTAATTTGAGGCGAATTAACGAGTAAAGTAATTTTATCTATTTGCTATTCTCCGGGCGGTTTTCCTTCCGCTCGTCGCAACCATCGTTGTACAGTTTGTTTCTCTTTTGCCAGACACCTGCAGTACGATTCGACTGCGCCAGTGCAGCCATTTGCGGTATTTTATATCATTCCCCTGTCCGTTGAGGGTGAGGAATGGCTAAAATCTTCCCACACGGTTTACCACCTCGGCATTTAGAAAGGACCGGATATTATCAGCTATTTGATCGACCAGGCGCTGTCGTGACTGTCTACTGGCCCAGGCTGTATGAGGTGTCAGGATCAGGTTTGGAACATCCTTTTCAAGCAGCGGATTGCCCTCTGCGGGCGGTTCTATTGTCAGCACATCGAAACCTGCACCGGCAATCTGGTTTTGACGCAGGGCATCTGCCAGGGCAGACTCATTGACGAGACCACCGCGTCCCGTGTTGATCAACAGGGCATTATTTTTCATCAGTGAAATCTCACGTTTACCGATCAGGTTTGTGGTACTTTTGTTTAATGGCAGGTGCAGACTGATGATGTCAGCTGAGGAAAGTAGTTCATCGAGCTCGAGGCGGCCGGGTTCAGGCTCTCCATGAAGATGCTGGCAGATCAAGACATCCATGCCCAGTGCTGGTGCAACTTTCGCCACTGCACTTCCCAGAGTTCCATAACCAATGATGCCAAGTGTTTTACCATCAATTTCTTCGATTGGATAATCCAGCAAGCAGAAATTTTTACTGTGTTGCCAGTCACCATTTTGCACTGCGGAGCTGTAGTTCATCAGTTTCGTTGATAGCGCCAGGATCAGGGCGTAAACATGTTGCACAACTGATGGCGTGGCATAGTTACGAACATTGGAAACCGGAATGCCTTTCATATCGGCAGCGACAATGTCGATATGGTTAAAACCAGTCGCAGCAGCACAGATATATTTTAATTGAGATGCGTATGAGAGTGATTCACTATTTAGTCTACACTTGTTGGTGACAATTATTTCAGCATCTTTTATACGATCTTTTAATTCAACTGGTGATGTGTACTCGTGGTACTCCCAGGTCAGAGGCAGATCATCCAGCGGTGCCAGTGAAAGTTCATTCGGACCAATGGTCGCGAGGTCTAGAAAAATAGCCTTTTTCATATTTTTTGAAGATAGAATGTAGCGTAATGATGTTACTGATATATTGAGTATTTATAGTGTTTAGTATGCATCCTGTTCGTCCGCAATCATTGCGGAAATCAAGTATTCCGGACTGCAGGGATATTCAGGCATGGTCCCATAGTAGTTCGGTTTGTATAGTCTTCGCCGGATAATTTGACCTGAGTCTGTATGGTAATATGGAAAAAGACTGGTGTGTGGCCTATTTTTATTGTATGAAATCCTATTATATGACACCAGCAAATAGCAATTATTCTGAAATTGCTAGTGAGCCCGCCTTAGTGAAGGATCCTATGCCTGATAAAAATTCTCTTGTTGTCATTGTTGATGATCAGAGCACTGGTCGAAAGATTCTTGAGCAGATTATTAGAGATATTGACTCGAATGTTGCTGTCGAGGCATTTGCCTCGCCAATCGATGCGCTTGAGTGTATTCATTCCCGCACACCAGACCTGATCCTGACGGACTACAAGATGCCGGTCATGGATGGTGTGCAATTTATTCGGGAGATCCGGGCGATCAGCGCCTGCCGCGATGTACCTGTGGTTGTCGTTACAGTCGTCGAGGACCGCTCCGTTCGTTACCAGGCACTGGATGCCGGAGCGACAGATTTCCTGACCAGACCGATTGACCAGTATGAGTGCCGGGCGCGCTGCAAGAACCTGCTGACGCTGCGTCGACAGCAGAAAATAATCAGCGATAGAGCAAAGTGGTTGGAAGAGCAGGTTGCTCATGGCACCCGTGAAATACAGGCACGTGAGCGCGAAACGTTGCTACGTCTCGCGAAAGCAGGTGAATACAGGGATGAGGGAACCGGCAATCATGTTCTTCGAATTGCACGTTACACTCGATTGCTTGCCGAAGCATTGCAGATGCCACAACGTGACTGTGAAGAACTAGAATTGGCTGCGCCGATGCATGACATTGGCAAAGTAGGAATCCCTGACAGCATTTTACTTAAGGAGGGGCCGCTAAATGATCAGGAGATGGAAATAATGAGAGAACATCCTGTCATCGGTCATGAAATTCTCAAGGATAGCCCATCCCGCTATATCAGCCTCGGTGCGGAGATTGCGCTAAGCCACCATGAAAAGTATGACGGCACGGGTTATCCGAAGGGATTGAAAGGCGATGCCATTCCGATCACCGGCCGTATAGTCGCTGTAGTCGATGTATTTGATGCCCTGACCACCCGGCGTCCATACAAAAAAGCATGGTCCTTAAAAGATGCTGTGAACTATATACGCAAGGCGTCAGGATCTCACATGGACCCTCATGTCGTCGAGGCATTCCTTGACAATGTCGAAAAGATCAGTCGAATCCAGGCTGAACTGAGTGATGATTAACTTCGCTAGCAGCATGTTGGCGAGTGCACAAGGTAACAGGCATTAACACCTGGCACTTATGAGCAATGAAGCGCCCAGCACGTTTGTTACACGCTATCTGAGAAAATTCAGTGAAGCCGAGCATGGCCCGGTGTTCAACCGGGCAACCATCGGTGTAGTAATCTCCCTGTATCTGATATCCCCCTGGTTCACAGGCAGTGACCAGTATCACGAACAGATCCTTGCCATTGCCATCGCTTACATATCGATCGCCATACTGCTATTAGGCTCCGTCCTGGTATACCCGGAAATCTCCAGGCTGCGTCGTATAGTGGGTGCCGTTGCAGACATCGCAGCGGTCTCGCTGATCCTGTACGTGACAGGTGAAGCAGCTATGCCTCTGGTTGCTGTTTATCTCTGGGTCATCGTTGGTTATGGCTTTCGCTATGGCCTGAAATATCTAATCCTGACAACTCTACTGAGCCTGACAGGATTCACACTTGTACTGTGGTATGGCGGTATGTGGCAGGTATCTATGAACTTCAGCATTACCATGTTGATTATGCTGACACTGATACCATTCTATCTGGGACTTCTGATCAAGCGACTTCAGAATGCCATAAATCAGGCCAGGGATGCCAGCAGGGCAAAAAGCCAGTTCCTGGCCAATATGAGCCATGAACTGCGTACCCCACTAAATGGCGTTATCGGAATGAGCGACCTGTTGATGGACACCCAGCTTTCTCTCAAGCAGCGGGAACTGGCAAATAGCATCCAGGCATCTGCAGATGTTCTGCTTGGTGTGATTGAAAACATACTTGATTTCTCCCGTATCGAGGCTGGCAAGATTATCATCGAGCGGGTTGAATTTGATTTACATAGCCTGATTTCTGATACGGCCAACCTGTTTATCCACCAGGCCCGTACAAAAGGGCTGAAATTTTCTGTGCATATCGATCCCAGTGCTCCCTTCATGCTGAGAGGTGACTCCTTTCATTTGCGCCAGGTGCTCATTAACCTGATAGGCAATGCCATCAAGTTCACATCAGATGGCAGTGTAGAGCTGCGTGTGTTGCCAGTGAGCACTACAGATAAAAATGTCCGGCTGCGCTTTGAGATTAGAGATACCGGGATTGGTGTCGCTGAAGAGGATCAGGCAACTCTGTTCGAGAGCTTTCAGCAGGTCGATGCTTCAACAACAAGACGTTTTGGTGGAACGGGATTGGGTACGGCTATTGCGCGCCAGCTTGTAGAATTGATGGGTGGTACTATTGGAGTAGACAGCCAGCTGGGCAAAGGGGCCTGTTTCTGGGTAGAGGTGCCACTTGACGTACAGCAGGATAGCAAGAAAAGTCGCGAACAACGCATGCAAGGCACACGCGCTCTGCTGTTGGTATCTGAAGCGACGAAGCACGCATTAAGCCCTTCATTCAAACGCTGGAACATGGTTGTGGAGACGGAGCACACATCTGCCAGAGCCTTCGCCAGTTTAATATCTGCGACTGAGACGGGTCAGTCATTCAGCGTTGTTTTGATAGAACAGCTGACACTGGATGTCGCTGCCGAGCAATTTGCCCGTGTAGTGCGCGCGGAACCGTTGCTGGATAACATTTCACTGGTATTGCTGCAGCACCAGGACGAGTCCAACGATCTCTATTATCTGGGCGAAGGATATTCATCTGTATTGCACGGTATTCCGGACAGTCGCCTGTTATATAACGCATTGCATGCAGCTCGCGCCGAGCATGCAATTCCGGATAATGTCATTTCACTCACTGAGCACTATGAAAGCCAGCTGGACGGGCAGGTAAGCAAGTTGCATATACTGGTAGCGGAAGATAACGAAACCAACCAGCAGGTGTTGCGAGGGATCCTTGAAGGGGTGGGGCATGAGGTCACTATCGTGCCCAATGGTATGGCAGCGGTCGATGCGATAGAGGAATTTGAGCCTGGTTTTGATTTGATGCTGTTTGACATGAATATGCCGGAAATGGGTGGACTGGATGCGATGAAAGTGGCACGTTTCATGGATATAGAACGACATGTACCAGTCATTATTCTGACTGCAGATGCAACCCAGCAAGCATTAAAGCGCTGCGAGGAAGAAGGTGCAGATGCTTATCTGACCAAGCCAGTAGAATCACGCAAGCTGCTGGAAACCATAGCCCGTCTGTCAAGCAGGGGCGTAACAGCAGTAGAATATGAATCATTGCCCTCAGATGCTGGCCAGCGTAACAGGGTGCCGATAAAAGAAGATATCCTGGTCGATGAAAAAGTACTCAGCGGGTTACTGCGACTAGGATCAGGTATCGAGTTTTTTGAAGAGCTGGTAGCAAGCTTCGGCCGCGATGCAGAACAACTGCTAAAAAAAATGCGTCGTGCAGTCAGTGAACACGATTATCCTGAATTGCAGGATTCAGCACATGCTCTGCGTGGCAGCGCCAGTGAATTCGGTGCCTATAAACTGGTCAACCTGTGTGTAGAGATTAAGCAACTGAAGCCATTTGAGATGTCTGCAGACAAACCCGTGGAGTTGCTCGCAGAAATTCAGCATACATTCGACATAAGTCGACTTATGCTGATCGAGTTCGCACGCAGGCGTCGGGAGGCGAAAAGCTAGGCTACAGTCAGAAAAGTCCTAACATTGAACTTTTCTGACATGCCATGAACCTTGACTCAGTCAGTAAATGCCTTTTTCTGTCAGGCCGTTGTTTTAAGCACGCTTTTCGCCTGCCGCGCAACGAGCCTTTCCATCATGCGTAAATCCTTACGCTCAAGTTTTAGAGCAGCATCGACCCATATCTTGACGATGTCCACAAGTTCTTCATACGCCACCTGCTCAACACGTCGTGCAGCGGCCCGTAAGGCGGTGATACCGTTGCGGGAACGGTTTTCCTTTCGGATATAATCATATACGGCTCGCTGCCCTTCCCCTTTTTCGACCAGTACGTCAATTAGACCCATCTCGTAAAATTCCTCGGCACGGTAGAGTTTACCACTGAGGATGATTTCTTGTGCCATGCGGCCATTCAGCTTCCTCGATACAAAACTGAAAGCGCCCATGCCTGGAAACAGGTTGAACAGGATTTCGGGAAAACCCATCTTGATGCCTTTTTCAGCAATAATTACGCTGCTGGATAGTGCCGCTTCAAGGCCGCCACCCAGTGCATCACCCTGCAGTAAGGTGATAGAAGTCAGGTCGCGTTCGAGCTCGATATGATGGGGGTACATGGTGTCAATACAGGCCTTACCGTACTCGAACAGTGCTTCGCGATTGCGCGTTTCGATCAGTTCTTTAAACAGTTTCAGGTCACCGCCAAGATTGAAAACATTTGGCGAGTTTGAGCCGAGTATCAGGTATTTGATGGCAGGGCCGCCAGGGTGATCAATGACGCTATATAGATCGCGGTGAAACTGCTTCAGATCATTGAGTAATTGCCAGGTAACACAGGGGCGAGGTTTCGGATCAAGATGATACCACATTGCCTGGTACTTCTCGTCGTAATAGGTTTTCAGGTGCGCATACTCTTCGGCAGGCATCTGGGGGGAATGTAGTACTAGTGCATTCATTGCATTCATGGCGTGCTCCTTATGTAGGTATAACTTGAGTCGTTTTGATCTCACATTGCTCAATAGACAAGTAGTGGACCCTAGTGTTAATGAGAAGTTATCGCTAATGCAAGTGTGATTTGATAAATTGCCGCCTCATGCTGATAAAGGGAAGTCTGATTCAACGTTGTGAAAAACGCATATAAAATGACACGCAAGGCGATGCATGCTTGGCGCCATCAAATAACTACTTCTAGGTAATAGAAGTTTCCACATCAACAATGTAGAAATATTATTACAATCGACCTGGAGCCGAAGACCAATAATGGTGAGCTAAGGAAGTCTACTTTCTTGCTTTTTTGTAATTTTATTTAATTGTGCCTGAAATAGGATTGTTTAATCCCTCTGTGTAAAATCTGTGTAAAATCGATCATTCTTAATTAATTTAGCGGAAATATCACTCATGACACATTTTGCCGGTGCAAAAGATTTTAAACATGATAAGCATACTCGAATCGGCGTTATGCTGGTCAATCTTGGTACTCCGGATGATACATCTGTTGCTGCTGTGCGCCGCTTTCTTAACGAGTTCCTGTCAGATCCTCGCGTAGTGGAGTTTCCTCGTCTGCTATGGTGGCTGGTGCTGCATATATTTATTCTTCGATTTCGCCCTCGCAAGGTGGCAAAGGCCTATTCCACCATCTGGCAGAAGGGCGGTTCACCGCTATTGCTAAACTCTCTTGAACAGGCTGCAGCATTGCAAGTGGAGCTCGATAGCCATTTTCCTGAACGATTCAGGGTTGCACTTGCAATGCGTTATGGTAATCCTTCAATTGCTGAAGTGATGGAAAAATTTCGCCAGCAGCATTGCCGTTATTTGTTGGTAGTGCCTATGTTCCCACAATATTCTGCCACGACGACAGGTTCTGTGTTTGATGAAGTTACACGAATATTACAATCATGGCGATTGGTACCACAGTTGCGCATGCCTATGCATTATCATGACCATCCACCGTATATTGATGCACTGGCAAGAAGTATCGAGACTAGCTGGCAGGAAAATGGACGAGGGCAGCAGCTGCTGATGTCATTTCATGGATTACCACAACGCTATCTGCGCGCTGGTGACCCTTATTACTGTGAATGTATGAAGACCGCGCGACTGCTGGCAGACAGGCTTGGCCTGGAAGAATCTGAATGGCAGGCGGTATTTCAATCACGTTTCGGGCGTGAGCCGTGGTTGCAGCCTTATCTGGATAAAACGCTAATTAGCTTACCAGAATCCGGTGTCCATTCTGTCGATGTCATTTGCCCTGGATTTGCGGCGGATTGTCTGGAGACTCTGGAAGAAGTGGCTAAAGAGAACAAATCAATGTTTATTAAAGCTGGCGGTGACCGATACCACTACATACCTGCACTCAATGATCAGGCCGAGCATGTGAGAATGTTAGCTAATATTGTAGATATCGAGACTCGAAACTGGATGGCCGAAGTGGAAATGTATAATGAGCCGGAACAGGCGAGTAATAGACAGCAACTGGCTGTCCAGCAGGGTGCAGATGCCTAGATCACAGGAGTGCAAGTTTATATGTACAAAATAAAACTTCTTGTATTGCTATCAGTATTTGTTTCGCTTAAATCTGCGGCAGGTACACCTGTGCCAGATTTCGAGGCAACGCAGATCTCTGAGCATATCTATGTGATATTTGGTCCGACAGATAGACCTAATCCCGAAAACCTGGGGTTCATCAACAACCCGGCCATTATTATTGGTGCAGACAGCGCGATAATTATAGATCCCGGCTCCAGCCTGGAGTCTGGCCGCATGGTTTTGCGTCAGCTGAAGAAGCTGACCGATAAACCAGTAACTGATGTTTTTATCAGCCATATTCACGGTGATCACTGGCTTGGAAGCCAGGCCATTCGGGAGCAGTACCCGAATGCAAAACTGTATGCACATCCGGAAATGATCAGAAAGGCTAGGGAATCGGAAGCTCAGTTCTGGGTAGAAATATTGAACACCCTGACAAAAGGTGCAACAGACGGCACCGAGGCTGTAATTCCGGAAATCCCGGTATCGAATGGGGATAGCTACAAAATAGCTGGCTTGACAATACGTGTCCACATCATGCCAGCAGTGCATAGCTTTACCGATGCGATGTATGAAATAGTAGAAGATTCAGTCATGATAACAGGTGATAATGTCACCTATAAACGAATGCCCAGGTTTGATGAAGGGACATTTCGCGGCACTATTAAAATGGCAGATAAGCTGTTGACGCAGAATTTCACAAGCTTTGTTCCTGGACATGGGCCGAGTGGTGATAAAAAAATAGTCGAAAGCTTCAGGAAGTATGTCGTTACTCTTTACGAAACCGTGTCGCAACTGTACGAGGAAGGGATGTCAGACTTTGAGATGAAAGATAAGGTTGTCGCTAAGCTGGCTGATTACCAGCAGTGGACTGGTTTTCAGGAGCAGATTGGCAAGCACATTAGCCTTGCTATACTGGAAGCAGAAAAGGCCGCTTTTGAATAGCGGCACCACACCGGCCGAGGCCGGTGTCCAGAATCTAGTCAATGGGTTCAGCTATGCAACGGAATGATGCCATTGATTACATTGAAGTAATTTAAATTCGATGAAATCAGTATAGTGCTTCCAGTCCACCCTGTCTTGCACGCTGGTTAAACATCCTGCGGTAGTAATTAATGGCACTGACACCATTGGTGCTGACATCAAATATTTTCCATCCCTGCGGTGACTTGTGGAATGAGAACCTGACGTCAATTGGATAGTTATTAATTCGAATGATGCGGGCTGTTACATCAACTTCATCCTGATTTATACGGCGAGGTGGCATAAACCTTACTTCTGGTATCTTGCCCGCATAGCCGCCAACGATATCTGCCAGTGAGGAAAAAAATGACTTGGCCAGTTTTGTTGTAAAGGCCTTTCGCTGCTCCGGGTTCATCTGCTCATACCAATAGCCACCGGACCAGCGTGCCAGTGTATTAATATCAAACTGTGGTGCAATTCGCGCGCGTATCAAGCCGACCAGTGCCACTTCATTGGCTGCCTGATCACTGTTGAGAAATGTTTGCAGGTCCTCAATACCCATCCTTAAAATAGTATCTGGTGCAGGGCGGGATGAGGGTGCCCTGGCACTGGATTGCGTATAAGAGGCAGATTGCTGAGCAAAGCTGAATCCAGGAGCCAGTAGCAGTGCAAGCAGGACAGGGAACAGTTTTTTCATGGTTTTCGATCCTTTGTTGATGGTTTGTCAGGTTGATAGTGGATTACGATAGTTATTAAATAATATTTTGTCTCATTTTTATTTATTCGTGAACTGAACTGCTAGTCTAACTACAATGAATTAGTAGTTCACTTAAAATATAAGATTTTTTTTGATAGCTTGTGAACATTGCCAGGTAAAAGAAAGATAGACAGGTGGGGAACTTTGACAGAATTCTGGAAAACTAAAACACTAGCTGAGATGACTACTCAGGAGTGGGAGTCGTTATGCGATGGATGTGGGCAATGTTGCCTGGTTAAACTAGAGGACACTGAAAGCAGCGAGATTTACTACACAGATGTCGTTTGCTATTTGCTGGATCATGAGAGCTGTCAATGTGGCGATTATCAAAACCGTTGCATACGTGTGCCGGATTGCATCAAATTGACGGCTAAGAATCTCGATGGTCTTGGCTGGATGCCGGATGAGTGTGCATACCGAAGACTAGCTGAGGGACGTGGCCTGGACTGGTGGCATCCACTGGTTTCGGGATCATATGACACAGTGCACCTGTCTGGAGCTTCCATACGCGGCAAGGTTATTAGTGAGACAGAGATAGATGTTGAGGAACTAGAACAACACATCGTAGACTGGGTCCGTTAGAGAGGAGTCGCTGCACAGGTACTATTTTTAAGGAATCAAATATAACAGCATCAGTTCTTAGCGTTTCCAGAATTCTGGTGTCAAAACTACCAGCAGAGAGAATAACTCGAGCCTGCCGAGTAGCATTGCAAAGCTCAGGATCCACTTACCAGAATCACTTATTGAACGGTAATTGTCAGCGACATCACCAAGGCCTGGACCGAGGTTATTGAGACAGGCTGCAGTGGCAGAGAATGCCGTAACGATATCTGAGCCACTCATCATCATAAGCAGGCCGAGGGAGGTGAAACTGATTACGTAAAGCGCAAAAAAACCCCATACGGCATTAATGACATTATCCGTCACTGGACGTTTATTCAGTTTTATTGGCAGCACAGCATTGGGATGTAGAAGACTATCAATTTCACGCCGGCCCTGACGAATCAACAGTTCGACTCGAATGACCTTCATACCTCCTGCTGTGGAGCCCGCGCAACCACCGACAAAACTGCCGATGATCAGCAATACGGGAAGAAGTCCTGGCCAGTAACTGAAACTACTGGTTGTGAAACCAGTGGTGGTTGAGATTGATATGACCTGAAAAAGGCCGAGGCGTATTGCATCTACTGTTTCTTCAAATGTACCCTCGATAAGTAACAGGCTAATAGTAATGACAGAAAGTACAGCCAGTATTAAAAAAAAGGCCTTGACCTCTGAGTCAGCAATATAATGTCGCAGGCTGCGATGGCGTAGTGCTAGATAGTGCAGAGAAAAATTGATGCCCGCGATCACCATAAACAGCATAACGATAACGTCTATCAGGGGATTATTGAAATAAGCAATGCTTGCATCATGGGTGGAGAACCCACCTATTGCCAGAGTAGAGAAGCTGTGTCCAATGGCATCGAACAGGCTCATGCCGGCTAAAAAATAGAGTGCTGCGCAGAGTACGGTAAGACCAAAATATATATACCATAGGGCCTTGGCAGTTTCGGTGATACGTGGTGTCAGTTTGTTGTTTGTCATCGGGCCTGTTGCTTCAGCGCGGAATAACTGCATTCCACCAACACCAAGGATAGGTGCAATGGCGACTGCCAGTACGATGATGCCCATGCCACCGAGCCATTGTAATTGCTGGCGGTAATAGAGAATAGAGCGTGGTAGATGATCGAGGCCTGTCAGCACCGTGGCACCAGTTGTTGTCAGTCCAGACATGGATTCAAAAACCGCATCTACAACATTCATATCAGGGTTTTCGACCAGTAAGAAGGGCAGGGCGCCAGACAGGGCGAGCACCAACCAGAACAATACAACTATAAGAAAGCCATCACGTATTCGCAGGTCATCTATAATGTTACGGTTCGGTAGCCACATCAGTGTGCCAAGTAGAAGTAGTACACCCCAGGATTGCATGAAAACCAAATGCGTACCATCATTGTCAAACCAGCCTATTATAAGAGGTGGCAGCAGGCTGGCGCTGAATATGAATAGTAAAAAACCAAGAACTTTGAGGATGAGACGAGTTTGCATGTAAATTTTGAAGAATTTTAAATAAAGAAGGCGCTGACCTGAAACAGGGCTACCACTTCATCTATATGCTTTTTCTCCTGCACGAACAGAATGACATGGTCCTCGTTAACGATAACCGTATCATGATGCGGAATAATAACTTCATCGCTGCGCAGGATAGCGCCGATAATTGTTCCCTTCGGTAACGGAATCTCATCTATTCGTCGACCGACCACCTTGCTTGACTGGTCATCCAGAGCGATGGCCTCAATTGCTTCTGCTGTGCCCAGGCGCAGCGAATGTACAGCTTCGAGGGCTCCTGTACGGAATTTTGGTAACACACTGCCGATTGTTGCCTGCTTCGGAGAATAGGCAATGTCGATCATGGTACGTTCAATTAGGTCGGCGTAAGCAGTACGGTTTACGATTGACATGACCCTGCGTGCACCGAGCTGTTTCGCCAGCATGGCAGACAGGATGTTGGCTTCATCGTCATTGGTAATAGCACAGAACACATCCATTTTATCGATGTTTTCCATTTTCAGTAATTCTTCATCGGCAGAATCACCAATCAGAACAATAGTACGTTTGAGATGTTTCGAAACTTCATTAGCCCGCTCAGGGCTACGTTCAATCAGTTTGACCTTATAGTTTTTCTGTTCCAGCGCTTCCGCCAGACGGAAACCAATATTTCCTGCACCAGCAAGCATGATTGTACGGACTGGTTTGTCCAGCTTACGCATTTCACTCATCACGGCTCGGATATGTTCCGTCGCGGCAATGAAGAAGACTTCATCATTGACTTCAATTACTGTTTCTCCATCAGGCATGATTGCCTGGCCCTGTCTATAGATGGCGACAACACGAGTATCTATATTGGACAAATGATTTTTTAGCTCACGTAAATGATGGCCGACTAGAGGGCCATCATGATAGGCCTTGATGGCGACCAGCTGAACTCGACCATCTGCAAAATCAAGCACTTGCAGGGCACCGGGTCGTTCAATCAGTCTTTGCAACTCGGTGGTAACAATCTGCTCAGGACTGATGATGTAATCAACACCGAGTCCCCCTTCAGCAAAGAGCCTGTCCTCATGGACGTATTGCGTCGCGCGTATGCGAGCAATTTTTTTTGGAGTATTAAACAGGATTGCTGCGATTTGACAGGCAGCAATATTGGTTTCATCGCTGTTGGTAACGGCCAGGACAAGTTCAGCATCATCACCACCAGCCTCACGTAGAATGTCGGGATGTGAGGCATGACCATGTACGGTACGGATATCGAACCTGTTTTGCAGCAAACTCAGGCGTTCATCGTCCATGTCAACGAGAGTTATATCTCCTCCAGCCTCACGTGACAGGATTTCGGTGATTGATGTGCCTACCTGTCCGGCACCGAGTATGATAATTTTCATGGCACTACACTTTAATGTTTACGGCTATTCTTTGGATTGATATCAAGCGCTTTTAGCTTGCGATAGAGATGTGTTCTTTCCATACCTACTATCTTTGCAAGTTCACTGACATTGCCGCCTACCTGTTTCAGGTGATGCAGTAAGTAAGTGCGTTCGAAATCATCACGTGCATCCCGTAATGACTGATCATAATGTGGTGTATACTCTGGCGAAACGACTGTGGCAGTGCGACTCCCCAGCGCTGCTTGTACTTCCTCAACGCTAACTTCTTCTCCACGATTTAATATCAGCAAACGCTGAACCAGGTTTTTTAATTCACGTACATTCCCTGGCCAGCTGTACTGCCGGAGGATGTTCAAAGAAGCAGTTGAGAAACGCCGTCCTGGCAGGTGCTCGACGTTGACCATATAGTCTATAAAATACTCAATCAACATTTCGACATCCTCAGAATGCTCACGCAGAGGAGGGATGTTGATGGGGATGACATTCAGTCGGTAGTAAAGGTCTTCGCGAAATCGGCCTGCGGTCACCTCTTCTTCAAGCTTATGTGAAGTGGCTGCAATTACACGCACATCGAGTGTAACCACTGAGTTGCCGCCGACACGCAGGAACTGGTTTTCTCTCAGGGCACCAATCAGTTTGGCCTGGGTATCGAGGTCCATATCGGCTATCTCATCAAGCAGCAGAGTGCCACCCCGGGCCTGCTCAAACGAACCGGTTGTAACAACCCCGTCTTTTTCCGAGCCAAACATTTGTACCGCAATGTTTTCAACCGGGATAGCGGCAAGGTTAATTGTTACCAGTTCAGCATCAGCCCGTGGACTTAATTTATGAATCATGCGAGCAGCAACTTCTTTGCCACTGCCTGGTTCTCCACTGATTAGAACCCAGCTCTCTGTATTAGCGACAAGCTTTATCTTTTCTCGTAGCTGTTGCATGCTTTGGCTGTCACCGATCAGTTCGTTAACCGGTTGCAATTGCCTGCGCAACTGAACATTTTCATTACGCAGCTGCATATTTTGCAGAGCACGCTGTACGGTGACTGTAAGTTTAGCCATCGACAGTGGCTTCTCAAGAAAATCATAAGCACCATAACGTATTGCATCGACAGCTGTTTCAACACTACCATGCCCTGACATCATTACGATTGAGGGTGGTGTTTCTTCAGTATCTATCCACTCCTTAAGTAGTGTTATGCCATCGGTGCCGGGCATCCAGATATCAAGTAATACAAGGTCAGGATTAAACTCTTTAAGTGCGATGCGGGCTTCTTCAGCATTGCCGGCGGTTGTTACTATGTAACCTTCATCTTCGAGAATTTCCTGCACCAGGCGGCAGATTTCTGGTTCATCATCAGTGATCAGAATGCGGTTATTTTTCATCGTTACTTGTTATGAATTGTTCTTGTTTATTCAATATGGTCATTTTAACTGGCAATTGTATGGTAAAGCAGGTGCCGCTATTTTTCATATTTTTCGCCCAGATAGTCCCTCCATGTTCATCAATAATCTTCTTGACGATAGCCAGCCCAAGGCCGCTGCCTTTTTTCTTGCTTGTGACATAAGGCTCAAATAGTTTATCCATCAGCTCATTCTGAATACCAGGTCCATTGTCTTCAACACGTATAGTGACTATCTTTTCTTCTTTGCCTGTACCTGATTTAGTGCTGATATACAGGGTTGCTTTATCAGTATCCTGAAGTGCCTGCAGAGCGTTGACGATTAGATTGTTAAATACCTGACGCATGCGTCCAGAATCCAGCATCATTGGAGGAATAGAGTCATCCAGAGATAACCTGATATCAACCTGTCCGGAATGACCTTTATGCAGTTCTACCACATCAGCAAGCAGCTGATTAAGGTCTACATCATTGATATTCATGCTGACGGGTTGAGCATAGCTGGAAAAGGCATTGACCATCTCCTTCATGGATTCTACCTGCTCTGATATGGTGCGAGTAGCCCGATCCAGAGTTTGTTTCTCAGCTTCATCCAGGGTATGCAGATACTTATGCCGTATCCGTTCAGCAGATAACTGAATTGGTGTCAGTGGGTTTTTGATTTCGTGTGCCAGCCGGCGTGCCACTTCACCCCACGCTGCATCGCGCTGCGCCTGTAACATTGCAGTGATATCGTCGAAGACAAAAACATAACCTGAGCCTTCTGGCTGGTTACCGGGTAGTCGTGTGCCGCGGCAAAGTAAAACCTGTTTACCGCGTGAGCTGAACAATGTTATTTCTTCATTCCACTCAGGACGGTTTGCAGATATAGTATTATTAAGGATGGTAAAAAATTTTTTATGTGGTGCCAGTTTCTTTGTCAGAGACAGTATGTCCTGATCATATAGGTCATCCAGATTATCTATATCAAGTATCTCGCATGCCCGATTATTATGTGTGCGTAACCTGCGATTGGCATCAAAAGAGAGCACGCCAGAAGACAGGTGGCTAAGCACCGTTTCCAGATAGGTATGCTGTTCTACCAGCTTCATCTTGCTCTGTTCGGCATTTTCACGTGCCCGGGCAATTTGCTGGGTCATGCGATTGAATGATTCGATTAATATGCCCAGTTCGTCATGACTAGTTACAGGCAGATGAGTATTGTAATTGCCGTCGGCGACAGCCTGCGTGCCCACGGCTAGTTCACGTAACGGGGAGGCCAGGCGACGGGCAGAAAAAGTGGCCGTCCATACCGCCAGCAACAGGGTCATCAGGCTGACCAGACTCAGGGTCATAATAAAGCCGAATTTAATCGGGCCGCGCAAATAAAGAAGCCGGTCATACTCGCTGATAGCCGCATTAATACTTGATTCCAGATTTGCAAAACGAAGAGGAATGGGTTTGATTGCCTGGAGGATATGAGGGGGCATACCCAAAGTTGAAGGAGGCACGATAACAGCAATTCTAAGTATACGGCTACCATCAACCCCTATTTCCTGGTTTGCATAGACTGGACTGGTGTCGAGTGCAGTGAAGACTCGTTCGTCAGGCTGAGAGGGCAGTAATGTTGCTGGTTGCATGGAGCTGGAAGCAAGAATTTGTCCACTCTGGGTAAACATGGCTGTTTCACTGTATTCCTCTTCACGCCGAATTTTGTCTAGCAGGCTGATCAATTCGAGGCTGTCCACTGCTTCCTCTACCTCTGCAACATACCGAACGAGTGTCTCAACCTGGTTTTCTTTTAGCGATTTCAGCGATACCTGGCCGAGTAAAGTGGCATCAGACATGGCCTGTTCAATACGCACATCAAACCAGCTATCAATGCCATGATTAAGAAATTGTATCGATATGTAATAGACCACTGATAATGGAAGAAAGGCAAGCAGCGTGAATATTCCGACCATCCGTAATGTCAGCCGGGAGCCAATGACTTTAGCCTGCACCTGCCTGATCAGCTTGTAGATACTGCCCAGGTTAAGCAAAAGCAGAATAAATATGCCTAGTAGATTAATCACTAGCAGTGGGGCATAGAGATCAGCCAGCTTCGCTGTATTTTGTGCCGCAAAGCTTAATAGCAAAAGAGCTGCAAGCAGCAATAATGACAGAATAAGTGCCGGCACAGGACCGGCAAAGACGTTTTTCAGTATATGAGAGGCCACTCTGTCCACTTGCTGTTGAGGTGCCATGATGATGAGAAATAGGCCAGAGGTCTCATCATAGCGGGTAATTGACCCAGATCGAGTTTGACGCGTGCTTCGAGTATATATTTTTTGTCATCTCGCAAGGTTTGCGGTAATGGCAAGCTTAAATCGTTGAATACACCTAATCGCTCCAGTGCCGCATGCTCGTTATCGAAGGCCTCCTCCTGGTTAAGCAGATCCGGTCTACTGACCACATATTCACCTGATACCGGTTTGTACGAGATAGCGATGGGAACAGTCCAAACGGCAAGTTCTTTATCCCAGATATAATTGCGAACACGACGCAGCACAAACTCCAGGTTCAACTGTAGAGGGATACTTTTACTCAGCGCTTTTTTAACATCATCAGTCAGTTTCAGGGTGAGGTTTCCGTCAACCTGTATAGACTGACCATCCAGGCGAGCCTTAATCTGATCTATGGAAAAGCCCCCACTAATTGCTGCACTGGACCACAAAGTGATCAACAGGGACAGGCATGCTAGGAAGAGTTTGTTAGTTTTTTTGCAGGCAAGCATAAAAGAAGCCATCCATCTGGTGTTCGCCGGGTAGAATTTGCAATCCATGTTGACGTGACTGACCATAGTTTACATCTAACTCACGCTCCTTTGCAGTCTCTTCTTCAGACAGGAAGCAATGAATAACATTTTCATTCTCCTGTGGCAGTATAGAGCATGTGGCGTAGAGTAATTTCCCATTATCTTTGAGTAGTGGCCACAGCGCATGCAGAAATCTTAGCTGCTGATCTGCGAGTTGTTTGATATCACTGGCTCTACGAAGCAGCTTGATATCCGGATGTCGTCGTATTACACCGCTACCTGAGCACGGTGCATCGAGCAGAATGCGGTCGTATTTCTGACCTGAGGACCAGCTTTCCGGGCTACTGGCATCCCCCTCTATAATCTCGACTTTATGTCCCAGTCTTTGCATATTGTCGGTGATGCGTAGCAGTCGTTGAGGATCTAATTCCAATGCTGTAAGTTTCACCTTGCCAGCAGAGGCCTCCATAATATGAGCTGCTTTACCACCGGGTGCAGCACAGGCATCAAGTACATGCTGATTATTCTGCAGATCAAGAAAGCCAGCGGCGAGCTGAGGTGCAACATCCTGAATCGACACCAGACCTTTGTCAAAGCCTGGTAACTTATCTATCGAACAGGGAGATTTTAAAATAATAGCGGATGCACTTATGGGGCTACAACTGGCATCAATATTTACAGACCCCAGCATGTCGAGGTATTCATCCCTGCTTGTTCGCAGAGTGTTGACTCTGAGTGACATGGGCGCCTGTTTATTGTTTTCTTCTGTTATGTCGCGCCATTGATAAGGCCACGCTGTCTGCAATAATTTTAACAGCCAGTCCGGGTGAGAGGTGTCTGCAACAGGAGATTTTTTGAGTTTGATTTCGAGTGCAGCGGCTTGTCTCAGGTAACTCCTTAGAACACCATTGACCAGTCCCTTTGCCCATTTTTTCTTTAGTGCATGAACGAGATTGACTGTCTCAGATACAACCCCGTGTCGGGCGATATCTGTTTTTGAAAGCTGAAACAAAGCGGTTAACAAAAGAAAATGTAAGTCCCTGTTTTTATTTTGTAATGGTTTGTCCAGTAGCAGGGATAGCAGCACTTCCTGCTGATGATACCAGCGCAATGTGCCAAGGCATACTGACCTGGCAAATGAAATATCGCGCACATCATTGAGATTATTAATTCCCGCTACAGTCAGTGCACGTTCACTATTTAATCCTTTGTCTGCTACAAATTGTACAGCCCTGCATGCAACAAGTCTGGGCGAGGTAGTACTGGATTTAGTCATCAGCCGTGGACTTCAGTGTTGTCCCAGTGTCCAGTGGCATGCCATTGAGGAAATCAGCAGCGCGCAAAGGTTTACCGCCAGGGCGTTGTAGCTGTTGGATCTGTAGAACACCACTTCCACAGGCAATTCTAATGCCTGATCTATCAGCAGACAGTATGACTCCCGGCTCGGACTGATGCCCTTCATTACAACATTCAGCCTGCCAGATCTGTAGTTTTATACCCTTATACCAGGTCTGTGATCCTGGCCAGGGATTAAAGGCACGGATTCGCCGTGCCAGCAGATCACAATTTTCAGTCCAGTCGATATTGGCTTCATCTCTGCAGATTTTTTTTGCATATGTTGCAAGTTCTGTCTGCTGTGGGGTACTGTTTTCCTGATATTGACTGAGGTTTGCCAGAACATCAGTGATAGCAAAAGCCCCGGTAAGCGAGAGGCGGTCATGCAGGGCCTCTGCAGTGTCTGATGGCTTGATGTCGACCGGGTAACTGGCAAGTATTTCGCCAGTATCCAGGCCGGCATCCATCTGCATGATGGTGATACCCGATTCGGTATCGCCAGCTTCTATTGCGCGCTGTATGGGAGCAGCACCGCGCCAGCGGGGCAGCAGGGAAGCATGAATATTCAGGCATCCATACCTGGGTATCTGCAATATATCAGCTGGCAGAATAACCCCATAGGCAACCACCACCATGACATCTGCTGAAAACTCTTTCATTCTTTCCGCACCCCCTTTCATGGTGGTTGGTTGTTCAACCACAAGACCATGATTTTGCGCATATAGTTTTACAGGGGAAGGTCGTTTCTTTCGTCCTCGACCGGATTGGCGATCAGGCTGGGTATAGACAGCGACAACATCATGACCAGCATCTATCAGTGCCTCCAGTGCAGGGACTGAAAATTCTGGTGTACCGGCAAAAATGACTCTCATGAGTTAGTATCTACGTTTTATTTTATTTTTGGTTGGAGGCGAATATCAGGTAATACGCAGTGTTTTCTTCATTTTCTTTCTAATACGTTCCTGTTTCAGGCGTGATAGATAGTCGACAAAAACTTTGCCATCAAGATGGTCTATTTCGTGCTGTATACAAATGCTCAGCAGTCCTTCGGCCTCCAGTTCGAACGATTCACCTTTTTTATCCTGCGCACGTACCTGGATTTTCTCGTAACGGTTGACCGGTGCATAGATGCCAGGAACAGACAGGCATCCTTCTTCAGTCTCTGCCTGGCCTTCGGAATCAATTATTTCTGGATTGACCATTGCCAGAAGTGAGTCTTTACTTTCACTGATATCGACAACAATTATACGCTCCAGCACGTTAACCTGAGGAGCAGCCAGACCAATGCCGGGTGCAGAATACATAGTTTCACTCATGTTATCGATTAGTTGCTGGATGCGGCTGTCGACCTGGTCAACAGGCTTTGCTTTTGCATGCAGCCGCTGATCCGGATAGATTAGTATGTCAAGTAAGGCCATATTGGGTTTTGAAATTGTCAGTGAATATAGTTTTTACAATTATACCCTGTGACAATGAATGTGGGCTTCTTTTTAATCGTTTTTCGCAAGCATTCGATGAATAAAGATCAGGAATATTTGCTCTGAAACTGAATTGCGTTGTAAGTTTAGAGTGAAATATGAAGAAATTACTTTAACTTGGTGCTATGATTCTTTGAAAACCCGATGGAAGTACGCCTTTTGTGGATAGCCGACATGGCTACAATCGGTGTATTCATCTAGACTGCCATAAAAAGACGGGATAGACCACATGAAGATTCTTAACTCACTAAAAATTGTTCTTCTCCTGGCGGCGATAGCTGTCTCGGCAGCAGTGAGTGCTGCCACAGTTGAACTGGCTGACAATCACCCGGTTGATTATACCGTGGTAAAAGGAGATACCCTGTGGGATATTGCAGGGAAATTTCTTAAAGATCCCTGGCGTTGGCCGGAGATATGGCGCCAGAACAGCTATATCCAGAATCCCGATCTGATTTACCCGGGTGACAGGCTGGTGTTGAGATACAGTGAAGGAGAACCATACCTTGAGCATCTCAGCGGTCGCGAACGAGCTGCTCGCAAGGTTGTTAAAATGGGGCCGGCCGTTTATGTTGAAAAACTGGATGACGCTATCCCGTCAATCCCACCGCAGATTATTATGGCATTTTTGTCAGATCGCCAGGTTGTAGAATCTCGAAATCTCGACAACCTTGCTTATGTAACAGAAGGCATAAATCACGAAGTTATACTTGGCACATTGAGTGATATGTATGTACGTAAGATTGATGGTGCGCCTGGCTCAAGATTCAAAATCATCAGGATGCGAGGTGAGCTAGTCGATCCTGAAACTAAAAAAGTAATCGCTTATGAGACTGAAACGCTGGGTGAAGCGGAAATGATCCGACCCGGTGATCCAGCGAAGCTCAGAATCATCAAATCCAGTAAAGAAATCAATCAGGGCGACCGACTGGTGCCTGCTGTAAGTAAGTTGAGTCTGCCTTATTATCACCCCCAGGCCTTCAGGGAGAATATTTCCGTTAGTATCCTTGGTGCAGTTTCAGATCAGGCAACATATGGGCCTGGAGATGTAATTTCGCTATCTGCCGGTTCAGATCAGGGTCTGGAGCCTGGACACGTGCTACAGATAATGCGCGATCAGGGGGTCCAAAAAGATCCGGTCACGAAAAAGAAGTACAGATTACCCATTGAGCGAAGTGGCATCGTTATGATTTTCAAGACCTATGATAAAGTGAGCTATGGACTCATTATGCGTGCCTCTCAGGGTATTCGTGTCTACGACAAGGTTACAAATATAGAGTGAGCGGGTAATTCCTTTTGCCGATATAGGCAATTTTTCCTCAACGAAGGCCAGGGACAGGGATAGTCTGTGGAAACTCCAATTGATGAAGAACTAATAGCGCAGCTGGCTCTGAACAGGGTTTCCGGCGTTGGTTCACTCGCCTATTCAAATCTTCTCCAGTATTTTGGCACGGCGAGTGACGTTTTCTGTGCCAACCGCCAACAATTATTACGTGTTCCCGATATTACCCAGGATGTAGTAGAACACCTTGTAAAAGGGATTGATGCGACGAATGTCGAGCAGGATATTCTGTGGCTGAAAGAAGACCCGGGACACCGGGCCATAAGTCTTTCTCAGGCAGACTATCCTGCCCTGCTGGCTCAGATTCACCGTCCACCTCCTGTATTATTTCTGAAAGGTAATGCATCACTATTAAATACAGTGCAGCTATCTATTGTAGGCAGTCGCAATCCTACTCCAGGTGGAATAGAAAATGCCCGGGCATTTGCACGTAATCTGGCGACAACAGGCTTGACGATTACTTCAGGTCTGGCTACAGGCATCGATGGTGCAGCACATCAGGGAGCGCTGGATGCAAAAGCCAGTGCCAATGGTATGATTCAAAAAGGCAGAACAATCGCCGTTGCGGCTACAGGTTTGGACAGGATATATCCTTCACGCCACAGAGATCTAGCATATGATATCGCTGATAAGGGCTTGCTGGTATCGGAGTTTCCTGTGGGAATGGGGCCACTAAGAGAAAACTTCCCACGCAGAAATAGACTGATAAGTGGCTTGTCTGTGGGAACATTAGTTATTGAGGCAGCGGTCAAAAGTGGTTCTTTAATTACTGCCCGGTTTGCTATGGAGCAAGGACGAGAAGTATTTGCTATACCAGGCTCGATTCACTCTCCTCAGTCAAGGGGTTGTCACTGGTTGATCAGGCAAGGAGCTAAACTGGTCGAGACTGCTGAAGATATCGCAGAAGAAATACTGCCGATACTGCCAACATTTCAGGGCGGTAGCGAGAACCTGCAGCAGATTGAAGCAGCTTCCGACCTGTCAATGGCTGAACAGACTTTGCTGGATGCAATTGGGTTCGAGCCAGTGAACCTGGATACCCTAATATCCCGTACAGGTAAAATGATTGATGAGCTCTCAGTTACTCTCAGCCAGCTTGAATTACAGGGATTGATCGACACCCTGCCTGGTGGCATGTACAACCGGAGTGTGAAAAGCCATAGATAGCCATTACCTGAATGTCTATTGTTCTGCTATAATATTAACCAGTCGAAGGTTTTGTTTTGATAGACAGATGCTATTTACAAGTGTTGCTATAGTTGCATCTATTTGAACATACCGCCGACACGACAGGCATACAGCCTGGACGTAATCCTTTTTTACAGGGATCTGACGCTGCCATGAAAGACAATATGCTCGATGTGTTGATGTACATATTCGAAAATTTCATTGATGATGACCAAAATAAGAGCAGTGAACCAGATGTTGTAGCGTTAACAAACGAACTGGGTCATGCAGGTTTCAGGCAGGGAGAGATAACAAAAGCGTTTGAATGGCTGGAAGATCTGTCTGTTTTATGTGAAGAGGATGATTATCCTAATTCAATAAACAACGTTGCATCTGGTACTAGAATTTTTTCTGATCACGAAAAACAGAAGATATCCATATCCGCCATCGGTTTTCTTACTCGACTTGAATTTTATAACATTATCACACCTTCAGTTCGTGAAGTGATACTTGATCGTGCCATGGCGCTGGAGTCAGAAATTATTGATATGGATCAAATGAAATGGGTTGCCATGATGGTCCTCTACAATCAACCGGGACGAGAGACAAATTATCTCTGGCTCGAAAATCTCCTGTTTGACCTTGAGCAAGATGTGCTGCATTGATCACATTATTGCTGCTTTTCCACTGTATTTTTCATAGATAATTTGGCTACCATGCCTGTCGCCACACTGATGGCGTTTGTTTTCTTCTGTAGAAATTGGCAGAATCGCCGCTTGCTGTAATCTGTGCAGGCTGAATTTATTGCTCTAGAAGCAAGCTCTGATGCCTGTACTGTTCGAATTCATGTTTGACGTTTTCGTCGAAGTGAAATTCACCATCTAGTTCGGAATGTAATCATCTGTGAGCGAAAATATTGTCATTGTTGAGTCACCGGCGAAGGCCAAAACCATCGAGAAGTTTCTTGGTGATAAATTTATGGTGCTTTCAAGTTACGGGCATATCCGTGATTTACCCAGAAAAAATGCTATCGATATAGAAAATGATTTCGATGTGACTTATGAAATTACAGATGACAAAAAGAAGGTTATCTCCGAGCTGAGAAAAGCCGTAAAAAATGCTTCAATGGTCTGGCTCGCCTCTGATGAAGACCGAGAAGGTGAGGCCATAGCCTGGCATCTAGAAGAAGTGCTAGGCCTCGATGAAGAAAATTCACGTCGTATTGTTTTTCACGAAATCACAAAACCGGCAATCCTGCATGCGATAGAAAATCCACGAAATATAGACAGGAACCTGGTCAATGGGCAGCAGGCCAGACGTGTTCTTGATCGACTGATCGGTTTTGAACTGTCACCAGTGTTATGGAAAAAAATTCAGACGGGACTATCGGCTGGTCGGGTACAATCGGTTGCTGTTCGGCTGATAGTGGATCGAGAACGAGAGATAGATAGCTTTACGGCAGAATCATCATTTCGAATTAGTGCAGAGTTTGATACCGGTGGAGGTGCTATTCTTGCTGCACGCCTGCCAAAAGAAAAAAAATCACTTGAGGAGGCAGTAACTTTTCTTGAAAGTGTTGCAAGTGCCAGCTTTGTGCTTTCCGATCTATCAAAGAAGCCTGCCAAAAGGTCACCCCGTGCACCTTTTACCACTTCTACCTTACAGCAGGAAGCATCGCAGAAGCTGGGATTTTCAGTCAGGCAGACAATGGTCGTCGCGCAGCGGCTTTATGAATCAGGAAAGATTACCTATATGCGTACCGATTCTGTCAACTTGTCTGAGCTCGCTGTTGCACAGGCGACAGAGGAAATTTGCAGAAAATTTGGTGAAGACTATGTAGAGCCCCGCGCATACAAATCAAAATCTACTAGCGCCCAGGAAGCCCATGAAGCAATACGGCCGACTGATTTTTCCGTTGAAAAGGTCACCGGTGAAAAAAACGAACAACGACTTTATCAACTCATCTGGCAGCGCGCACTGGCATCCCAGATGGCTGATGCCAAGCTTGAGCGTACGACCGCTACAGTGGATATCTCAAGCGTAGATGAGAGCATGCAGGCAAAAGGGGAGGTGCTCATATTTGACGGCTTTTTGAAGGTCTATGGCAATACTGATAAAGATCAAAGTAAGATGCTTCCTCCATTGCAAAAAGGTCAGGACCTGACCAGGCTGTCGATGCAGGCACAGGAGGTTTTTAGTAGACCTCCGGCCCGCTATACAGAAGCCAGCCTGGTTAAGAAACTTGAGGAAATGGGAATAGGTCGTCCATCGACATATGCACCCACCATATCTACCATCCAGAATCGGGGATATGTAAATAAAGAAGAGCGCGAAGGCTATGAAAGGCGGGTTAGAGTTCGCGCACTGAATGGCACAGATATCGTCAATGAAGACAGGGTAGAAACAACGGGTGCCGAAAAAGGAAAGTTGTTTCCTACGGATATTGCCGGTGTGGTGACTGATTTTCTGGTCAAGTATTTTCCCGAGGTCATTGATTATAATTTTACCGCACGGGTAGAAGGCCAGTTCGACAAGATTGCAGCCGGCGACCTCAAGTGGAAAGAGATGATTGCCTCTTTTTACTGGCCGTTTCACAAAGATATCGAAAAATCGGATACTATTTCACGCGATGAAGCGATCCAGGCGCGTCCACTCGGTATTGATCCGAACAGTGGTCGCCCGGTAAGTATAAGGATAGGTCGCTTTGGACCATATGCGCAGATTGGAACCAGCGCAGATGAGGAAAAGCCGGTGTTTGCAGGGTTGCGACCAGATCAACGTATGGATAGCGTCACTCTTGAAGAGGTTCTGCCATTATTTGAATTACCCAGAGTACTTGGTGAGACGCCAGATGGTGAGGAAGTCATGGTAAACACCGGTCGATTTGGTTCCTATGCCAGCTATGTGGACAGTCAGGTCAGAGAATTTCTCGAGCAGCAGGCGGTTAAAGGGATCGATCTAGTAAATAATAATGTGTCAATTGAGCCCGAAGATCCGCATATGATAGAAATGGATCAGGCTCTTGTCTTTATTAATGATAAAAAGAAAGCTGATGAAAAAAAGGAGATCCAGCTTTTTGAAGGATCGACTGTTCAAATACTTGATGGCCGATGGGGGCCATTCATAACAAATGGATTCAAAAATGCCAAGATACCAAAAGACAGGGACCCGAAGTCTCTTAGTCTTGAAGAGTGTGAATCGATACTAGCTGAAACAAGCAAGCTTAAAAAACGTATAGGACAACAATTTTATGGCGGTGGTTTCGTGCTGATAAAAAATCCAGCAGGACGACCTGATGCTACCATTAAAGTAGCAGAAAATAAGCTCGAAAAAGCTGTTGAATTAGCTAAAGAACTGGAATCCAAAGGAAAAAGGATCCGCCTGATTTCTGCTCGTGGAGCAAAGGCTATACAGGCCGCCGAAAAGCGCGCTACGATGGCCAGTAAAAAGAAAGCTGTCAAGAAAAAAAAGGCGACAAAGAAAAAAAAGGCGACAAAGAAAGCAGTAAAAAAGAAGTCAATAAAGAAAACTGTAAAGAAAACAGCATGAACTTTCTCTGAACTGTTTTAGTTTTAAGTGCTGGGACTTAACAGATGCAACTTTTTTGTCAATCATAAAATATCATCAGGTAAGCCTTCAGCAGGTGCTTCGCCAGGGTACAGGAAATCACCAGTAGAGTTGCTCTCAAGTTCAGGTTCCTGTCCGAGCATGAAATATTCCAGTACCGCCTGTGAATGGTCTTTGCTAACCTGTTTACCCGTCTGCTTGTTGATATAGAGGGGAACAATTCCAGCAGGTATGTCGGGCAGCTTCTCAGGCACACCATCGAGAGCGACTTTCATATAGTCGATCCATACCGGTAATGCTGCGCGGCC
>JARFQE010000067.1 GCA_029287915.1 Arenicellales bacterium
GTCTACCTTGTCCCGAATTGTCACAGTAGGCAATGTAAAAATGACACGCAATAAAGGTCGACTGAATATGGCTGCTGTGCTGAATACCTATCATTATCTTGATGAAGCTGAACTTGCGCAAAAAGCAAAGGCTGACAAGAAAAAGAAGAAAAAGTCGAGGGCACGCCGATGATCAGAAAGTTCAGTCTTATAGGTCCGCTATTGCTGGTACTGCTGGTCACCGGCTGTCAGCAGAAGGAGAAGGAAAACCTGTCTCAGTTTGTTGCGGATGCCGGCAAAATGAAAGCAAAGGAAATCGAACCACTACCGAATATAAAACCCGTGGAAGTTTTTGCCTACAGTGCACAGGAGTTTGCGGAGCCGTTCAACGTAGAAAACCTGAAACCGAAACAAGTAGTTTCTGCTCGCTCTGGAGTAGGGCCTGATACAAATCGACGGCGTGAACCTCTGGAGAACTATCCTCTTGATTCGCTGACTATGGTTGGGACTTTATTTCGGGATAATGAGCGTCGTGTGGTAATAAAGACACCAGAAGGTGCTGTGCAAACTGCAGTAGTTGGCAATTATATTGGTCAGAATTACGGCAAAATAGAAGCCATAGACGAAAACGAAATTGTAGTAAAAGAGCAGGTATTAAACTCAGCCGGAACTTGGGTTGGGCGTGATGCAAGCATTAAAGTAGCCCAATAAGTTGATACTTTAAGAGAGTTTGGCAATGAAAATGACATCGCAAATGAAACATAAAATTCAAATCGGCACTGTTAACATAATTACAGGTCTTCTACTGACATCTGTCGTAGAAGCAGCAGAACTTACATCCTTACAGTGGAAGTCTTCACTCGGTGAAGATGCAGTAATTGCGGCTGTCGATGACAAAGTGCAGGTAAAGACATCAGAACTTGATGGTGGAAAACGTCTCCGTGTAAGTTTTCCTGCAACGGATATGAATCCGGATCTAAACTCTCTACAGGGAAAAGGACTGGTAAAATCTGTTGAACCATCCAAGGAAGGTAATGTTGTACACATTGATCTTGTTACCAGTGTCCCTGCGCATATGAGTGTAATATCAGTGCCGGGTGGCTACCGTATCAGTACCGAGCCTGCTGTCAGTGCGGCACCAATAGCCAAATCAGCTCCTACGGTTATTCCACTGGCAATGACATCGGCTGTGAGCGCAGCCGAAACTGCAACAGCTGAACCTGTAAAAGTAGTACCTGCTAGCGAGTCAGTGGCGAGCGGAAATATGATCAAACAGATCACTTACGGCAGAATTAGTGGTGGGCGTGTCCAGGTCAATATTGAAATGAACGCACGGCCCGATGAACCGGCCACTTTTGTAACAAAAAATCCGTCCAGAATAGCAATGGATTTTTTCAACACGAGTAACGGTCTTGGCAAAAATACATTAACGGCGAGTGAAGGCGTTTTGCACAGTATAAATGCTGTAGAAGTGGCTGACCGTACCAGAGTGATTTTGAACCTTGCACGAAGTGCTTCATACCAGAGTGAAATATCAGATAGCGGAATAACCCTGATTCTGGATCCTGGTGCAGTAACTACGGCATCTACATCGGCGCCGAAGCAGATGAAATTTTCTAGTGGTGTCGGCGACAAGCCTCACCGAATTGAAAGCATTGACTTTAGACGGGGTCCTCAGGGTGAAGGAAATATAACAATCAATCTGTCTGATCCTGAGGTTGGCATTGATATAGATGATGAGAAAGGTCAGGTTATCATCGATTTTACCAAAACAGCTATACATGAGGATCTGGAGCGCCGTCTTGATGTGCTTGATTTTGCCACACCGATTCAGACCATAGATACTTTCAGAGAAGGCAAAGGTACTAGAATGGTTATTACTGCCATTGGGAAATATGACCAAATTGCCTATCAGACAGGGAATACATTTACTGTCAGTGTGCGCCCTCTAACTGAGTCTGAGGAGAAAGAGAAGGATGAGTTTGGCTACTCTGGAGAACGTCTATCCCTTAATTTTCAGAAAATTGATGTCCGCTCTGCACTACAGGTGATAGCAGATTTTACTGGTCTCAACATAGTAACCAGTGATACTGTAAAAGGAAGCCTGACCTTGCGACTTCAGGATGTGCCATGGGACCAGGCTCTGGACCTGATATTAAAGACTAAGGGTCTTGCCAAGCGTGAGAAAGGCAACGTGGTCTGGGTTGCACCAGCAGTAGAAATTGCAAAACGTGAGAAGGCTGAGCTGGAAGCACTGAAGAAAACCCGTGATCTGGAACCCCTCATATCGGAGTTGATAGAGGTTAATTATGCAAATGCGAGCCAACTTGCCAGACTGTTGAAATCTATTAAGGCTGTTGAAGGTCCTTTTACTCAAAACACGCAGGGTAACCCGTTTTCATCGATCTCAGTGAGCGAAGTTCCAACAGAATCAAACAGCCTGTTATCAGAGCGCGGTAATGTAACGGTTGATACACGTACGAATACCTTGCTTATTCAGGATACTCCATCGAAAGTCCGCGAGGTTAAAAAGCTTATAGAGAGGCTTGATCAGCCAGTAAAGCAGGTTCTGATAGAAACACGGATCGTCGAGGCGAGAGATGGTTATAGCCGCACCCTGGGTGTCCGTCTCGGCATGCAAAATCTGAATACCGATTTTAATCTTGGTAACAGTGACAATTCAGCCGGTGTCGGTATTACATCAGGTTCACTGGAAGGCGTATCAGATTTCAGTCAGTCCTTCGCTGAGGGTGATGATATAAATATCACTGGTGATGCCCTGAATGTTGATCTTGGATCCGCCGGCCTAGGCAATTTCCTCGCAGGTTCAATCGGCTTTACCCTGGCGAAGCTTGCCGAAGGCTATGGGCAGGTGCTTTCAGTTGAACTGACTGCCCTGCAGGCGGAAGGTAAAGGTAAGCTGATTTCAAGTCCACGCCTGATTACGGCAAACAATAAAGAAGCTCATATTGAACAGGGTCAGGAGCGTATTTTTACAACTAATGTGCTCGGTGTGGGTAGCGTAGTCACCAAGAAAGCAGTCCTTGGGCTGACGGTAACACCTCATATCACACCCGATAACCGTATCATCATGGATGTCTTCATTACCAAAGATAGTTTTGTATCGCCGACTGAACCAACCATCGATACCAAGGAAATCGAAACACAGATTCTGCTTGATCATGGTGAGACGGCCGTAATCGGTGGTATATTCCAGCAACAAATTGGTGAAGATGTGACGAAAATACCGTTGCTGGGTGACCTGCCTGTGTTAGGTACGCTCTTCCGCAATAAGTCAATTACAGACCAAAAGTCAGAGCTATTAATATTCCTGACACCAAAAATAATTACGCCATCATTTGGCCTCCTTGATAGTTGATATTTTCTGTCTAAACTGGCATAGATAGCAGCCACACCGTGATCTTCGGATCACGGTGTTTTTTTTGTCTATTTACCATCCTTTTCGGGTTATTATGAAAATTTCGAAATCGGAAAAATCAAAAGTAATCAATAATGTCTGAAAATATTTTTCTTGTCGGTCCTATGGGGGTTGGAAAGACGACCATAGGTTCTCATCTCGCGCGAATGTTAAAGTATGATTTTGTCGACTCGGATACAGAAATTGAAAAGCGTACTGGGGCATCAATCAGTCTGATTTTTGATATAGAAGGAGAAGAAGGCTTTCGCAAGCGCGAAGCTCAAATGATCGACGAATTGACGCAAAGGCGTCATATAGTCTTATCTACTGGCGGTGGTTCAGTACTTGATGAGACGTCCAGGCAGAACCTGCGCAGTAAGGGTTATGTCGTCTATCTGAAAGCTTCGGTGGACATACTTTATGAAAGACTAAAAAAGAGCCGCAATCGTCCATTGATGGAAACCGATGATAAGAAGCAAGTTATTGAGGACCTGTTAGCTGAACGTGAACCGCTCTATCTAGCTGTAGCAGATATCACTATTACTACTGATGGGCGATCAGCACAGGATGTTGCACGAGAAATCTATCAACAACATGAAAAACATATTAATCCATAATTCATGAATATTTGCAGATATGTCAGTCCTTAATGTAGAACTCGGGGAGAGATCCTATCCTATTCATATTGCACAGGGCTTGCTGGGAAATGCTGAGTTGATCAAGTCTTTCATTAAGGGTCAGCAGGTCATGGTTGTCAGTAATGAGACAGTAGCTCCTCTTTATCTTGATATACTTTTACAGTCTCTTTCTGGTCTTCAGGTTTATACACACATATTGCCTGATGGAGAGGAATACAAGAACCTTGAAGTTCTTGATGGTATTTTCGACGCCCTGTTGAAAGTCCCCTGCGACAGGCAAACTACAATGATTGCGCTGGGTGGTGGTGTGGTTGGAGATATTACCGGTTTTGCAGCAGCCTGTTATCAGCGCGGTGTGCCTTTTGTTCAGATTCCAACAACATTGCTGGCACAGGTGGATTCCTCCGTTGGAGGTAAGACCGCTGTCAACCACCCGCGTGGAAAAAACATGATCGGTGCATTTTACCAGCCACGTTGCGTAATCGCAGATATCACAACATTGAATACTCTTGACGACAGGCAGCTTTCTGCCGGGCTGGCGGAAGTTATCAAATATGGTCTGATCAGAGATCTGAATTTCTTCATCTGGCTGGAAAAGAATATTGATCGCTTGCGTCAGAGAGAGCCACAACTGCTTGCAGAAGCCATTCTACGATCATGTGCAAATAAAGCTGAGGTCGTTGCCGAGGATGAACTCGAAGGAGGGGCCAGGGCACTACTCAACCTCGGGCATACCTTTGGTCACGCAATAGAAGCCGGCATGGGATATGGCAAATGGCTACATGGTGAAGCTGTGGCAATAGGGATGTTGATGGCTGCTGATCTGTCCCGTCGTTCAGGCTGGATTAACCGCCAAGACGTTGACAGGATTGCTGTGTTGCTTGAGCATGCAGGTTTACCTGTAGAGCCACCGACTGAGCTCGATGTCGAGCGCTATCTGCAGTTAATGATGGTTGATAAAAAGGTGAAAGATGGGAGAATCCGCCTGGTACTACTGAAAGAAATTGGCAAAGCCTTCGTCAGTGATGATTATGACGCCGATTTATTAAGGCAAACTCTGGCAAGCCGCTCACTTTTTTAATAGAGCTTGAGACTATGCAAAAGCTGGCGCCCTATAGTGCAAATTGTGAACACAGCAAGGGGAGGCAATATGCAGAAGACTCACCCTCATACCGATCTGAATATCAGCGTGATCGTGACCGTATAGTTCACTCGACAGCATTCAGGCGTCTTGAATACAAGACTCAGGTCTTTGTCAATCACGAAGGTGACTTGTTTCGCACCCGCCTTACGCATTCGATTGAAGTGGCCCAGATTGCTCGATCGATTGCACGTGAACTGGGTCTCAATGAGGATCTGACTGAAGCAATCTCACTGGCTCATGATCTTGGTCATACACCCTTCGGGCATAGTGGCCAGGATGCCTTGAATGCCTGTATGAAAGATTATGGGGGATTCGAGCATAATCTGCAGTCACTTCGCGTCGTTGATGTTCTGGAGCAACGCTATGCTGAATTTACAGGTATCAATCTTACCTTTGAGACTAGGGAAGGCATACTAAAACATTGTGCAGTAAAAAAGGCTAGAGAACTGGGTGATGTAGGTCAACGGTTTATTGAGGGGAAGCAGGCCGGTCTGGAGGCGCAGCTTGCAAATCTTGCTGACAGCATCGCTTATAATAATCATGATGTAGATGATGGCCTGCGAGGTGGGCTGATCACAGTAGATCAGCTGCGCGAAACAAAATTGTTTTCTAAACACTGCGAAACAGTAAGAAAGATGTATCCTCAACTGGATGGCCGGCGCTTGATTAATGAAACGGTGCGCAGAATGATCAATCATCTAGTCATTGATCTAATTGAAAACAGTACTAGCCGTTTACATGATTCTGGTGTAAGAAACATTGATGAAGTCAGGAACTATCACGAGCCTCTATTAGTTCACAGCGATGAAGTTGCAAAAGAATCGCTGGAGTTGAAACAGTTTCTTCGCCATAACCTTTATCAGCATTATCGCGTTTTACGAATGAGTAAAAAAGCAGAGCGTGTTATCAGTAAAATGTTTCATGCCTTTATGAATGACTATCGCATATTGCCCACCCAATATCACGATATGTCAGCGGAAATGGCCAGCCACTCTGAGAGTAGTCTGGCCAGAGTCGTTGCAGACTACATTGCCGGGATGACTGACCGGTTTGCGATTAACGAATATCGCCGTCTGTTCGAGCCCGGTGAACTCACCTGATTATTAACTGATGGCCGAACCCATGCATTATGATGTCATTGTGGTAGGTAGTGGCCCCGGTGGTGAAGGTGCTGCGATGAAACTTGCAAAAAGTGGTTGCCGGGTTGCATTAATAGAAAGAGAGCAAAGAACAGGCGGTAGCAGCACTCATTGCGGAACAATTCCCAGCAAGGTACTGCGTCACTCGATACAGATGCTCGCTGACTACCGCCGGAATCCTTTGTTCAAAGGAGTGACTGAACATATCAGGCCTGATTATGCTGCTTTCCTGCACAATGTTGATAGAGTGATTGAACAGCAGGTATCTCAATTAAACCGCTATTGCGAGCGCAATCACATAACTATATATCATGGCCATGCGAGCTTTGTTGATGCTTTTCGTATCCAGCTACGTTCAAACACGTCAGACGGGGAAACACTGAGCGCAGATTATTTTGTTATTGCTTCTGGTTCTCGCCCATACCATCCTCCAGACATTGACTTTGCCCATCCTCGTATCCATGATAGCACAAGCATCCTGCAGCTCAATGCAACACCGAATTCTCTGACAATCTATGGCGCAGGGGTTATTGGATGCGAGTATGCTTCCATATTCTGTAATCTTGACTGTAAGGTGAATCTGGTCAATACCAGAGACAGGCTGTTATCTTTTCTTGATGATGAAATCACTGATGCCCTAAGTTATTATTTACGAGAACAGGGTACAGTGATACGACATAATGAGGAGTACGACAGCGTAGAGGTAAAGGATGATGGTGTGATTCTTCACTGTCGTTCTGGAAAAAAAATTAAAACCGATCTGCTGTTATGGGCGAATGGCCGGACAGGCAACAGTGATCATATGGGGCTTGACCAGATTGGGATAGAGACTGATAACCGGGGCTGTATACAGGTTAATGAGTTTTACCAGACTAGTTGTTTAAATATTTTTGCCATCGGTGATGTTATTGGAGCGCCGGGTCTGGCCAGCGCCAGTTATGATCAGGGGAGGTATGTAGGTGCGCGTATTGCTGAGCCGGATGTTGATTGGGAGCTGGACAGGGAATTTCCAACCGGCATTTACACTAGCCCGGAGATCAGCTCACTGGGGAGAACCGAGCGTGAATTGACTACTGAAGGAGTTCCATATGAGGTTGGTCTGGCAAATTTCAGTTCTATCGCCAGGGCGCAGATCGCAGGACACACCGTTGGTATGCTAAAACTGCTGTTTCACCGCGAAACACTGCAGCTACTTGGAATCCATTGTTTTGGTGAACGTGCTTCAGAGATAATCCATATCGGGCAGGCGGTGATGAGCCAGCAAGGTAGGGCAAACAGTATTCGCTATTTTACTGAGACGACATTTAACTATCCCACTATGGCGGAAGCATATCGTGTTGCTGCCTTGAACGGCTTGAATAGAAATTTCTAGATACCAGAAAAAGGGAGACAAAAATAATGAGCGGTGGAATGATATTTTTTGTAGTTATAGTGGCAGTAATAGTTTACGGTATTGCTCTATATAATAAACTGGTCGGTCTGCGCAATGGAGTTAAAAATAGTTTCTCGCAGATTGATGTTCAACTGACACGTCGCCATGACCTCATCCCTGCATTAATCGAGTCGGTCAAGGGTTACATGAAACACGAGCGCGAGACCCTTGAAGCGGTAGTTGCAGCAAGAACTGCAGCCGTCAACGGGTTACAGGCCGCTGCCGCTGACCCTGGCAACGCACAGGCAATTGCAGAATTATCCGGTGCCGAGCAGGTTCTGAGCGGGGCTCTTGGCCGCCTGTTTGCTTTATCTGAATCTTATCCTGAACTCAAGGCCAATGAGAATATGCGAGATTTTCAGGAACAGCTGACGACTACCGAGAATAAAGTTTCATTTGCCAGGCAGGCATTTAATGATGCTGTAATGAGCTATAACAATAGCATTGAGATGTTTCCCAGCTCTCTAATTGCGGGCTGGTTCCATTTCATGCCAAGCGCTTTCCTGGAAATTGAATCAGAAACAAAACGTGAAATGCCGGCAGTGAAATTCTGATTTACATCTCTTGTATTAGCCTTCCTGTATACCAATGAACTTTTTTCAGCACCAGGAGTATGCGCGGTCGAAGACTCGCTGGCTATTGTTCGTCTATTTTCTTGCTGTTATAGCTATAGTTATCGCACTGGATGCGATTTTCTTAGTAGTCAAGTATTTTACAAAAAGTGAATACTCACATACCTTAGTCTTCCCTACTGATATAAAAGGCGTAATAGAGGCTGATGCAAATTCCCTGTTGCTGTTCTCGCTAGGCATTATTGTCTTTATCGGTCTTGCCAGCCTGTTTCGAATGATGACCTTGCATGGCGGTGGTGGCAAGGTTGCTTCTGCACTGGGCGGCACAGTAGTCGAGGCTAATCACCCGGATCGTAGCGTCCGTAGACTGGTGAATATTGTTGAAGAAATGGCGGTTGCATCAGGGCTTCCTGTACCACAGGTGTATGTACTGGAACAGGAATCCGGGATAAATGCATTTGCCGCCGGTCATCAACCTGAGGATGCTGCTGTAGCAGTGACCAGGGGGGCACTGGAAGTTTTTAATCGAGATGAGTTGCAGGGTGTGCTCGGACATGAATTCAGCCATATTTTAAATGGTGATATGCGGATGAACATGCGCCTGCTTGGTCCCCTCTTTGGAATCTCATTGATTGGAATGATGGGTAATATACTATTGCGTAGCACTGCTCGTTCAAAAGCACGTTCCAGCAGGCAGTCATCAGGAGGAGCATTATTAGTACTGTTTCTGGGTGCTGGTCTCACTATTATTGGTTACATAGGTCAGCTAGCGGGTCGTATGATCAAAGCTGCGATCTCTCGTCAACGAGAGTATCTGGCCGATGCCTCTGCAGTCCAGTTTACGCGAAATAAGGATGGTATAGGTGGTGCACTAAAAAAAATTGCAGCATGGCAACATGGTTCAGTACTTGCAGACCCAGGAACAGAGGAAGTCAGTCATATGCTTTTTGCCAATGGAATGCAGAAACAATTCAGCAGCCTTTTGGCTACCCATCCACCGATAGAAAATCGTCTGCAACGAATGGGAATTCGTTTTGATCAGCAGGAACTGGCTAAACTTGCAGTAAAAATAAAGCAGTTCAGCACTAATGCTTCGCAGCAAAGATCATCTGCAATAGATGAAGGTATGCAAGAACATTTTGTGGACCATAGCGTTTCTGGTTTCGCCAATGAGTATGAAGATAGTTTTAATGATGAATCCCTGACATCGGCCCGCATTTTGCTTAATGATATCCCGGATAAAATCCGTGTTGAGGCGGAATCTGACAAAACCGTACGTGAGGTAATACTTGCACTGTTGCTGAATAGTGAGAGCGAAATCAAAGAACAGCAACTGAAAGTCATTCGTAGTGCTGGAGCGGGTATAAACCTACCTCGTGTCATTGAGGTCAGGCAGCAACTGGATGACCTGTCACAGAACCTTAGATTACCAATACTCGACCTGGGTTTCCCGGCAGTCAGGCATATGACAAGACAAACACGGTGGGATTTCTATAATCTGGTTGAACGTTTGATTCTCCTTGATGGCCAGGTTAACAGTTTTGAATATATGCTTTCCCGTTTACTATTGCAGATGCTGGAAGAAAATCGTAATCCGGATTCTTCCAGTGGTAAAAAACAAATAAAACTTCATCGTCTGCAGTACCATTTGCGTACATTATTTTCTGTCGTCGCAATATTCGGTCATGACAATGAACAGCACGCGATCCGGGCATATATTGCAGGAATGGACAATTTGTTCGGTAGTCAGCAATGGCCAGAATATTATCTGCCTGTTGACTGGGTAGCACATTTTGATGCCGCGCTGTCGACTTTAGATAGAGTGCGCCCGCTGATCAAGGAGGAAATCATCAATAGTCTGATGGTCGTTATCGGCTTTGATCATGATTATCGCATTGAGGAGTACGAAATGCTCAGGGTCATATCAGCACTACTGCATTGCCCGATGCCATTAGTCCTGCGGACATAAATGCCAACCTCAGGTAGGTAATCAGCTTTATGTAAAGGTTACAAGGCCTGGGCAGCTGTGGGCACTTAGTTCCTGTATCTGGTATTATGCCGGCTCGGATTTTGACGAAAAAGAAAAGAAAATGAGAGAAATTAAAGTGACAGTTGTCCCAGCAACAATGATACTGGGGCTGATCATTTTCAGCTTTTCTGCTGCTCAGACAGGAGAGCCGGATACAGGCAATAGACAAGCCTTCAGTTCAAAAGATGTGGATCCTGCATTGATTGAAGACGGTCTTGAGCCTGAGATCAATATCCAGCAGTTCGACAACCGTGAAGTTCAGGAATACAGTGTCAACGATCGCGTTTATATGGTCAAGATTACTCCAAGTGTTGGATCGCCATATTATCTGGTTGATCCTGATGGAACAGGGGAAATGGAATACAAGCGAGATACTGTGGGTCTTGAAGTAAATCCTCCGCAATGGACACTTTTTCGCTGGTAACTTTGTTTTTGCGAAATTGTTTTTTATATATAACCAAACAGGAGTTTATCGTCGTTATGAAACAAAACAATATCCCGCTTATCGCATTATTGTTAGCCGCTTTGATGATAAATATCGACGCCTATGCATCCACCCTGGAGCAGGTGAAAAAACATGGAGCTGTGCGATGCGGTATCAACGAGAATCTGCCTGGATTCTCTGTCAAAGATAGCACGGGACAGTGGAGCGGGCTTGATGTTGATATCTGCCGTGCAGTAGCCGCTGCGGTATTCGCTGATGCTTCAAAGGTCGAATATATTCCAGTATCTGCAGCTGATAGATTTACGTCACTTTCGTCCGGAAAGTTCGATATTCTTTCACGAAACACCACCTGGAATATGTCACGCGATACTGGCAAGAATATAACATTTGTTGGTGTGAACTATTATGATGGCCAGGGCTTTATGGTACCGAAGAAATTAGCTATTCGTAGCGCACTTGAGTTGAATGGTTCAACGATATGCGCGGAAAAGGCAACAACCCATATCGAAAACCTGAAGGATTATTTTTTACTAAACCGGATGAAATACCAGTTAAAGTCATTTGATACTGCACAACAAGCACTAATAGCCTATGAAGAAGGGCAGTGTGAAGTCATGACGTCAGATCAGTCTACACTATATTCTTTGCGAACTCAGTTGAAAAAACCGGGGCAATCGAAGGTATTGCCGGAAGTTATTTCCAAAGAACCTTTGGGACCAGCTGTTGCAGTTGGAAATGCAGGCTGGTCAAAGATAGTTCGATGGAGTCTTTTTGTTATGCTTGATGCTGAAGAAGCAGGCATCTCAGCAGGCAATGTAGATCAAGTTCGCCAGGTGTCGCGTGTACCAGCAATACGACGCCTTCTGGGGCTGGATAAGAATACAGGTGCCAGCCTTGGTTTGCAGAAGGACTGGGCTTACAACATTATCAAACAGGTAGGAAACTATGCCGACTCGTTTGATCGCAATGTTGGTAAGCATTCAGACCTGAAGGTGAAGCGTGGCCTGAACGCGTTGTGGCGTGATGGCGGTTTACATTACGCACCGCCAATTGATTAAATTCTGTACTGGCCTGCACCCGAAAATTCTGCACATTGAATGTGAAAAACTAATATAGAAAAACTGCTGCTGAGACTAAAAAAACACTGCCCTTTAAATAAAGGAATCCTCTACTGAGTAAAAATTAATCAGGAAGTCTCACAGGTCATATCTTGCCCGCAACATTGCGGTGATTTTATTTTCCCATGACCGTTTGGACATTCAGAAATCTGCACCTCGCTACCATCGTCGAGTTTCAGTATGCCGTTTACCAGTGGCGCATCACACTCACCGCAAGTGGCATTTACACTCATACCGCATATATTGCATTTATAAGTTGCCATAATGTCGTCCTTATGTGTTTTTATGTTTGAAGATAGTCACTCAATATATCAGTGAGTGGTTTGACTGTCTATTTTGATTATCTGTTATTTTGAGATATTGATATAAACTTTTAGCTAGCGCCAAAATCGAATTATAAAAACAATAAGTTTTACTGATGGTAAGGACGGCTCAATGTGTGCACAGCCTCGATCAAAACTGCAGCATGGTCAGGGTTAACTTCGGGATGTATGCCATGCCCCAGGTTGAATACATGGCCATTTCCTGCACCGAAACTGTCCAGCACTTTTGCCACCTGTTGACGAATCTGGTCTGGAGAAGCATAGAGTACACAGGGATCGATATTGCCCTGCAGGGCAACACGGTCACCGACACGTGAACGTGCATCAGATAAATCGGTTGTCCAATCAAGACCTAAAGCATCACAGCCGCTGTCAGCCATCTCTTCCAGCCATTGCCCGCCACCCTTTGTAAACAGTACCACAGGTACATGAACCGTTGATTTACTGGCTTTTAAATTTTCAACTATCCGAGTCATATAGGAAAGAGAGAATTCTCTATAACTGGACGGTGATAGCGATCCGCCCCAGGTATCAAAAATCATGACAGTCTGTACGCCGGATTCTATTTGTGCGGCGAGATAAATACTTACACTGTCTGCTAGAGTAACAAGCATCCTGTGCAGAAGGTCCGGTCGATTGTACATCATTGCCTTGATACGAGAAAAAGTCTTGCTACTTCCTCCCTCAACCATGTAAGTAGCAAGTGTCCATGGACTACCTGAAAAGCCGATTAGTGGCACGCGCCCATTCAGCTCGCGGGATATCAGCGAGACGGCATCGGTGACATAGCGTAAGTCAGTGTAGGGATCGGGAACCATGAGACGGGTAATATCATCTTCATCGGTAACCGGGTGTTGAAAGCGAGGACCTTCTCCTTCTTCGAAGTACAGACCTAGTCCCATAGCATCCGGTATTGTCAGGATGTCGGAGAATAGAATAGCGGCATCAAGCGGGAATCTGTCCAGTGGCTGCAGAGTGACCTCACAGGCGAGCTCAGGGTTCTGGCAAAGATTCATGAAATTACCAGCCTTTCTGCGGGTCTCACGATACTCAGGTAGATACCGGCCAGCCTGTCGCATCATCCAAACTGGTGTAACATCAACCGCTTCGCGTCGTAGAGCCCGCAATAAGCGGTCGTTTTTGAGTGTTGGCATAATGATCTGAATTCTAGCGTGGCAAGTCGCTGGATCCCATCAGATATTCATCGACGGCTCTAGCAGCCTGGCGTCCTTCACGGATGGCCCACACCACCAGAGACTGACCACGTCGCATGTCACCGGCAGAGAATACGCCGTCGACGGAAGTACTGTAGTCAGCAGTATTGGCTTTGACGTTGCCGCGATCATCTTTTTGCAGACTGAGTTCTTCGATCATTCCCTGATGGACAGGGTGTACAAAACCCATGGCGAGCAAGACCAGGTCTGCCTTGACTTCGAATTCCGAGCCCTTGAGTTCTGCCATCTGCCACTGGCCATTATCATCCTGCATCCATTCGACCTCGATACAATCAATGGCTGTCAGTTGACCATTTTCACCCTTGAAACGTTTTGTCGCGACACTCCACATGCGCTCACAGCCTTCTTCCTGGGAAGTCGAGGTGCGAAGTTTATTAGGCCAGTTTGGCCAGGTCAGTGCCTTATTTTCTTTCTCGGGTGGTTTGGGCAAAATCTCCAGCTGTGTGATAGATCTTGCTCCCTGCCGGTTGGATGTCCCAATACAGTCAGATCCGGTGTCGCCACCACCGATGACCACGACATCAAGGTCAGTAGCAACAATTGCCTGGTCCTCCGGTATATGGTCACCAGCGACACGCCGGTTGGACTGTTCAAGGAAGTCCATCGCGAAATGGACACCGTCTAGTTCACGACCGTCGATAGCAAGATCACGCGGCTGTTCCGAGCCCCCGGTCAGGACAACAGCATCATATTTCTCGAGTACTTCAGTGGCCGATATATCCTTACCCACCTGAATGTTCGTTCTGAAATCAACACCTTCGGCAAGCATCTGGCTCATGCGTCTATCTATCAGCGATTTACTCAGTTTGAAATCGGGAATGCCGTAGCGCATCAGGCCGCCGATCCGGTCATTTTTTTCAAACAGAGTGACCTCATGACCAACGCGTGCCAGTTGCTGGGAACAGGCCAGGCCAGCAGGGCCAGAACCGACGACCGCTACACGTTTGCCAGTTATGTGTTTAGTAATCTGGGGTTTGATCCAACCCTGTTTCCATGCCTCATCGACGATCGCGCATTCAATCGTCTTGATCGTGACCGGGTTGTCGTCGATATTCAGCGTGCACGCCGCTTCGCAGGGTGCAGGGCAGATGCGGCCGGTAAATTCAGGAAAGTTATTTGTTGAATGCAGTACCTCTATGGCAGATTTCATGTCGCCTTTATAAACGAGGTCGTTCCAGTCCGGGATGATGTTGTTGACTGGACAGCCCTGGTGGCAGAATGGAATACCACAGTCCATGCAACGGGCTCCCTGCTGTCCAAGCACATGCTGTTCCAGTGGAATGACAAACTCTTCAAACTTGACGACACGATCGGCAACGGCAGCATAGGTGCGATCCTGCCGCTGGAATTCCATGAATCCTGTTGGTTTTCCCATTATATTTTTCTCCCCTTATGCCGTCTGCTGTTGATGCTGCTGTTCACTGGCTTCCTGCAGTGCACGACGGTATTCAACAGGCATTACCTTAACGAATCTGGGCAGGTATTCTGACCAGTTATCAAGGATCTCA
Organism: Arenicellales bacterium; assembly: GCA_029287915.1. Taxonomy (GTDB): domain Bacteria; phylum Pseudomonadota; class Gammaproteobacteria; order BMS3Bbin11; family BMS3Bbin11; genus BMS3Bbin11. Next base: position 14,981 of record JARFQE010000067.1, read on the forward strand.
CGGGCACGATTACTGTTCGTATAGTGCAGGTGCTGTTTGATCAGCTGGTGGAGCCTGATGGCATCGAATCGGGTCATATCATGGCTGACATCCACGCGGCCATGGGTTTCCATGTCGCCGCCCTGGTGATCGAGGGCTTCGAGCGCTTCATCCTCTTCAGGGATAGGTTCGAGTTCGACCTGGGCCAGGTTGCAGCGGCTCTCAAAAGTGCCATCGCCGTTCAATACATAGGCGATATCACCACTCATGCCGGCAGCAAAATTTCTTCCTGTTGGGCCGAGTACGACCACGATACCACCGGTCATGTATTCGCAGCCATGATCACCGACAGCTTCGACCACGGCGGTAGCACCGGAGTTTCTCACCGCGAAACGCTCTCCTGCTACACCGCTGAAATAGCACTCACCGGTGATCGCGCCATAGAGGACGGTATTGCCGACAATAATATTTTCTTCGGCCTTGATTGATGACTCTGCCGGTGGATAGATAATGATCCGCCCACCGCTCAGGCCCTTGCCAACATAGTCGTTGCCATCACCGGCAAGTTGGATCGTGATACCATGTGCCAGGAATGCACCGAGACTCTGGCCCGCGGTTCCTCTGGCCTTGATATAGATGCTGTCATCGGGCAGGCCGTCGAACCCATATTTTTTCGCCAGTTTACCGGACAGCATGGTTCCAAAGCTACGGTTGTAATTATGGATATCTGTTTCGATCGTGACACATTCGCCATTACTGAGGGCAGGTTCAGCCTGCTTGATTAGCTGTTGATCAATGATGCTTTCAAGACCGTGTTCCTGGCCGATGGTATTGTAGATATCCTCCGGCGAATCTGCTGCGGGCTTCTGTAGCAGCCGGGAGTAGTCGAGACCATGGGCTTTCCAGTGATCGATCGCCTTGCGCATATCAAGACGGTCCATCTGGCCGATCATCTCATCGAATTTTCGGAATCCCATCTGTGACATGAGCTGCCTGATTTCTTCGGCGACGAAGAAGAAGTAATTGACCACATGCTCGGGTTTACCGGTGAAGCGTTTGCGCAGTTCGGGGTCCTGCGTGGCAACACCAACCGGGCAGGTATTCAGATGGCATTTACGCATCATGATACAGCCTTCGACGATCAGAGGTGCCGTCGCAAAGCCAAATTCATCGGCACCCAGCAGGGCACCGATAACTACGTCACGGCCAGTACGCATGCCACCATCGACCTGTACGGCTATGCGGCTGCGCAGTCCATTCATCACCAGAGTCTGGTGGGTTTCAGCCAGGCCGATTTCCCAGGGGCTGCCTGCATGCTTGATCGAGGTCAGCGGGCTGGCACCGGTCCCACCATCATAGCCGGCAATGGTAACGTGGTCGGCATGCGCCTTGGAAACGCCGGCTGCTACCGTGCCGACACCAACTTCGGATACCAGTTTGACGCTGATACGAGCATCTGGATTGACATTCTTCAGGTCGAAAATCAGCTGTGCCAGGTCCTCGATCGAGTAAATGTCATGGTGCGGTGGCGGTGATATCAGTCCGACACCCGGTGTCGAATGACGCACACGGGCGATCTCGGCGTTTACTTTGTGTCCCGGCAGCTGTCCACCCTCGCCAGGCTTGGCGCCCTGGGCCATTTTGATCTGAATATCGTCGGCGTTGACCAGGTACTCGGTTGTTACACCGAACCTGCCGGAGGCGACCTGCTTGATGGCGGAACGGGCTGAATCACCGTTTTCCATGGTCTTGAAGCGGCTGCTTGCCTCGCCGCCTTCACCGGTATTCGATTTGCCACCGATGCGGTTCATCGCTATGGCGAGCGTCGAATGTGCCTCGTAGGATATCGAACCGAAGGACATTGCACCGGTTGCAAAACGTTTAACGATATCACTGGCCGGTTCAACTTCACCCAGTGGAACTGGATCTTTATTTAGCTTGATTTCAAATAGACCGCGTAACGTTTTCAGCTCCTCGTTCTGGCTATTGACCAGCTGGCTGAACTGTTCGAATGTTCCGGCATCATTTGCGCGTGTCGCATGCTGAAGCTTTGATATGGTATCCGGTGTCCACATGTGACTTTCGCCACGCAGTCGGAAAGCATAATCACCGCCGACATCGAGATGTTTTCGGTAGATTTCTTTTCCCCCAAAAGCGTTTTTATGCCATTCAACAGCAGAATGCGCAATCGCATTCAGGTCAGCGCCCTCGATAGTAGTAGCGGTGCCGGTAAAGTAGCGCTCCACAAAACTGGATGCCAGGCCCACCGCATCAAAAATCTGTGCACCGCAGTATGACTGGTAGGTCGATATACCCATTTTCGACATGACTTTTTTGAGGCCTTTGCCCAGTGCCTTGATATAGCGCGAGCGCGCTTCCCTGTATTCAACACCATCCAGCTGGTCAGGGGCCATGCTACGCAGTGTCTCGAAGGCGAGGTATGGGTTGATCGCTTCTGCACCATAGCCTGCAAGAGTTGCGAAATGATGCACCTCAAGTGCGCCACCGGTCTCAACGACCAGTCCGGCGCTGGTGCGCAGACCAGTCCGGATTAGGTGATGATGTACAGCCGAGGTCGCCAGCAGCGCCGGAATGGCAATATAGTCGGCATTAACTTTACGATCCGAGAGGATCAGGATGTTATTTCCAGCCTTGACCGAATCTTCTGCTTTTTTACATAAATCGGTAAGTGCATTTTCCATCCCTTCCGCACCGATTCCTGCGGGATAGCAGATATCCAGTGTCACGGTCCTGAAGTGTCCTTCACTGGCGTCGGCCACATTCCTGATAGCTTCAAGGTCGGTATTGGTCAAGATAGGTTGACTCACTTCCAGTCGCATATGTGAGCCAGCGTCGTCAAAGCCGAGCAGATTCGGGCGAGGCCCGACCAGTGATACTAGTGACATCACCAGTTCTTCGCGTATTGGGTCAATCGGCGGATTGGTTACCTGGGCAAAATTCTGTTTGAAGAAATTGGACAGATGTTTGGCACGGTTTGAAAGTACAGCCGGAGGATTGTCGGCACCCATCGATCCGGTGGCTTCCTGGCCAGTGACAGCCATCGGCTTGAGCAGGAACTTGACATCCTCCTGCGTATAGCCAAATGCCTGTTGTCGATCGAGCAGCGTGTCATGATCTGGTTCCATCGGGCTGATACCGCTGTTGAGTTTTTCCACTTCCAGCTGGGTTTTATCCAGCCACTCCTGGTAGGGGTGGCAGTCACTCAATTCGGCCTTCAGTTCCTGATCATCAATGATACGCCCGAGTTCGAGGTCTATAAGAAACATTTTTCCGGGCTGCAGGCGCCATTTTTTGACAATCCTTTCTTCAGGGATGTCCAGTACGCCCATTTCGGAGGCCATCAGCACCAGATTGTCATCCGTAATCAGGTAGCGGGCCGGACGTAGCCCATTACGGTCAAGCGTTGCACCGATCTGGCGACCATCGGTAAAGGCGACCGCCGCCGGTCCATCCCAGGGCTCCATCAGTGCCGCATGATACTCGTAAAAGGCACGCCGCTTTTCGTCCATCAGCGGATTGCCGGACCAGGCTTCAGGTATCAGCATCATCATTGCGTGTGACATTGAGTAGCCGCCGAGGTAAAGCAGCTCGACCGCGTTGTCAAAGCAGGCCGTGTCTGACCGGCCTTCTGAGATCAGCGGCCAGATTTTTTCGAGGTCATCTCCAAAGAGATCGGAGGCCATACTATAGCGACGTGCCGCCATCCAGTTGACGTTGCCGCGTACCGTATTGATTTCGCCATTATGCGCGATCATACGGAATGGCTGTGCCAGGTCCCAGGTCGGGAAGGTATTGGTTGAGAAGCGCTGGTGAACGAGTGCCAGAGCGCTTTTCATTTTCTCGTTGTTGAGGTCTTTATAGTATGTACCAACCTGGCCAGCCAGCAGCATCCCTTTATACAGCAGGGTGCGGGAAGACATCGAGGAGATGTAAAATGCGTTGCCGCCAGGTAATCCCGCTGAATGGATGTGGTGTTCCACCTGTTTGCGAATAATGAAAAGCTTGCGCTCGAAAGCGTCCTGATCTGTACAGTTCTCACCTTTTTCGATGAACACCTGGTGAATAACCGGTTCAGACGGAAGCACTGAATAGCCCAGGCCGCTATTGTCTACGGGCACTTCACGCCATCCAAGCACGACCTGTCCTTCTTCCCCAATGAAATTTTCCAGTGCAGTTATACAGGTCGCGGCTGTGGTACTGTCCTGCGGCAGGAATACCATGCCGACCGCGTATTCGCCGAGAGCTGGCAGGGTGATATCGATTTCTCCACTGACGGCACGCAAAAATTCATCCGGGGTCTGCATCAGGATGCCGGCGCCATCACCCGCAAGTTTGTCAGCACCCACCGCGCCGCGATGCGTCAGGTTGCGCAGGATTTCCAGGCCCTGTTGAATAATTCGATGACTTTTACGACCAGAAATGTCCGCAACGAACCCGACGCCGCAGCTGTCGTGTTCATTTCGAGGGTCATAAAGCCCCTGGCGGGGTGGCAAGCTGCCTTGATACATGTCTAACCTCTGTTTTGTTTCTTCTCTTTAAGGCAATAATTAAAAGAGCCCGTTAATGTATGCTCGATGGATATTTTCAGGGCAGGCGGGTTAAGATCTTTTAACAACTTCCTGATAATGACTCCATCTAGCAAACAGCCGACGAACGATATCGAAGATAGCGTATTTTTTCCAGTTTTTTACAAGATTTTTGGGTCCCAGTCATTAATACCCTTGATAATTGTGTAAGCTTGGAAGTGCGATGGCCATCCTGCAAGCAAGGTGTTTATTTCAGCTTCTTGCAATCTGCCATGTTTTGGTGTTTTATCGCGCTCGCGTAACCAGTACAATCGACTGTTTGAAATCTTCTAGTGATGGGGTTTTTGGCGGAAAGCTATGAAAGTCGGTATTTTAAAGGAAAACCAAAAAGTTGAAAGTCGTGTTGCGGCTACTCCTGATTCAGTCGGGCGCCTGATCAAGCTGGGGCTTGAAGTTGCAATTGAAAAAGGAGCAGGAGAGTTGTCAGGTTTTCCTGATGCTGCATTCGAATCTGCTGGTGCCAGCGTTGTCAGTAGCGAGGATATCTGTGCTGCAGATTTTATCTTTAGCATTAATCTGCCATCCTCCTCGGTATTAAAAAAACTGAAGTCTGGATCTATGCTGGTGACTCTGCCCGGTCTGTGTGAAGACGATGGCACTTTTAAATCACTGGCAGAAAATAAAGTTGATGTACTCGCTCTGGAACGTATACCGAGAATTTCCCGCGCGCAGTCTATGGATGTTTTATCTTCACAGGCTAATATTGGTGGCTATCGGGCTGTGCTTGAAGCTACGGTGCAATACAAACGTTTCTTTCCACTGATGATGACCTCGGCAGGCTCGGCCAAACCAGCCCGAGTGGTAATCCTCGGTGTTGGTGTTGCTGGTCTGCAGGCAATTGCAACGGCGCGTCGACTGGGTGCGCAGGTCTGGGCATACGATGTGCGTCCGGAAACCAGTGAACAGGTAGAGTCACTGGGAGCGAAATTTATCGAGCTTGATCTTGGTGAAGAAGGCTCGGGCGAGGGCGGTTATGCCAAAGAATTGTCTAATGAAGCAAAAAAAAAGCAGCAGCAGATGCTTTCCAAAGAATTGCAGAAAGCAGATGTACTCATTTCCACAGCAGCTATTCCCTGTCGTCCAGCACCTCGCCTGATAACCGAAGAAACAGTAAAAGGTATGCGGGAAGGTTCGGTGATCATTGACATGGCTGCAGCGACTGGTGGAAATTGTGAATTAACTGAGGCTGGCTCAGTCGTCGTCAAGCATGGTGTGCAGATAGTCGGACACACTAATTATCCAGCAATGGTAGCAGCAGATGCCAGCAGCTTTTTTGCTCGTAATCTGGTCAATCTGATGGAATTACTGGTAACAAAAGAAGATGACAGGCTGGTGCAGCCAGACTACATGGAAGACGAGGTAACCCAGGCTGCACTGGTTGTGTATCAGGGTGAAGTGCGTTTTTGAAACTTTTGTTTTGCAGATATAGATTGCCAGTCCTGTTCCGAACAATAACATTCCCGATAACTGGAGTAATAATATGACAGAAACTATAACGGCAAGCGGTATGTCACCAGCCGTTGTTGCCTTATTCATTTTTGTGCTGGCCTGTTTTATCGGCTATTACGTTATCTGGGGTGTAACGCCTTCGCTGCATACACCATTGATCTCACTGACCAATGCCATCTCCGGCATCATTATTGTTGGCGCAATACTGGTTGCCGGCTCTGAAGGAGCAACTTCACTTGAACAAGGCCTGGGTTTTGTCGCAGTGCTACTGGCTTCAATAAATATTTTTGGTGGTTTTGCCGTGACCCAGCGCATGCTGTCAATGTTTCGCAAGAAAGACAAGTAATCAGGAAGAGAAAACAATATGTTGAATGCCAATACACTAGCTATCATATATCTGATTTCTGCTTCCCTGTTTATTTTGGGCCTGAAAGGACTGACTCATCCTTCATCGGCAAGACGAGGAAATTACCTTGCCATGATCGGGATGGTGCTGGCGATTGCAGCCACTTTACTGAATCCCATGGTACATAATTATTCATTGATTTTAGCCGGTGTGGCGATTGGAGCAGTGATTGGTATCCTGGTTGCTATCAGGATCGATATGAAGGCTATGCCACAGCTTGTGGCCGCCTTTCATAGTCTTGTCGGTCTAACTGCCGTGCTGGTCGCCATAGGCACCTTCACCGAACATTCAGCTACTGGCATTATTGATAGTATTATGCTGGTAGAACTCGGTGTTGGCTCTTTCATAGGCGCCGTCACGTTTACCGGTTCATTAATTGCATTTGGAAAATTACAGGGTATCCTGAGCGGCAACCCGATAGTTTTCAAGGGACAGCATCTATTAAATCTTGTTCTGGGACTGGTGACACTGGCACTGGTCGTCCAGTTTTCACAGAGTAGCAGCCTCACTAGCTTGTTGCTAATTACCGCAATTGCTCTTGCTCTTGGCTTTCTGTTGATCATCCCAATTGGTGGTGCTGATATGCCGGTGGTGGTGTCGATGCTGAATTCCTATTCAGGCTGGGCAGCGGCCGCTACCGGGTTCACCTTGCAGAACAATGCATTGATAGTAACAGGTGCGCTGGTGGGTTTCTCCGGCGCAATTCTATCGTTCATCATGTGCCGTGCAATGAACCGCTCCTTCATCAGTGTCATTCTTGGCGGTTTTGGTGGTTCCGATGATGAAGAATCTACTGCTATGCAGGCGGCCAACCAGGGCGTCAAAAGTGCAGCAGTAGAAGACCTTGCCTTCATGATCGAAAATGCCAACAGGCTTATAGTCGTTCCTGGATACGGCATGGCCGTCGCACAGGCACAGCACGCACTGAAAGAATTGACCGATATCATGGATGAGAAGGGCATAGAAATAAAATTTGCCATACATCCCGTCGCGGGCCGCATGCCGGGACATATGAATGTATTACTGGCTGAATCTGACATCCCTTATGATCATGTTGTAGAAATGGATGAAATAAATCCTGAATTCAGTACCACAGACGTGGCACTGGTTGTCGGGGCCAACGATGTGACTAATCCGGCCGCCAAAACTGATAAATCCAGCCCTATCTACGGCATGCCTATCCTTGATGTGGAAAAGGCAAAATACGTCTTCGTCATCAAGCGCAGCATGCGTCCAGGGTATTCAGGAATTGAAAACCTGCTGTACTTCAGGGATAACTGCTCTATGGTATTTGGTGATGCGAAGGAAGTCTGCGAATCGTTGGTTAATGAGTTGAAGAATGGTTAGTAGGAATTGCAAGTATCAAGTCAGAAGTCTCAAGGCTAAAACCTGACAATCACTAAACGAGGACTCAGTCCTATTTTCGGCCTTATCCTGGAACTTGCGACTTGAAACTTAACACTTCATTTCCTATTCGTGTCTGTCAAATGTTCTGAAGCCGCTTGACTGGCAGAGCGCATCACGTTTGGCTTCTTCAAGATCTGATGTCACCATCTCGGTAACCATTTCTGCGAAAGAAATTTTTGGTACCCAGCCAAGCTGTTCGCGTGATTTAGTCGGGTCGCCTAATAGCGTTTCAACTTCACAGGGGCGGTAGTAGCGAGGGTCAACCCGAACAATTACTGATCCGATTGCTGGACACTTTCCTGGTAGTTCATCACGTTCTGTATCCAGGTCATCAATAATACCGACTTCATCGACGCCATCACCCTGCCAGCGCAGAGTGATACCAAGTTCTTTAGCCGACAGGTCGACAAATTCTCTGACCGAATGTTGTTCGCCCGTGGCAATGGCAAAATCTTCCGGTTTATCCTGTTGTAGTATCAGCCATTGTGCTTCGACATAGTCTTTTGCATGTCCCCAGTCTCGTCTGGCATCCATGTTGCCCAGATACAAACAATCCTGCATTCCTAATGTAATCCGAGCCAGCGCGCGTGTGATCTTGCGTGTAACAAAGGTCTCACCGCGTATTGGTGATTCGTGATTGAATAAAATGCCATTACAGGCAAACATGCCATAGGATTCACGATAATTGACAGTAATCCAGTAGGCATAGAGCTTCGCTACTGCATAAGGTGAACGAGGATAAAACGGGGTGGTTTCATTCTGCGGCGTCTCGACAACTTTACCAAACAGTTCTGATGTAGAGGCCTGGTAGAAACGACAGCTTTCCTGCAGGCCCAGCAAACGAATGGCCTCAAGCACACGTAATGACCCGAGGGCATCAGAATTGGCAGTATATTCAGGCTCCTCAAAGGACACAGCGACGTGACTTTGGGCTGCAAGGTTATAAACCTCGTCCGGCTGAGTCTGCTGGATGATACGTACCAGACTACTGGAGTCAGTCATATCTCCATAATGCAGGACAAAGTTCTGTTCGGCTTCATGCGGGTCACGGTAAAGGTGATCGATACGGTCAGTATTAAAGAGCGAGGTGCGCCGTTTGATGCCATGGACGTTATAGCCTTTGGCGAGCAGGAATTCAGCCAGATAGGCACCGTCCTGGCCGGTAATTCCGGTAATAAGTGCAGTTTTACTCATAATAATTAATTTACGGGGCAGGATAAGTGATTATTGATTGATCTATTCTAACAAATCCATTTAATTCACGCCGCATGATAAATATCAATTCGTTTTTTTTTTCGATACGTATACTTAAAGAATTTTCAAACAATACATTTTTTACTATGTCGAGATTGCCATATGCTGATAAATGTGGATGACCCGGGCAAAAAGCCGTATCCCGGTATGCCGTTGTTGCAACTGGGCTTTCGACCATTTTTTCTGCTCGCAGGCATCTCTGCCGTATTGTTAATTTTTATCTGGGGCTGGATTCTTTCAACAGGGGCCTCAGTGACTATCTATAGCTCTATCGACTGGCATGGGCATGAGATGGTCTATGGTTTTGTCGTTGCAGTAGTGGCAGGATTTCTATTAACAGCAGTGAAAAACTGGACAGGCAGACAGACCGCAAACGGGACAGCATTATTATTCCTGGCATTGCTATGGCTGACGGCCAGAGTGTTGCCATTTTTACCTGAAGTTTTTCCTTACTGGATACTAGCCACTATTGATTTATCCTTTCTGCCTGTACTGGCAGCGACGCTTTTTCCACTGCTGATGAAAAGCAGAAATTATCGTAACCTGGTTTTTCCCGCTATCCTGATGATTCTGTTTGCTGCCAATGCGGTTTTTCATCTAGGAGTAATGGGTTTTATTGAAGATGGGCAACGCTATGCTGTGTATGCTGCTGTCTACATAGTCCTTCTCTTGATAAGCATTATGGGTGGGCGAGTAATACCATTCTTTATCGAACGTGGTCTGGGCGGTGAGATTCAGTGTAGAACTTATTCCACGATAGAAATAGCCGCAAATGCAGTTCTGCTGTTACTTGGTGCATTGCATACGGCAGGCTTGATCGGTATCTATTCAGTTATCGTTGCACTGATCGCTGCTGTGTTGCATTTAGTTCGCCTGGCTGGCTGGTATAGCAATGGGGTCTGGCGAGTGCCTCTATTGTGGGTTCTGGTATTGGCTTATGGCTGGATTGTAGTCGGCCTGTTTTTACTGGCACTATCAATGGCTGGAATAATTGCAGTTTCACTTGCCCTGCACGCACTGACCATAGGCGGCATTGGTCTGATGACAATGGGCATGATGGTGCGAGTTTCCATGGGGCACAGTGGCAGAAAGCTGTTTGCACCGGCACTTATCCCCGCTGCCTTTGCAGCCCTTAATGTTGCAGTAGTGGTCAGAGTCATTTTACCCATAATGATATCGACACAGAGCTACCCTGCACTGGTGCTGATATCTGCCTTGATATGGGTAGTCGTATTTGGGATTTTTGTCTACAAAATGTCTTCCGTTTATCTTTCACCGAGGGTTGATGGACGACCGGGTTAACTGCTGCCCTGATTCAGCAGCCCTGCAGGGAAGAGGGTGATAGCTACTACAGAGTTCTTCAGCGAGGATCCAACTCAGACTGATTACTTTTATTATCTATAAATTTATTAGAAAAATTCATATTTAATGTTATTGCATAAAGGCAGGAAGACAATGGCATATTATGGTAATTCCATCGCGAAATTTGGCTACTGGAAGCTCAAACCTGTTGTCGGATCAATATGTTCTAAACTTACTATAAGTCTGTATTTGTTATATCGACTGGCGATTGTATGGAAATATTACTGGAATTTTTGCGCAAATACAGTTAGCTTACTGTTCCGTAACACTTTTCCTGCACATTAATGTCTACAACCAGCTTGAAGTCAGCCTCGAATTCCACTGAGGCTAGCAAAACAGGCCAGAAGCTTTTTATCAAGACTTTTGGCTGTCAAATGAACGAATACGATTCAAAGCGCATGGCTGATCTATTGGCGAGATCGCATGGCATGTCTGTGACTTCGGATCCGGAACTGGCTGACGTGCTATTGTTAAACACATGTTCCGTACGTGAAAAAGCCCAGGAAAAGGTGTTTTCCCAGCTAGGGCGCTGGAGAGAATGGAAGCTTGAAAATCCTTCATTACTGATTGGTGTCGGTGGTTGTGTGGCCAGCCAGGAAGGTCAGGACATTCTTGATCGTGCCCCATACGTTGATCTCATATTCGGTCCGCAGACTTTGCATCGCCTTCCACAATTGATTAATGACTGTCGTAACGAGCATCAAAGTACTATTGATACCAGTTTCCCCGAGATTGAAAAATTTGATGCCTTGCCTGAACCCAGGGCTGAAGGGCCAACGGCTTTTGTATCTATCATGGAAGGCTGTAGCAAATATTGCAGCTTTTGTGTTGTCCCCTACACTCGTGGTGAAGAATTCTCGCGTCCCTTTGATGATGTGCTGGCAGAGGTGTTTGCGTTAGCTGAGCAGGGGGTGCGTGAAGTTAATCTGCTGGGCCAAAATGTCAATGCCTATCAGGGTAGTATGCATGATGGCTCCCTGGCTGATCTCGCGACACTAATTCAATATGTCGCAGAAATTGAGGGAATAGAGCGTATTCGCTTTACTACCTCACACCCACTGGAGTTCAGCGATGCGTTAATTGATGTTTTTGCCTCCACCCCGCAACTGGTTGATCATTTGCATTTGCCTGTGCAATCCGGTTCTGACCGAATTCTTTCGTTGATGAAACGTGGTTATACCGCGCGTGACTACCTGAAGATTATTGAAAAGCTTAATCTGGTGCGACCAAATATTAGTTTGTCATCTGACTTTATCATTGGATTCCCGGGTGAAACTGAAGCGGATTTTCAGGCCACAATGGAGCTGATCGAAATAATCGGATTCGATCATTCCTTCAGTTTTGTCTACAGTGCACGGCCGGGGACTCCTGCTGCAGAGCTTGAGGATTCTGTCCCAATGTCGGTAAAAAAAGAGCGCCTCGCCATACTACAGAATCGTATACTTGAGAATGCAGCTATCATTAGTCAGGACATGGTAGGTTCAGTTCAGCGCGTCCTGGTACAGGGCGTTTCAAAGAAAAGTGATAGCGAGATGTCCGGACGAACAGAGAATAATCGGGTAGTTAATTTTGCTGGTCCAGCCAGGCTAATTGGACAGATGATCGATGTCAGGATTACATCGGCTCTGCCCAATTCCCTGCGTGGTGTAGTGGATGGTATTGAAATCCCTCGCAGTATACCAATTCAGTGTGTCACTGGATGAGAGCTTCACAATGAGTGTGTCAGAACCGGTCCATCATTTTTCTCTGCAGTTTGCCAATAATGAACAGCTAGATAATGAGAAACTGGCCATGCTTTGTGGGCAGTTTAATAAGAATATCAAACAAATAGAGAAATATTTTGATACCCGAATCATGCACCGCGGTGGTGATTTCACCGTTTTTGGTAGTAAGACTTTGACCTCCAGGGTAGAGACAGTTATCCAGGATCTCTATGCCCATGCAGCGAAGGGTGAAGAACTGGATACCGCATCGGTTCATGTAGCACTACAGCATCTGTCACACAATAGCGCTGAAGTTGAACAGGTGATGGTGGTCAGAACCCCGCGCGCTAAGGTGAGGTTACGCAATCCTCGCCAGCAGGCTTATGCCAGAAACATCATTACTAATGACATCAACTTTGCTATTGGCCCGGCCGGTACAGGCAAGACTTACCTTGCCGTTGCCTGTGCAGTTGAGGCGCTAGAAAAAGAAGAGATAAGCAAGATAGTCCTGGTACGCCCTGCTGTCGAAGCAGGCGAGAGACTGGGTTTTTTACCTGGCGATCTGGAACAGAAGGTCGATCCCTATCTACGTCCTCTGTATGATGCGCTCTATGAAATGCTCGGTTTTGATCGTGTAGACCGACTGCTTGAGCGCCATATTATCGAGATTGCACCGTTGGCCTATATGCGTGGGCGCACCTTAAACGATGCGATGGCAATACTTGATGAAGCACAGAACACCACAGAAGAGCAGATGCGGATGTTTCTGACACGTATTGGTTGTGGCTCACGTGCGATTATTACTGGTGATGTTACACAAACTGATCTACCCCGTTCTCAACGTTCCGGTCTATCACATGCCATCGAAGTGCTTGGTAAGATACCAGAGATCAAGTTCAACTACTTCAAATCAAGTGATGTGGTCAGGCATCCACTGGTACAGAAGATTGTCGAGGCCTATCAGCTTAGTGATGTTAAAGAAAATGACAACAGAGACTGAAATGTCATTGATGATTAATCTGCAGATAGCTGTTTCCTCTGAACAAATTCCAGACAAAAATAAATTTCAGCTTTGGGCAGACGCCGCTGCTGATGCCTGCGCCTGCGGCAACCAGGAGCTGACCATTCGTGTAACTGACATGAATGAAAGTGCGGAATTAAACAGCCGCTATCGTAACAGGGCAAGTGCTACCAACGTTCTATCATTCCCATTCGAAGACCCACCTGGTGTCGACACCGAAATACTGGGTGATCTGGTAATTTGTGCTCCACTGGTTCAGCGTGAAGCTGATGAACAGCACAAATCAGTTGAGGCACACTGGGCACATTTACTTGTACATGGAGTGCTGCATCTTTGTGGCTATGATCATATCGATGCCGTTCAGGCTGAAGAAATGGAAGCACTGGAAACCAGAATTCTTACTGGACTCGGCTATTCACCACCTTATGACGAACAATTGCTACAACAATAATGAAGAAAAAACTCAAGAAACCTCGACCTCGTCTGCGTTCCTGGTTATCCAGGCTGGGGCTTTCCCTGCTGGGCATATCCATGGAACGCGAAGATATGATAAAGATTCTGCGTAACGCTAGTGAGCGTCATCTCATCGGCCAGGATGCACTTGACATGATAGAGGGTGTTTTTCAGGTATCGACTATGCAGGTACGGGATATCATGGTGCCGCGATCGCAAATGGTCGTACTCGATAGAGACGTCTCTCCTGAAGATTGTCTGCCGGTGATGAATAAACATGGCTACTCACGCTACCCGGTGATAAAAGAAGATCGTGATAATGTTATCGGTATCCTGCTGGCTAAAGATTTATTACGCTATTTTGAAAGCGATCAGCAACAACGTTTTGTTTTCAAGGATGTCCTTCGGCAGGCCGTATTCGTACCTGAAAGCAAGCGACTCAATGTTATGCTGTCAGATTTTCGCGCCAATCGTAATCATATGGCCATCGTTATGAATGAATATGGCGGAGTGGCCGGACTGGTAACCATCGAAGATGTACTGGAACAGATTGTCGGTGATATTCAGGATGAATTTGATTACGATGAAGAAGTCAGCATGATACGAAAAACCGATGATGGATATGTTGTTAAGGCATTAACATCACTGGAAGATTTCAACGAATATTTTGATTGTTCACTGCAGCAGGGCGATACGGAAACAATAGGTGGGCTGGTAACTAATGCCTTCTCCTATCTGCCTGAACGAGGTGAATCTGTCGATATTAGTGGCTACCATTTCACGGTTCTGCATTGTGATTCCAGGCGGATCAATCTGCTCAAATTAACAGTGAATGAAAGCACGGATTCTGCACCGGAAGATAACATATGATAAACCCACGGTGGCAGGATGCCATCGTACTGCTTGCCGGTGCAGGGCTGGTACTGTCCTTTGCTCCATTCGCATACTACCCACTGGCCATAATTTTTACAGCAACCCTGTTTTACTTCTGGTCTAAAGTCACACCTGCCCGTGCAGCATGGCTGGGGTTTGTTTTCGGACTCGGGCAATTTGGTGCAGGAGCTTCCTGGGTTTATGTTTCTATCCATGAATTCGGCTTTATGCCCGCGCCAATGGCAGCCTTTCTGGTTTTCCTTTTTGTCGCATATCTTTCACTTTTTCCAGCAATAGCTGGCTGGTTACAGGCTCGAGTGATGAAGCCGGGAACCTGTCGCCTGATTTTTGCAGCACCTGTCTTGCTGGTATTGATGGAATGGATGCGTGGCTGGTTGATGACCGGGTTCCCATGGCTAAACCTTGGTTATTCACAGAGCAACAGCCTGTTGATGAACCTGGCGCCGCTGATAGGCGTCTATGGCATGAGTCTTGTTGTCGCAATACTGGCTGCTCTGGCAGCCTCAATCATAATTTGGAAGGGAGGCCTCAGCAGACTGCTGGCAATAGCACTGTTTGCTAGTATGTTCTTTATTGGCTGGGCTGCTGGCATAGTACAATTTGTCGAACCAGCCGGAAAAAAAATTGATATTGCCCTGTTGCAGGGTAATGTCCCTCTTAGCGAAAAATGGAAACCAGGAGCCAGCCAGCAAATTATTTCTCATTATGTGGCACTTAGTCGAGACGTGGTGAATAGCAGTGCAATCATAGTCTGGCCTGAAGGGGCTGTGCCGGATAGCTGGCAGCATGTTTCTGACTGGTTAGCAATATCTCTGCCACGAAGACAAAATGGCAGCATGCCGGATTATCTAATTGGTACCATTGACACCATGCCTGGTGGGGAATACTACAATGCCGCAATTTCTATCAGTGATTCAAATACAAAACCGGAAGCAAATGAGATTTATAGAAAACAGCACCTGGTACCATTTGGTGAATTTCTCCCTTTTAAGCCAATACTCGGTTGGTTGATTGATTACCTGAAAATACCCATGTCAGATTTTTCCAGCTGGCAGGGTGTACAACCAGATATTGAGCTTTCAGGCTGGCCAGTTTCCGTCAGTATATGCTACGAGGATGCCTTTGGTGAGGAGTTGGCAAAAAATGTCAGTGGAGCAGCGTTCCTTATTAATGTTAGTGAGGATGCCTGGTTTGGCGATTCTTTGGCACCACATCAACGATTACAGATGGCCCAGATCAGAGCGCGGGAGTCAGGGCGTTACTTCGTCAGGGCGGCCAATACTGGGATTACGGCTGTGATCAATGAAAAGGGAGAAATCATATCCAGGCTGGAGCAGTTCACCACCGGTGTTCTCAAAGCAAGCGTGGTTCCGATAGAAGGCCAGACACCTTATGTGCGCTTTGGCAACAGCCTGTTTCTTGCTTTGCTAATATTTTGGTTTCTACCAGTCCTGTACGTTAGGTTAAAAGGTGGAAAAAGAAGTCTTAAGTGTTAAGTCGAAAAAAGAACACAGAAGACATGAGAGAAAATTCAAATCACAGGCTTTTGTTTGATTTACAGGAATACAGTTCCACCATATTGTTAAAACTGAAAACTGAAAACTGAAAACTGAAAACTGAAAACTGAAAACTGAAAACTGAAAACTTGTCTTCTACACCAAAAAGATAGCCGCCAGGCCAAGGAAACTAACAAAACCAACAACATCCGCAACTGTCGTTAGTGCAACGCCACCTGCCAGTGTAGGATCGATTCCCATACGACTAAGCATTGAAGGCAGTAGTGCACCGAACAGGGCGGAGCTGGCCATGGTGATGATCATTGCCACACCTATTATCATCGCCAATGCAGGGTTACCGAACCACAGCAGTGTAACCAGTGTTACCACCACAGCCCAGATGATTCCATTGACACTGCCTACCAGTAGCTCTTTAATAAAAACCTTGCGCGCATTTTTGTCAGTGATGGTCCCATTGGAAAGGCCACGGATAACAACCGTCAGGCTTTGTATGCCTGCATTGCCTCCCATGCTGGCGACAACTGGCATTAGCACAGCAAGGGCAACCAGGCCACTGATGGTTTCCTGAAATCGACCGATTACTGTTGCTGCGATAAATGCTGTTATCAGGTTAATTCCTAGCCACACTGCGCGACTGCGCGAAGTGTGGATCACAGGGGCAAAGATATCCTCTTCTTCATCCAGGCCAGCAGGAGCCATTACCCGGCGATCAGCCTCTTCCTGGATCACATCAACGATATCATCAACCGTGATACGGCCCAGCAGCTGATTGTCGTCATCTACGACAGGTGCCGACACCAGATTATAGCGGGCAAATGCCTGCGCAACTTCCTGTTGCGGTTGCTGAACAGAAAAAGTGCGTATATTCTTATTGGCTATCTCATCGATTCGTTGTGCGTCATCAGCTGTTACCAGGTCAGACAGTAGCAGTGCTCCAACAAGTTTATTATTTCGATCGATGACAAAAAGTTTGTCTGTGTATTCAGGCAGTTCATTCAGCATGCGCAGATATCGACGCGTTACGGCAACGGTTACGCGCGGCCTGATCGCCACCGCATCGATATCCATCAGACCACCTGCAGTATCTTCGGCATGGGATAATACTGCTTTCAGCTGCTCACGCTTTTCACGATCTGCGACATACAGTACTTCAGCGATAACTTCATCGGGAAGTTCAGGGATCAGGTCAGCTATTTCATCAGTGTCGAGATTATGTACTGCCGCGGCCAGAGAATGCGTATTCATATCGGCCATCAGGCCTTCACGCACCCCTTCAGAAAGTTCGACCAGTGTTTCACCACGACGCAAGTTGTCGATATGTGGCCAGATCAGTTCACGATTTTCAGGGGGGATGGATTCCAGCAGACGAGCAATATCAGCTGGGTGTAGCATCTGTAGATCATCCCTGATCTTTTCAATGCCGGATTCATTCAGCACAGTAACTATATGCTCAATCAGATCTTGCACATTGTCTTGGTTTGCTTCAGTCATTCTGGCTCCACTCAGGATTGGGCGGAGTTTATCAGATAGCGGAGACAGTTACCGTTATAGTAAGCATCCAGTGAAATTTTTTTTAACCATACAGTGTAAAGGATTATTGTGAGCGCAAAAATAACAGAGTGATTTCATCTTGCTCTCAGTTTTTTCTGAACTACTCTTTTACCTTCGCGACTTTGACTGAATTGATATGTTTTTGTTTTTATATATTGATACTTTTTTCTGTATTCTGAAATTCGTTATCCAGCAGAATGTATTTTTTCCTGTAAAACCTGTTAACCATCAATTCCTGACAGCAATTTTCGTGACATTTTTTTTGCTTTTTTTGTATCAAGCTGGCGGATAATGGCTTTTGCTTCGAGTATATTGGCAGGATCCATGCTGAGATGGCGTAGTCCGAGTCCCAGCAGCACCTCGATCAGTTGCGGATCACCCGCCATTTCACCACAGAGGGTAACTGGAATCTCAGCCTTGTTGGCAGCACGTACCGTCATTTCGATTAATCGAAGTACCGATGGGTGTAATGGGTTGTACAGATAACTGACCCCGTCATCCACTCGGTCTATAGCCAGTACATACTGAATCAGGTCATTTGTCCCGATGGAGAAAAAATCAAGATGTGGGGCGAAAAGGTCAGCGGAAACGGCTGCTGCCGGAACCTCTATCATTCCTCCTATCTGCATCTTTGTATTAAATGGTATGTTCTCGTCACGTAATGCTTTTCGGGTATCCTTGATCAGAGACAACACCTGAAATAGCTCATTCAAACTCGTCATCATCGGGATCATCATTCGCACACGTCCGTGTGCAGAGGCGCGTAGTATTGCGCGCAACTGCGGTATGAACATGGAGGGACTGCCAAGACTCATTCGTATTCCCCGCAGACCCAGTGACGGATTCAGTACAGTTTCGTCACTATTGTCAAAATTTTTGTCGGCCCCCAGATCCATTGTACGTATGGTGATGGGTTGCTTGTTGAAGCGTCTAATAACACGCATATAGGCATTGAAATGCTCATTCTCTGTCGGTAGTTCCTGCCGGTTCAGATAGAGGAATTCAGTTCGAAACAGGCCAATTCCTGAAGCGCCGACATTCAAGACATGACGTACATCCTTCGGCTGGTCAATATTGGCCAGCAGGCTAATGCGATGTCCATCTATCGTTACTGCTGGACTTTTTGACAGTGTTTCAAGCTTGCGGGCCTTTTGCAGATTTGCCCTTTTTAGTTTTCGATATGCTGTAAGCGTGTTTTTATCTGGTGCAATGATGACGTCACCACGTCGCCCATCAACAATCAGTTTGTCGCCGTGACGAATATACCGGGTCGCCGCGTGCAAGCCCACCACGGCAGGGATACCCAAACTGCGGGCAAGGATGGCAGAATGTGATATTGGGCCACCAAGGTTGGTCAGTATGCCACGGATGTGTCGTGGTTTCAGTGCAAGAGTGTCGGCAGGTGCCAGGTCACGGGATACAAT
>JARFQE010000113.1 GCA_029287915.1 Arenicellales bacterium
GATCCACGTTCGCACAGACGCCAGTGGCGACATCGTCGAAATGATCTATGAAGATACATCATTGAGTTGGGTTCATGCGGTACGCGAATCAGATAAGTTTGCAATTACACGGCATTACCTGCCGACATCCAGACGGCAGCACAAAGTCGCCCAGCATATCAATTCCTCACTATATGCCGCCGCCCAACGAGCTGGAATCAGCGACACTCATATCATGAACCTGACCGAAATTTTTGGCTGGGACATCGACTTCTCGCTCAACGTGCAAGCGGGAGACAGCTTCAAAATCATCTACGATGACGTCTACGTTGATGGAGAAAAAAAGCTTAGCGGCAACATTCTCGCTGCAGAATTCGTAAATAATGGTAAGACTTTCCGTGCAATCGCTCATCCGGATGATTCGGGTGATCTAAAGTACTACGCCCCTGACGGAACCAGCATGCAAAAGACCTTTCTGCGTTCACCCGTCAAGTTCAGCCGCATTAGCTCCCGGTTCACCAAAGCACGCTTCCACCCTGTATTAAAAAAATGGCGCGCGCACAAAGGGGTTGATTATGCGGCCGGCCGCGGAACACCGATACGCGCAACTGCCAACGGTAAAATCTCCCACCTTGGACGCAAAGGCGGTTATGGAAAGACCATTATCATCAACAACGGCAGCACATACAGTACGCTTTATGCACACTTGTCCAGCTATTCACGTGGCCTAAAAAAAGGCAGCCATGTTAAACAGGGGCAAGTCATTGGTAAAGTCGGCTCGACAGGCCTCGCCAGCGGACCACACTTGCACTACGAGTTCCGTATCAATGGCAAACATGTCAATCCATTGACGTTCCGTCAGCCAGCAGCTGAACCAATTTCCAATTCGCAAAGAGACGCGTTCCTGAAAACTTCAGAGCGCATGAATTTGGAACTGGATTCTATTCAGATACTGCAGGTCGCAACCGAGTCAACACTGGATAACAGCTAACACTCAATACGTGAAGATTGCATCAAGCGTGGATAGTCTTACGGCGAATAGATCTATAGCTTCACACCAGTAAAGCTGTGTGGCGCGATAGCACCCATAAGGTCAAACTTTCCCGGGCAACAATAAAAAAAGGGCGCCAATTAGACGCCCATCGTGATCTGCCTGGCCTTAATCCAACCTAGGCCGAGAATGAAGAACCGCATCCACATGTAGTGGTGGCATTCGGGTTGTTGATAATAAACCTTGAACCCTCAAGATCATCCTTATAGTCAATTTCGGCCCCTACCAGGTACTGAAAACTCATCGGATCAACAAGCAGTACCACGTCGTTTTTTTCGACTCGCGTGTCACCTTCAGTTTCCCTTTCCTCGAACGAGAAACCATACTGGAATCCAGAACAGCCGCCGCCAGTTACGTAAACTCGCAGCATCAGGTCAGGGTTATTTTCTTCCTCTATAAGGGATTTCACTTTAGCCGCTGCCTGATCTGTAAAGACCAGGAGAGACTCATTTTGTACTGCTGCTTCAGTCATCTGAACGACTCCATCAGAAATAGCTAATATTCTAGTATTATTCCAATCCCGACCTTATTGGTCAAGTATTATGTTTAGCCGCACTAGCTACTGCAGCACCCGCAACGGCCTGTGGAGCCTGTGAATTGACAGAGGCCGGTCTCTTTTTCGCTGTTTCGCAAACCATGTTGCCGTTGACGGTCGCACCAAGCTCCATCTCTATGGAAGCATAATGAACATCACCTATAACACGGGCTTTGCCCTGCAAAATCACTTTACCGGTAGAAGTCACGTTACCGTTGACCATGCCATTTATTAGCACATGGGGAACCGTTACATTCCCCTTAACTTCACCTCGCTCACTGATTGTCAGCATGCATCCGGTATCGGCATCACGGGCAGTGAGGCTTCCGGTAACCCTTCCATCGACCCGTAGACCGCCGGAAAAGACTATATCGCCGGTGAACTCGCTCTGAGGGCCTATCAGGGTGTCTATCTTATCTGTGGGCTTCTGAGCCTTGACGGGCGCAGAAGGTGCTGGTGCTGCGGGTTTTTTACTGCCTAACATTGCATCAATCTCCTTTTTCTATCTCCACCCCACCTGTTTTCTGTCGGGCTTCTTGCTCCTGGCCCGCTTGTAACAGAGGCCAATCATACCATTTTTCAATACTAGCAGGTTTTGCATCGCGCATTTTGACAGCGACCTTTATTCGCCGGGGCTGGAACTGAGCGGGCAGATCAAAGACACCATCAAGCTTCTGATAGTATTTGAATTTTAAGGGAAAACTATTCTTCCCATGCTCATTTTTAACCGTAACAGAAGCAGCCTTGCCTTCGTCCAGACCATGCAGCTCTATTTTGGCTGTACCCTTTTTCTTTTTTTTACCGTATGACCCATTGACAACAATTAGTGTGTAGCCATAACGTTCCGGACGATTTGTCGCTGAAATCCGCAGCGCCCGGATTTGCAGTCCCTGGCCTTCACTTTCCGCCTGAATGACGCTCTCGTAAAAACGCAGGTCTTCCTTCATTTCTGCCATTTCATGGCTGGTTGCCTGGAGCGTGCGGCTAATTTCCTCGAATGCCTGCTTGTTTATCTGGAGTTCCCTGTCAGACCTGGCCTTTTCGAATTCAAGCGAAGCTTTCAGCCTGTTAATTTCTTTCAACGCATGCTTATGTTCTTCCTCCAGGCCTTGGTATGCCGTGACTGCACGCTTCCAGTCGACATCAGCATCATCTTTACCTGATCTGTAGGCAATGGCGATAATCGCACCTATCGAAAATAGCCCCAGGATATAGAGCAGCCTTGCCAGCCATTTCGACTGCCTGCTTGCGGCAAACTGTCTATCTTGTTCAATACCAGGCACGATTTATCCGCAACGGACAGAATTATGGTGCAAGCGGCACCACATCCAGCCCGGTTATCTCATCGTGGCCACACATTAAATTCATATTCTGTATCGCCTGACCGGCAGCACCCTTTAC
>JARFQE010000133.1 GCA_029287915.1 Arenicellales bacterium
GCAGTAGTCTGAATACGTGATGTGCTATTATGTCTCGTGGGCTCGGAGATTTGTATAAGAGACAGGTTTATGGCCTATTTTTAGTTCCAGAGTCTGTTTCATGCTTTATTGACGTTATTGTTTAATATACTTAGGCTTAGAATTACCATATCAGAATATCCCCCTGTCATCATATTCTCTCTCTATCGGAGGCTTGTCAATTAGAATGATATATACACATTGATCTATATGACATCTGCGATGAGCTAAATCAAGTGTCTTTTCACTAACAAATTATAGACGGTAAATGGATCCTATGCAGTTATCATGGCTATCAAAGGCGGAAATTGTGCCCGAGATAGACCTCTCGAACTTCTTTGTGTGAAAGAACCTGTTCCGCACTACCCGCTGTAAGAACCTCGCCATCACTAAGGATATAGGCACGATCACAGATACCGAGTGTCTCACGTACATTATGATCGGTGATCAATAGTCCTATACCCATATTTTTCAGTTGTGAAATAATCTGCTGGATATCACCGACTGATATTGGGTCTATACCGGCGAAGGGTTCATCAAGCAGTATAAAAAGCGGTTCCAGTGCCAGTGCGCGCGCTATTTCAACGCGTCGGCGCTCGCCGCCGGAAAGGCTCACTCCCAGGGCATCGCGTTTGTGTTCTATATTAAATTCTTCCAGCAGATAATCTACTCGTTCATGACACTCGGCCTCAGTCAGATCAGGCTGTACCTCAAGTACCGCCATGATATTTTCTTCAACCGTCAATTTACGAAATACCGATGGTTCCTGAGGAAGATAGCCGATACCCAGTCTTGCACGTCTGTGCATCGGCATGCCTGTAATATTTATGTCATCCAGCCAGATGCTGCCTTTGCCTGGTTGTACCAGGCCAACGATCATGTAAAAGCAGGTAGTTTTTCCAGCACCATTGGGTCCAAGCAGTCCAACGACTTCACCCGTTTCAACATTGATATCTACCCCGTTGACAACGGTAGTGCCCTTATAAGTCTTTTGCAGGCCTTCTGTAGAAAGAATACTCATCTTTTATTCAGTGTCGATGGATTAATGCATTAGTGTCTATTTTTTCATGCTGCCAGGTTGAATGACTATCCTGGTGCGTCCTGAGTCTGTTTTCTTGTCGCTCGTTTTACCGGGTGATTTCTGCTTACCTGCGGTAGCTGACTTTTGTTTGGCAGAAGACTGGCCTTTGACAGTCATTTTACTGGTCTTTGTATTGTAATAGATGACCTTGCCCGTTATTGTGTTTGTCCCTTGCGTGATTTTCGCATTATTTTTCAGCGTAATCAGGTCTTTTGCCTGTTTGAGTTCCAGTGTTTTCCCCTCGCCACGCACAACTTCTGTATGCCCTTCGGGTAATTGTTTAAACCTGACGGGTTCTCCATAGGCAGTGGCGGTATCTATTTCATCACCCTTGTAGAGCAGTACAACTTTATCTGCTTTGATATTCAGTGTGCCCTGAGTGATATCTACGTTGCCGGTAAGGACTCGCTTACCGGTACGAAAATCAATGTTTGTGGTATCGGCATTGATGGTAACAGGCGCAGATTTATCTTTGTCAAGCGACATTGCGATGCTGCTGAAAAGCAGACCGGCAAGGACGAGACTGGAATTTAACAGGGTGCGTGAATAAAGACTCATAAATGTTCTCTCCAGGCAGCTCAGGAAATAGGTTCCTTCAGCACTATATTTAGTTTTTCTGTTGTTGTGACGCCACCGCTCCCGGTGCTGTCACGACCACGGATGACACGTACATTACCCGTCAGTATGACCTCATCACCATTGGCAGAGATCCATCCGGTTTCAGAATAGATATGTGTCGGAGCGCGTTCAGGTTCATATTGTATAACATGTGGCTTATCAAGCAGGGCAGTATCATCGTCCGGGAAATGCACCATGCGTTCTGCCTCAAGTACATACTGGCGATTACCATCTGTATCCATACCAACAGCGTAAAAATTCTCTATGTAGTAATCAGGGTTATGACTTTCTGTTGCCATCTGCTGCTGGTCAGTAGTTTCCTCTAGTAAATCAGATTGCATCCAGGCAGTGATGCCTGCAAGAACACCGACAATAGTGAAAATAATGATTCGTTCAAACCAGTTCATTTCGTCCTTTAGCTTAAAAAGATCTGCAATCGGTAGTTAAAAATTGTGCCATCATTTTGCCTAATGTGTGCTGTGAATACATAAGCAGTTCACAGACATCTCTGGCCGCACCGGAACCACCTTCGTTTGGTGTGACCCAGTGAGCGTTTTCTTTCACCAGCTTATGTCCCTGCGGGACTGTGATAGAAAGGCCAACGTCCAGCATGATAGGCAAATCAACAACATCATCCCCTACGAAAGCGACTTCATTAGAAGACAGTCGAAGCTTTTCGCAGAGTTCCTGATAAGTTGGGAATTTTTCTTTTCGACCCTGATAGAGGTGTTGAATATCCAGATCCCTGGCGCGGTTGGCAAGCAGACTGGACTGACGGGCGGTGATTATTCCGACAGCAACACCTGACTGTTGCAGAAGGTTGATACCCAGTCCATCACGGGAATGAAAACTTTTCACTTCATCACCGTTGTCACTGAAATAGAGTCGGCCATCGGTGAGTACACCATCGACATCGAATAGCAACAGTCGTATCCGGCGGGCACGCCTGAGTATTTCATCAGGGATTGTAAAATCGGGTGTCAAGTTATCGATTTTCATAATAATCCAGCTCGTAACAGGTCATGCATGTTCAGCGCACCCACCGGGCGATGATTTTCATCCACTGCCAGTATGCTGTTAATGGACAGCTTCTGCATCAGGTTAACAACATCCGCGGCCAGTCTGTCATCGGTGGTTACGACCGGATCAGCCGTCATAACATCGGTGGCTTTTACTGAATACAGGTCAATTCCTTTATTTAAAGTCCGGCGCAGGTCACCATCGGTAAAAATGCCTGCAAGCTTGCCCTCGTCATCGACGATTCCAGTCATGCCCAGTCCTTTGCTGGTCATTTCGAGCAAAGCCAGCTGTAAGTCGTCATTGATATTGACCAGTGGAATATCATTGCCACTGTGCATGATGTCTTTGACATATAGAAGCAGACGCCGACCGAGAGCACCACCGGGATGTGATCGGGCAAAATCCTTAGCGGTAAAATTACGTGCCTTGAGCAGAGCGACGGCCAGTGCGTCACCCATTGCCAGTGCGGCGGTGGTGCTGGCAGTAGGTGCCAGATTATGAGGACAGGCTTCTTTGTTAACTCCCACATCGAGACAGTAGTCGGATTGCTTACACAGAGGATTGTCGCTGGTACCGGTCAGAGATACCAGAGGCACCGCCAGACGTTTAATCATCGGCAGGATGGCAAGAATTTCAGGAGTATGTCCGGAGTTTGAGATAGCAATTACCAGGTCATCAGGAGTAATCATACCAAGGTCCCCATGACTGGCCTCGCCCGGATGGACAAAAAAGGCTGGTGTACCCGTGCTGGCCAGGGTGGCCGCTATCTTGCTGCCAATATGGCCCGATTTTCCCATCCCTACTACCACGACACGGCCCTTGCAGTTAAGAATTTCGCTACAGGCACCAGAAAAATTCTCGGCAAGCCGATCCGATAATGCAGCGACAGCATCAGCTTCAAGCTGAAGTACTTTCCTGCCTTCGCGGATCAGATCGTCATCGTTCATTTGTATATAGCTTTATGTTCTATGTATCAGGATTTAGGAAAATGAGGTTTAAGATATTCATTTTTTGTTATCTTCAGTTTTTAGTCTTTAGCTTTTTATGGCGATACATAAAACCTAACACGTATAACATACTTTTCCTATGTCGCTTGAAACTCAAGCATGACAATGTAAGCAATATAAAGCGACAACAGGGAGTATCCTGAAGTGCGCGACAGGGCAGGTTTTCCTTTATGATTATATAATAATATATAAAGTAAAATTGCCATACCGATCATTACCGGTAAATCTCTGTAAAGGACCTCTGTACTGACTGTAGCAGGGTGAATGATAGCAGGTAATCCTATTACTCCCAGAGAGTTGAAGATATTTGATCCCAGTACATTACCAATAGCAATATCATTCTCATTTTTCAGAACACTGGTAATTGAGGCGGCTATTTCAGGCAGGCTGGTGCCAATTGCAATAATGGTCAAGCCAATGATCAGGTCACTAATGCCAAGTGAGCTGGCTATCGCCGTCGCCCCCCATACCAGCATTCTTGAACTAATGACGAGCAATATGCCACCGGCCAACAACCAGAATACTGACTCTACAATCGACATGATATCATCCAGCGCTAGTTTGGATTCAAATTCAGCTTCCAGTGCGTCATCGCTGGTACCGGGTACATTTCGGCCTTCCTGGATGCCTGTATAAACTATCCATGCAGTGACAGCGGACATGCAGGCAAATAGAATCATGCCCTCATGCAGACCAAGCATGCCATCAAGCAGTACAACATAAACCAGTGCCATGGCGGCCAGCATTAACGGATATTCACGTTTCAATATTGATGATGCAATAGTCATGGGAGCGATGATTGCGGTGAAACCGAGAACCAGACCAATGTTGGCAATATTCGAGCCTATCGCATTACCAATAGCGAGATTGGTATTTT
The DNA here is from genome assembly GCA_029287915.1 of Arenicellales bacterium. Classification (GTDB taxonomy): domain Bacteria; phylum Pseudomonadota; class Gammaproteobacteria; order BMS3Bbin11; family BMS3Bbin11; genus BMS3Bbin11. The sequence goes on from JARFQE010000133.1 coordinate 4,622, forward strand.
CATCCAGCGCTGCAATGGCAGAAATGACCAGTTCTGGCGCCGAGGTGCCAAAACCAACTATAGTCATGCCAACGATCAGTGGTGAGATACCGAGATGCCTGGCAAACGCTGCTGCACCATTTATAAAACGGTTTGCGCTCCAAGCCAATAAAGCAAAGCCGATGAGTATTACCAGGATAGCTAGTAGCATCGGGAAGAAGGTTCTCTACAAGGATATGGCATTGTGCCAGTACTTTTTTTCAGCATTATTGTAACAGAGGTTGTTAGTGTATGAGTGAAGAGTATTTGATGATTGGTAGTTTTGGTCTCGATGTCGATGCCTGGCAGGGTGCTTTTTATGATGATAAGCTGCCGGCGGATTGGCGTGCAGCCAGTTACAGTACCCTTTTGCGCAGTGTTTTATTACCCCAGGCCGAGTGGCAAAAAGCGATAATAGAAGACTGGATTGATGAGGTTGATGAAGAATTTCGATTTGTCCTCTATGCAGAGTCTTGCGCTAACGACAAAAGATTTTCCAGCCTTGTAAAAGAATTTTCAGTACTGCCTGCTGCTTTTTCAGCTCAGGTTGCCGGCGTTGTTCTGCAATTCCAGCCAGAAATGGTTTCCAGTGAGAATAAAGCTCATATAAAAGAAATACAGCAGTTATTTCCGCTATGCCTGGATGCTGGTAAGGTCGATATTTCAGAATCTGGCATGGATGTGTTTTGCGACAGCCTGGGGCTGTCTTGTGTCTGGTATCCTGCTGTACAAAATGAACCATTGCCATCGGGTGACTTTCTCGTCACCCTGATCAACCAGGAAACACTGCCAGAGCAACGAGAAATAGTGAGTCAGATTGAGCGCTGGATGTCAGGAAAGCGCAGGGCGGGTTTATTTAACACTAATAAAGATGATGCTCCGTTACGAGCCCAGGAAACACGAATACTGGCGGAATTGATGGGTGTTTGAGTGCGAAGGTTAGGATTTAAAGACGAATGATGAAAAAATTTGATTTTTATCATCTTCAATTTTTTGTACTTAGAACATTATCGTAAATTAATTTTCTGAAAAACAGATAGATGACCGAAGCTGAAAATTTAGTAGTCCTGACCGATATACATCTGAAACGTGCCGGTAAGCCAGTTCTGGATAGCTTGAGTCTATCTATCCCGCATAACAGTGTTACGGCGGTCATAGGCCCAAGTGGCGTTGGCAAAACGACATTGCTTGAATTGATCAGTGGACGCTTGAAGCCGGACAGGGGATATCTTCTGGTCGACGGCCTCTCAGTTCCCGATCTGGGACGGCGCGAGCTTTTCGAGCTGCGCAAAAAGATGGGGATGCTGTTTCAAAGTGGCGCGCTGCTCAATGATCTTGATGTCTATGAAAACATTGCTTTTCCGTTGCGTGAACATACCCGCCTGCCAGAGCCTGTTTTAAGGCAAATGATATTGATGAAACTGGAACTAGTTGGTCTACGCGGTGCGAGGCGATTGATGCCAGCCGAACTGTCAGGAGGAATGACCCGTCGTGTGGCGCTTGCACGAGCCATAGTGATTGATCCCGTGATGGTGATGTATGATGAGCCATTTACAGGCCTCGATCCGATATCCAAGGCAATCATAGTCAAGCTTATCAGGCAGCTGAATAGTACCTTGGGTATGACTTCGATAGTCGTTACCCATGATGTACACGAGGCAATGCAAATCGCTGATTTTGTTTATATGCTGGGTCATGGAAAAGTACTCGCCAGAGGCACGCCTGAAGAGATAAAGAATTCACAGCGAGATGATGTCAGACAGTTTTTGCAGGGTCAGGCCGATGGCCCTGTTCCGTTTCACTATCACGCTGATGAATATCTTACTGATTTAATGAGGACAGACTCAGAAAAGGGCGGGGCAGTATGATCATCGCGTTGCGTAGAATCGGTGCGTTCAGTCTGTCTTCACTTGCTGCCACCGGGCGTGCATGTATATTACTGTTACAGATGATAGTAAATCTACCTGCTGTTGTCAGGCGTTATGAACTTGTAATAAAACAGCTGTACCGGGCAGGTGTTCTGACTTTGCCTGTCATCATTGTTGCCGCATTATTTGTCGGCATGGTGCTGGCATTACAGGGCTATAACACACTGGTGGACTTTGGGGCAGAATCATCACTGGGGTTACTACTAGCCCTGTCACTGAGCAGGGAGCTGGGCCCGGTGCTAGCTGGCCTACTTTTTGCCGGTCGTGCTGGCGCTGCAATGACAGCTGAAATAGGTCTGATGAAGGCAACCGAGCAGCTGGCCGGGATGGAAATGATGGCGGTAGACCCTGTATGGCGAGTATTGCTGCCCAGATTTCTGGCAGGCGTTATATCAGTGCCTCTGCTGGCTATCCTGTTTACTGCTGTGGGTATCATTGGAGGGTATCTACTGGGAGTTAATATCCTCGGTGTTGACCAGGGTGTTTTCTGGGCGACCATGCAGCAGGGGGTAGATTTCCAGCAGGATGTGATGAATGGCCTGTTAAAGAGTCTGGTTTTTGGTGTTCTTATCAGTCTGATAGCTGTTTTTATGGGTTATGATACAAGTCCTACGCCCGCTGGGGTCAGCAAGGCAACTACCCTGACAGTCGTTTTGTCTTCACTGGGTGTGCTGGCAATGGATTTTAGTCTCACATCGATGATGTTTTAGTTCTGGAGTTTTTCAATCGAAAGTCAAAATTCTCAGGACTCTTAAGTAAAGGTTAAGAATATGCAGAGACAATTTGTCGAGATTATCGTTGGTCTGTTTGTGATGGTCGGGTTGTTAGCATTATTATTTCTGTCGTTCAATGTCAGTAATATTAATTCAGCAACAGTCAGCAATCCTTATCAGGTCAGTGCTCGATTTGATAATATAGGCAATCTTAAAGTCAGGGCACCGGTGACAATGGCTGGAGTAAGAATAGGCAGAGTAAATGAAATTCGACTGGATTCCGCTTCATACCAGGCACAGGTAGTAATGGATATTTCAGGGAAGTATAAAAAGCTACCAGTAGATACCAGCGCCTCTATCAATACTCAGGGCCTGCTGGGGGAGCAATTTGTTTCTCTGGAGCCTGGCGGGCAGCAAAAGTATCTTAAAAACGGCGATCGCATACGATTAACCCAGTCAGCGGTGGTACTGGAAAACCTGATTGGTCAGCTATTATTTAATAATTCTCAAGGAGCAAATGAATGATAAGAAAATTGCTTTTAGTTAGCATGTTCTTTTTTTGTACTACCGGCGCACTGGCCAATGCCATGGAGCCGAATGAACTGATTAAAAAAACAACAGAGCAACTGCTAAGTGAGTTCACAGCCAATCGGTCGGCCTACGAGGCTGATCTTAATAGTCTTTATCAAATGGTCAACAGGATTGCTATTCCGCATTTCGATTTTGATCGGATGACTAAAATAGTACTGGGCCGGCATTATAGCGATGCAACGGAAGATCAGCGTCAACAATTTACCGAGGAATTTAAAACGCTGTTAGTGAGGACCTACTCCCAGGCATTGTTTCAGTACTCAGATGAAAAGATCAACTATGTTCCGGCGGTACCTTTTCGGGATGGAATGATGGTGCTGGAGGAAATTGAAGTAGGCGCTGCTGTACCGGTCAGGCTGGAATATTATCTTACAAAAAATGACAGTGGCTGGAAGGTCTACGATGTACGCATTGATGGTATCAGTTTGGTGACTACATTTCGTAATTCCTACAATACGATTATAAGTCGAAAAGGTTTGCCGGTACTGATTGCTGATTTACAGAAAAAAAATAGTATGCTGGCGGATCAGGGCACATCGAAAAACCCATGAACTAGCATGATGAGTCCCCAGAAGTATCTGCATGAATTTTTAGGCAACCCCCAAAATTGGGTGATCAGCAGCGATGAGTCGAAACTACAATCTATCACTTCGCCACAAAGCCTAACAAAGGCGGGTTTGCGTGTTATTTATTTTCGTCATGAACAATATTGAAACTCAATCTGACGTCTTCAGAATTCTTCCGAGTGCCACTGGATGAAACCGACTTTGAAGTTTTCGAGCGGTAACTGTATGGTTTCAGGGCATGCAGTATTTAGTTCTCTTGATGATCTTTCACAGCAACTACTTACAGAAGCAGGCAAGGCCGGCGAGATGGTAGTTGACCTGAAAGAGTTATCTGATTGTGACAGTGCATTTGTTGCATTATTAACAGCCTGCCTGCAAATAAAAAAACAGCAACAACAAACACTGGTACTAAGCAACAGCCCACACAGACTGCTGGCTATGCTGGATGTTTACAGACTGGCGAATAGTGGTTTACAGGTCAATTAAAGTACTGCCAATGTTGTTTGCGACAGACATGATCGAAAGCAAATATCCGCGCAATTAGATGTAAAAAAAGGGCGCGATAAAAAAGGGCGCGATAGCACAACATTCAGAAATTCCGCAACTCAATCTGCTTTCCCTTATCATTAATAGTGAATAGTCATTCTCGAAAAATGCTATATTAGCTTATACTGTTGAATGTAATAGTTTCCGAAAGTAGGGTAAATGATGGTTACACCAGAAGACATTAAAGGCTGGATTGAACAGGGTATTGCAGAGTGTAGGGTTGAAATTAGCGGTGATGGACAGCATTTTTATGCTGTCATAGTAAGCCCGGAATTTGCCGAGCGAAACAGAGTGCAGCAGCATCAACTGGTTTACAAGGCATTAGGCGATCGCATGAAAGCTGAAATTCATGCGTTATCAATGCAGACAATGACACCTGAAGAATATGCCGCTCGCGAAGGGCAGAGTAATTGAGCCAACCCGATGTGACAGACTGGATAAATAGAGGTATTTAGTAAATGGACACACAAGAAAAAATCAAAGCACAACTGCAAGAAAACGATATCGTGCTTTATATGAAAGGCAACACTATGTTTCCACAATGCGGTTTTTCCGGTAGAGCAGTGGAAATTCTAAAGGCCTGTAATGCGAAATTTGATACTGTTGACGTATTGTCCAACCCAGATATACGTGACGGCATTAAGCAATACTCAAACTGGCCGACCATCCCTCAGCTGTACATCAAGGGCGAATTCATTGGCGGCAGCGACATTATGCTGGAAATGTATCAGAACGGAGAACTGCAGGAGAAGATCAAAGCACTCTAGGGCTGTCCAGTTTTATCGTCCATTCAATATATTCCGGTAGCAGAGAGCCGGAGAGAGCCGGAGTCATCGATTTTTCACTTTCCTTTTGCTGACTATCAGAGATAGTAAGTTTATACTTTGCAATTCTCTGTCTTTTCTGCGGTTATTACAATTAATGGACAAACTCCTCATTTCCGGTGGTAAAACACTGAGCGGCGACATCCGCATCTCAGGGGCCAAAAATGCTGCCTTGCCGGTACTTATGGCTGCATTGTTGACCAAAGAACCATTGCATGTCCGTAACGTGCCTCATTTGCACGATATAACAACCACCATGGAACTATTGGGGCGCATGGGAGTCAGTCTGGAAATTGATGAGAAACTCAATATCACTGCAAACAGCAGTACTCTGAATTCAGTCATCGCTCCCTACGATCTGGTCAAGACCATGCGTGCCTCGATTCTGGTACTGGGACCGTTGCTGTCACATTTCGGCAAGGCAGAGGTGTCTCTGCCCGGTGGCTGTGCGATCGGTTCACGGCCTGTAAATCTGCATATCAACGGCTTGCGGGAAATGGGTGCTGATATCCGCATTGAGGATGGCTATATCAAGGCTAGCGCAGATCGGTTGCGTGGTGCCCGAATCTTCATGGACGTCGTCTCCGTTACCGGCACAGAGAACCTGCTGATGGCTGCTACACTGGCTGAAGGCAAAACTGTAATCGAAAATGCTGCTCGTGAGCCTGAGGTGGTTGATCTCGCGAACTGTCTCATAAGCATGGGTGCCTGCATTAGTGGAGCAGGCACGGACGAGATTGAGATTAACGGGGTTGATTCACTGCATGGTGCCAGTCATTCTGTTATTCCTGATCGCATAGAAACAGGCACCTATCTGGTTGCTGCAGCGATTACCGGCGGTAGTATTACTGTGCGTGACACCAAACCTCACCTGCTTGAAGCGGTACTGGAGAAATTACGTCAGGCTGGTGCTGAAATAGAGGTTGGTGAGGACTGGATTACTTTACGCACAGGGGGAAGAAGAATGCGGGCAGTGGATATTCGGACTGCACCGTATCCCGCATTTCCAACCGATATGCAGGCACAGTTTATGGTACTCAATTGCGTTGCTGAAGGCACAGGAACCATTACTGAAACCATTTTTGAAAATCGCTTCATGCACGTGCAGGAGCTGCAGCGTATGGGTGCTCAGATAGATCTGCAGGGTAATACAGCAATTATCAAGGGAACAGAGAAATTACAGGGCGCACCGGTGATGGCCACTGATTTGCGTGCCTCGGCATCACTGGCTCTCGCTGGAGTAGTAGCCGGTTCAGAAACAGTAATAGACCGCATATATCATATAGATCGCGGCTATGAAGGAATTGAAGAAAAACTGTCAAGACTTGGGGCTAGTATTAAACGGGTTTCGGGTCATCATTATGATCGCCGGGCAGCTGAGAGTTGATGAGGGATGCCTCGTATAAATCATGAACACATATGCAGAGTCCAGGATTTGTCATCGCTGTGTCGCATGTCTTGACGATAACATGCTATTACGATTTAACTGGACGTATAGCTGCCGTGATGACGGGGTGTCATTGAGTGGTGGTGATATTAACGTTTTGTATACAACATAGAATCATGCAGCTGAAATGCCCAGAATTATTTGAGGTGCCCTTATGACTGAATCACTGACCATCGCCCTGTCAAAAGGGAGAATACTCGATGATACACTGCCATTACTGGCAGCTGCAGGCATAGAGCCACTTGACGATCCAAGAAAAAGTCGCAAGTTGATTTTTGATACCAACCAGCCAAATATCAAGCTGGTTATCATACGTGCAGCTGATGTGCCTACCTTTGTAGAGTTCGGTGCAGCTGACCTCGGAGTTGCTGGTAAAGATGTACTGATGGAACATGATGGCGATTTGTTTGAGTTGCTTGATCTGGGTATTGCACGCTGCCGACTAATGGTTGCGGAACCGGCTGACATCGCAGCCAATGATGATCCTGCCAACTGGTCACGTCTGCGTATTGCCACCAAATATGTAAAAATTGCTCGTCGCTTTTTTGCCGCCAAGGGTATTCAGACAGAGATTATCAAATTGTATGGTTCGATGGAGCTGGCGCCTTTAGTTGGGCTGGCTGACCGCATTGTCGATCTCGTCGATACTGGTAATACCCTGCGTGCCAATAATCTGGTTGAAATCGAGCATATTGCTGATATCAGTTCCTGGCTGGTTGGCAATACTGCATCAATGAAGCTCAAACATGAATTAATGCAGTCCACCATTGCTGCTGTTGCGACTGCACTGGAAGCTACAAATGAATAGTCTGTCGATACTAAAACTGGACAGCCGCGATGAGGGTTTTTCTGAATCCCTGCAGGCGCTGCTTGATCGTAGTCATGAGCAGGTAGAGGGAGTAGAGGACGTCGTTGAAGATATTATCAGTAATGTTCGCCAGCGTGGTGATCAGGCATTGCTTGAATATACCTCTCAATTCGATCGACTAGATGTTGATAGAGCAAGTGAGCTTGAACTGTCGGCACAGCGTCTACAACAGGCCGTCGAGTCAATATCTGACCAACAGCGCGAAGCGCTGGATTTTTCTATTTCGCGTGTACGTGAATTTCACCAGCGACAAGGTGGTGAGTCGTGGACCTACACAGATGACACAGGAACCCTGCTCGGGCAGCAGGTTACGCCGCTTGACCGGGTTGGTGTCTATGTGCCCGGTGGCAAGGCGGCCTATCCGTCTACAGTGGTAATGACGGCTGTGCCTGCAGATGTCGCCGGTGTCGGTGAAACCATAATGGTTGTACCCACCCCCGATGGTGAGATCAATGAACTGGTGCTGGCTGCGGCAGCACTTTCCGGTGTCGACAGGGTGTTTACCATTGGTGGTGCACAGGCGATTGCTGCGCTGGCCTATGGTACCGAAACCATCCCTGCTGTCGACAAGATTGTGGGCCCTGGCAATGCCTATGTTGCGACCGCCAAGCGACGCGTGTTCGGCAAGGTAGGTATTGATATGGTGGCGGGGCCATCGGAAATAGTCGTTCTTTGTGACAGCGCACAAGGGTCAAAAGCTAAAATTGATCCAGCGTGGGTTGCCATGGACCTGTTTTCACAGGCAGAACATGATGAACTGGCGCAGTCCATATTGATTACGACTTCTAACAGTTTCGCCCTCGACGTGCTGGCTGCTATCGAAGAGCTATTGCCAACGATGGAGCGTAAACAGATTATTCGGCAAGCACTAGAAGGTCAGGGGGCAATCATTGTTACCCATGATCTTGATGAAGCAATCGCTGCGACAAACCGAATTGCACCGGAGCACCTGGAGCTGATTGTTGATGATCCACTGATGGTTTCGAAACAAATTCGTCATGCCGGGGCTATATTTATGGGAGCACACACCAATGAAGTGCTCGGTGATTACTGTGCGGGTCCAAATCACACCCTGCCAACATCAGGTACGGCACGTTTCAGTTCACCTCTGGGAACCTATGATTTCCAGAAGCGTAGCAGCCTGATCATGTGTACTCCGGAATCAGCGTCGAAACTTGGTAAAACTGCTTCTGTCATGGCACGTTCAGAATTTCTGACAGCACATGCTCGCTCGGCCGAATATCGTATTAAAGATTGACCCTCTCACACAGATGAAAAATAAAACATCCGCGAGACGCTGGGTACGCGAGGAAATTCAGCAGCAAAGCAGTTACCATGTTCCTCCGGCGGGGGACTTCATCAAGCTCGATGCGATGGAAAATCCGTGGCCCATGCCAGCGGATTTAAATAACGCATGGCGAGAGTCATTGAAGTCATTACATCTGAATCGATATCCTGATCCAAAGGCAGCCAAACTGACTGATAGTCTGCGCCGGCAGATGGCCATTCCTGAAACATCGGCGGTTATCCTCGGCAACGGTTCTGATGAACTTATTCAGCTGATATTGATGGCGCTAGCCGGCAATAACCGGACGGTACTATCACCATCACCATCATTTGTCATGTATGAGGTGCTCGCCAGGGCATGTGGTCTGTCCTATTTTGGTGTGCCATTACAGAACGACTTTACGCTTGATATGGCAGCAATGCGAAATGCCATTCGTGACCACCAGCCTGCAGTTATCTTTCTGGCATCGCCGAATAACCCGACAGGTGCTGCATTTGAAAGTTCCGATATTGAAGAAATTTTGACGCTGGCACCTGGTCTGGTGGTCGTTGATGAGGCCTATTATCCTTTCGTCGGTGAGAAGCAGGAAAGCTTTATGTCGCGCATGCAAGATTATCCTGATCTAATTGTTATGCGTACCCTGTCGAAAGTCGGCCTGGCAGGAATTCGGCTCGGGCTCATCGCTGGTCATGCTGACTGGATGAAAGAACTGGATAAGTTAAGATTACCCTACAACATCAATACCCTGACCCAGGCAACTGCTTCTTTCGTATTAGATCACTGGCAGGATTTCGAGCACCAGATTGAGCAGATCTGTCGTGAGCGGGATCGTGTTTATAATACCCTGTCATCCCTGCAGGGAGTCGAAACATGGCCAACTGATACCAACTTTATTCTGTTCAGGGTATCTGATAATCGGGCAGAAAAAATACACACGCAGTTAATACAGACAGGAATTTTAATAAAATGCCTGCATCGTACAGGCAGTGCACTGGATAACTGCCTGCGTACCACCATCGGTCGCCCCGATGAGAATGATGCCTTTTTAAAAGCGTTGTCCGAGCTGCTGGCAGCCTGATCTTGTCGCGAGCATAGAGCGTAAATTCAAGTGATATTCTCTTTTGCTATCCTGTTATAGTTATGAAAAAGGCCAGTGCCTGGACAGGGCAGTGGCCTTTTCAATGTTAAGTGCTGTTGCTGAAATATAGCTAGCCCTCAGGCTGGGTGGTTAAGATATTTCTTCGCGGTACTCATTTTCCTCTTCATGTTCATTTTCGACTTCGTTCTCATGCTCATCTTCATGTTCATTTTCGGCCTCGTACTCATGCTCGTCTTCATGTTCATCTTCATGTTCATTCTCGACTTCATTCTCATGCTCGTCTTCGTGTTCATTCTCAGCGTGATTTTCTGCAACATCATCGCTTGCAGAGGAAGACTGGCTGGAAGAGTCGTCATCTGAGTCATCGTCGGAGCCACTACTCGCTGCTGCAGCAATGCCTATGCCACCAACAGCCGCTGCTCCCATCAGTACCTTTGAAGCAAGAACACCACCAACAACGGCCTGGCCGTTGATATAGGTCTTTTCGATCGAGCTGATGCCTGTCAGTTTAAGATCCAGCAGCCCAAAGTGGATATCATCAGGAGAATTCTTGTGACCAACCATGCCAAACTGTATATCGAACAGGGCGGGGCGGGTCCTGAAATAGGTAAATAGTGATCCTGCCCTATCGGTGGATATGCGTGTCTGACCAAAGCGCAAACCCATAACGGATTTATCAATAGTTGGGGCAGCGGTTTTATTGCTCAGGGGTATATTGAGATACAGCATGCCTGCACGTTCAATCTCTGTTTCAAAGGCCAGCGCCTGGCTGGCTGCAACTGAAAGAGCTGTTAATGCAGCAATTTTCATTAATTTTTTCATTGTCTTTTCCCTCACCTGCTGGCGTGTAATTTTCAGTAATATTTATCAATGATCTCGCAGCTAAAAAGCTGCTGATCTGGATACCAACGATAGCGGTGTTAGATTAAGAAATGCTTAAGAAACAGTTTAAAGATCCATTAGTGGTTTAAATTCAAGATAAATGGTAAGAAAAATCAATAGCTTTCGTTTCTACGATTTCATGCCTGTGGGTGCTAAAATGCATCGGAAGTAGTCATTATTGAGATTCTTTACAGACAGGGATACATGATGTTTTTCTGTCTTTTTCACAGGATGCATATTTGGTGATTTGCAGATGAGGATATTACTGGTGGAAGACGATGCCCTGCTCGGGGACGGGGTTTGCGTTGGTTTGAAGCAGGCAGGATTTACTGTTGACTGGGTTAAAGACGGTAAAGAGGCACTGTCTGCAGCCTCTGCTGGCTGGCACGATCTGGTAATTCTTGATCTCGGCTTGCCGGGTATCTCAGGTCTTCAGGTGCTATCCAGACTGCGCAAGGATGGTCATGACATACCGGTGCTTATTCTAACAGCCAGAGATACGGTTGATGAACGTGTTGCTGGCCTGGATGCAGGTGCAGATGATTATATGACCAAGCCATTCGATCTTGATGAGGTTTCTGCTCGAGTCAGGGCATTGCTTCGCCGCCGATCTGGCAGGGCGGAAGCTATTATTACTCATGGCGATATTACCCTTGATCCTGCTGCTCATGTTGCAACCCTGAAGGGAAAGCAAGTTAATTTATCGCACAGAGAGTTCAGCATGCTGCAATTATTACTGGAAAGCTGCGGCAGAGTGCTTTCTCGTCAACATTTCGAAGAAAGCCTCTATGGATGGGATGAGGAAATTGAAAGTAATGCTATAGAGGTACACATTCACCATTTACGTAAGAAACTGGGTTCCAAGCTGATTCGCACCGTTCGTGGTGTAGGTTACACCATCGACAAACAGGCATGATGCATTCAATTCGTGTACGCCTGTTATTCTTTGTTGGTGGTCTGATGATTCTGGCCTGGCTTGGCACTGCCGCCAGTAGTCTGTATTCGGCCAGGAAAGAAGTGCAGGAATTATTTGATGCCCATCTTGCACAGTCTGCAAGGGTGCTACATGCCATGCTTCGACATGAAATATCCGAAGTAGAGGCTTTCGGACTGGATAATAGAGCTATTGTGCTGGATACATCAGTACCTGGCCATTTCTATGAGGGCAAGTTTTTTTTCACTGTCAGGGATGGCAAAGGCGAGGCCTGGTACCGGTCGCTTGAGGGGCCTGAACTGGAAATTGAACCGGAAGTCATCGGATTTAGCGACATTACCGATAGCAGCCAACAATGGCGTGTATATCTATTACGCGACAAAGTTCTTAATATTTCAATTGAGGTCGTACAAAGTTATGAAATTCGCAATCAATTAATATGGAAAATTGCACAACAGGTGATTTGGCCATTCGCTATTGTCATACCAGTGATACTACTGTCTATCTGGATAGGTGCAGGGCGCGGTCTCAGGCCATTAAAAACTGTCGCTGACGAGGTGCGTGACCGTAATCCTAACAACCTCGAGGAGATTGATCTCACAAAACTACCAACAGAAATAGCCCCTCTGTTTATTTCACTGAATTCACTATTGGGTCGTTTAGATAAGGCATTAAGCAATGAACGTGGTTTCACGTCTGATGCAGCTCACGAACTGAGAACACCGCTTGCTGGTATCAGGGCCCAGGCCCAGGTAGCTGTAAGAGCTAAAGATGAAAAAGAAAAAGATACGGCTCTCAGGCATATAATTCTTGGTATTGATAATGCGACTCATCTGGTGCGGCAGATGTTGATGCTGGCCAGACTTGATCCGGATATTCCGATAAGGAATTTTAACCAGCAGGATCTCACACGAATTCTGACCGATGTGGCCGCCGATGTCGCTAGCCTTGCAGTTGCAAAGGATATCGACCTGGAGGTAAGGCAGTCAGCAGAGCAGGTAATGGTTCAAGGGCAGGCAGAAGCATTGTCAGTTCTAATTAGAAATTTGCTGGATAACGCTGTTCGCTATACTCCCTCTGGTGGGTGGGTGAAGGCCAGTATCACGCAATCCATTGACGGCGCAGTTTTGAAGATTATTGATAGCGGCCCGGGAATTGCGAACAAGGACAAAGACCGCATATTTGACCGCTTCTACCGTGGCCTGGGGACTGGCCAGACGGGCAGCGGTCTTGGTCTATCCATAGTAAAACGCGTCGTTGATCTGCATCATGCGAAGCTGGAGTTTCAGACCGGGTCGGGGAAAGGGAAAGGAGTTATGGTTAAAGTGACGTTTCCGATTAATTAACGTTTTACTTGTTAAGTTTTACGATTTACGTATAAAGATTGGGCGCAGCAGTTTTTCAGGTTATTCGTAATCCCTAAAATTTAATACCAATCCCTGCTTTTCTGCTAAAATCCGTGCATCTGCCAGTTTTGGAAAAAATCAATGAGTGACCGTACAGCAACAGTTTCCCGCAATACACTGGAAACACAGATCAGCATCAAACTGGATATCGATGGCACGGGCCAGTCGGCATTTTCCACCGGTGTGCCTTTCCTTGAACACATGCTGGAGCAAATTGCCCGTCATGGTTTGATAGATATTGATATTCAGGCGACGGGGGATTTACATATAGATGCACATCATCTGGTAGAAGATATTGGTATTACGCTTGGCCAGGCCTTCCAGCAGGCACTTGGAGACAAACGTGGTATGACTCGTTACGGCCATGCCTATGTGCCATTGGATGAGGCGCTTAGCCGGGTGGTGATAGATTTTTCAGGCCGTCCACAACTTGAATTTCGGGTAGACTTCCCGCGCGCCAGTATTGGTGAATTCGAAACAGACCTGGTGCATGAATTTTTTCAGGGTTTTTGTAATCACGCCCTGGTTACGCTGCATATTGACAATCTGCAGGGCGATAACTCACATCATATTGCCGAAACAGTGTTCAAGGCATTTGGTCGCGCTGTGCGTATGGCCGTCGAGCCAGATGCCCGTATGGGTGGCATTATCCCATCTACCAAAGGGAGTCTTTGAGCGGGCCAGACCCTGTCAGCAAACAGGATGTAAATCATGACCAGTATTATTGTTGTCGATTTCGGCATGGGCAATCTACGTTCCGTCGCGAAGGCATTAGAACATGTTGCGCCTAAAGCGAAAGTGAGTATTTCAGGTGATGTCAGTGCTATTCGGTCTGCAGATCGAGTCGTGCTGCCCGGTCAGGGTGCAATAGGTGGCTATATCAAGGCCTTGCATGATACAGATTTGGAGCCTGCGGTACTTGAAGCCGCAGACACCAGGCCCTTTCTTGGAATTTGCCTTGGCCAGCAGGTGTTGTACGAATCCAGTGACGAGCATGGTGAAGATGGTGAAAGCGTAAAAACACTGGGACTGTTTAAGGGGCAGGTGAAGCATTTCACCCATGTCTCGGCTGACCCTAATGCAATGATTGATCCGAATACCGGCCATCAATATACAATCCCACACATGGGCTGGAATCAGGTCAAGCAGACCAGGGATCATCCAATGTGGCACGGTATTGATGATCTATCGAGGTTTTATTTTGTCCATAGTTATTGTGTTCAATCAGAACTTGATGAGGATGTCGCAGGTATTACCAGTTATGGAGTGGAATTCACCTCAGCGACAGCGCGTGACAATATCTTTGCGGTGCAGTTTCATCCAGAAAAGAGTCAGCACGATGGACTCAGGCTACTGGAAAATTTTGTTAACTGGGACGTCTAGATTAAAGATTAAAAAAAATTGATTAAAGGCAAAATATGTTAATTATCCCGGCAATCGATCTTAAAGATGGGCAGTGTGTGCGCCTGCGTCAGGGACGTATGGATGATGATACAGTATTCTCTGATAATCCGGTTGAAATGGCTGGTCGTTGGGTAGCCGCTGGGGCACGACGCCTGCATATTGTTGATCTGAATGGGGCTTTTGAAGGTCGCCCGGTAAATGAGCAGGTAATTCGTGATATCGCTGCGGCTTATCCTGATTTACCAGTTCAGCTTGGTGGTGGGATTCGAGATGTTGCTACCGCCGAGGCGTATATCAATGCCGGTGTAGCCTATGTCATTATCGGTACTATGGCAGTACGTGAACCAGGATTTGTCAAAGATCTGTGCAAGGCCGTTCCTGGTCATGTCTATGTCGGCCTGGATGCAAAAGACGGTATGGTAGCGGTTGATGGCTGGGCAGAGGACTCGGGTATCGATGTCACTGTACTGGCACGCAAGTTCGAAGATGATGGTATTGAAGGCATAATTTATACTGATATCAGCCGTGATGGGATGATGCAGGGTGTTAATGCCGATGCGACCGCACGGCTGGCTGAAGCGCTGACTGTGCCGGTAGTGGCATCAGGTGGAGTCAGTACTATGGATGATATTTACCGTCTGCTTGAACATGAATCATCTGGTATAAATGCAGCCATAATTGGTCGTGCCCTGTATGAGGGTGCACTTGACCTGGCGCAGTGTCAGAGAGTCGCAGACGCCGGTAAGGAAGGGTAATTTCATGGGTCTGGCAAAAAGAATCATACCCTGTCTTGATGTTCGTGACGGGCGAGTCGTTAAAGGTGTGCAATTTGTTGATATCCGCGATGCCGGTAACCCGGTAGAGGTTGCTGCGCGTTATGACGAGCAGGGTGCTGATGAGATTACTTTTCTCGATATCACTGCCTCGTCGGATAATCGCGATACCATCCTGCATGTTGTTGAGGACGTGGCGAGCACTGTTTTTATCCCTCTGACTGTAGGCGGAGGGATACGTGTGCTGGATGATGTTCGTCGATTGCTCAATGCCGGTGCGGATAAAGTTGGTATCAATACCGCAGCTGTGTTTAATCCCGAGTTCGTGAAAGAAGCCTCAGATCATTTTGGCTCGCAGGCAATCGTGGTATCTATCGATGCCAAGCAGGTGGAATCAGGAGACAACCCGCGCTGGGAGATATTTACCCATGGTGGACGTAAAGGCACCGGGCTGGATGCGCTGGAATGGGCCAGGAAAATGGCTGATTATGGTGCTGGAGAAATTTTACTGACCAGTATGGACAGGGATGGTACGCGCGATGGTTTTGACCTGGCATTAACTCGGGCGGTCTGTGATACAGTCGATGTGCCGGTGATCGCCTCTGGCGGCGTGGGTAATCTCGACCACCTGGTTGCTGGTATTAACGAAGGTCATGCCGATGCCGTGCTGGCAGCCAGTATTTTTCATTTTGGTGATTACACGGTACAGCAAGCCAAGCAGAGGATGCGGGATGCCGGCATTGAAGTACGGGTGACCTGATTATGGAAAGCAGCTGGCTCGATGAAGTTAAGTGGACAGTTGATGGCCTGGTACCGGCAATTGCCCAGGATGCCGCGTCAGGCAAGCTATTGATGCTGGCGTGGATGAATCGTGAGGCTCTCAGGGAGACCGTCGACAGCGGCTATGCTGTATACTGGTCGCGATCACGTGCAAAGCTGTGGCGTAAAGGTGAAGAGTCCGGACATCAGCAGCTAGTGAAAGAATTGCGCCTGGATTGCGATAATGACGTAATATTGATGAAAGTCGAGCAGAAGGGTGGAATTGCCTGCCATACTGGTCGCGAGAGTTGCTTTTACAAGCGCTATGAAAATGGGCAGTGGCAGTCGGTAGAGCCTGTATTGAAAGACCCTGAAGAGATTTATAAATAGATATTCGTGCGTATCATGGCTTACACAGGGGCACACAGTGTTTCTGCCAGGCTGTGCTGTGATATGTGGATCGGCATCAGTGTTTATTCATTGCGATAATGCTGTATTTCATGCTTCAGCCCAGGCTGAAAAGTCATCTTAAATAGACCGGCAGGTTAATATGAATGACATTCTCGAACAATTAACGGAAGTGCTGGAGCAGCGCAAGACAGCAGCCGCTGACAATTCCTATGTTGCCAGTCTGTACGACAGTGGTCTGGATGCTATTCTGAAGAAAGTGGGCGAAGAAGCGACAGAAACAGTTATTGCGGCAAAGAATGGCGATCGGGACAAGATTGTTTATGAAACAGCTGATTTATGGTTCCATACATTAGTTATGCTGTCTCATCAGGGGCTGACGGCAAATGATATCCTTGATGAACTGGCAAGACGCTTTGGCCTGTCTGGTCTTGAAGAAAAAGCTGGCAGACCCACATAGAAAAGAGCACCAAGCAACTTTTTATATACTGCCTGGTAATTAGGGCTAATGTTGATAGTAATATCCCACAGTAAACAACTGGGATGTTAATATCGTTAGGTCATACTGACTATTGTTTCGTCACACCGGTGAATCCCGGTGTCCACAATCGAACGACTGGATTCCGGAATTCACCGGAATGACAACATTCGCAGCAAGCTGTAGGGTATAACCCTCAGCGATTAAAGATGGAGTAAAACTATGGGTGTAGGTGGAATTGGTATCTGGCAGCTTTTGATTGTTCTGGTAATTGTCATGTTGCTTTTTGGTGGTAAGAAATTACGTAATCTGGGTGGTGATCTGGGAGCCGGCATCAAAGGTTTCAAAAAGGCCATGGGTGAAGAGATTTCCAAGGAAGATGATGAGGGAAAGGGTACGCTGGAGTCGAAGAAATCCGGCGAAGTTATTGACGCGGAAGTCACCAGTAAGACTGAAGACAAATCCTGAGTCTCAGTCCATCTCACAGGACGATTAGCAAATGTTTGATATCGGGATGTTCGAAATGATCCTGATTGGGGTCATTGCATTGCTGATTCTGGGTCCAGAGCGTATGCCGGAAGCAGCAAGAACAGCCGGGCGCTGGGTTGCTAAAGCACGTAGTTACATTACTGGCATCAAAGCAGATGTGGCCAGTCAGTTGTCAGTAGATGAACTGAATGAACTACGGCAGTTGAGAAACGATTTGACTTCAGCACAGACTGAGTTAAACAAGTTTAAACAAGGTGCCAGTGGTACTTTGAATGAGCAGGTATCTTTACAGGCAACTGCGAGTGAATCATTGCAGGTAGACAATAAAACAGACGACTCAGCTGCCGAAAAAACTGACGATAAACAAAAAAATACTGATCAGGCATGAGTGAACAAAGTAGCTCCGCTGACTCGCCACAGTCCGAGTCTTTTATCAGCCATTTAGTCGAATTACGCGATCGTCTGTTGCGCTCGGTCATCGCCGTACTGATCGTATTCATACCAGCTGCCATCTTTTCCGGCAAACTGTTTACTGTGCTGGCAGCACCAATGCTTTCAGCCCTGTCCAGTGATGGTACGATGATTTCGACTGAAGTCGCCGGGCCCTTCCTGGTGCCACTGAAGTTTGCATTCGCGTTATCAATTGCTGTTGCTATACCCTATCTTCTTTACCAGCTCTGGTCTTTTATAGCCCCGGGTCTGTATGAAAATGAGAAGCGTCTGGCTTTTCCTCTTCTGCTCTCCAGTACACTCCTTTTTTATTGCGGTATTGCTTTTGCCTATTTTGTTGTTTTTCCTATCATGTTCAGTTTTTTTCCGAGCGTTGCGCCGATGGGGATAGAAGTAACGCCCGATATCAATCATTACCTGGGATTTGTGCTGAAACTATTCTTTGCCTTCGGTATAGCTTTTGAAGTGCCGATCGCAACCATTCTTCTGATCAAGGCAGGCATCACCACCCGAGAGAAGCTGGTAAAAAAACGTCAATATGTTGTACTCGGTGCCTTTGTCGTCGGCATGCTATTGACCCCGCCGGATATCTTTTCACAGAGTATGCTGGCTCTTCCGATGTGGCTGCTGTTTGAACTGGGTCTGATCATGTCAGCGGTTATCGGAGGGCCGACCAGGGCAGAAAATGAAGAAACTGGTGACGAAAGTGATACTGTTATGGATAACAAGACAACAGCTGATGCTGAGCCAGATGAATCAGCCACTAACTATACTTCCGATGAAGAAGATATCATTACCCCTGCCGTGATGCCGCAACAGGCCACGGCAAGTGCTGATGAATCCGATGATCATGCAGATACTGTTGACGATATTGATGATGACATCGAGGAACAGGAAGAAGATCTCGATAAACTGGCAGAACAACTGGATGAACTGGAGGATATTACGGACTGGATTCAACCTGAAACAGATGATGCCGATGATTCTGAATCTGATAAGGGTGAGACAGATGATAAGGGCAAGACAGATAAACCGAGCTGATCCTTGTTTCAAGTTTCAAGTTTCAAGTTTTAAGTTTTAAGTTTTAAGTTTTAAGTTTTTAGCCTTCGATCCTTTATTTTTCACCTTTCATTTTTCATCTATAGTTACTATTCTTTGATAA
>JARFQE010000010.1 GCA_029287915.1 Arenicellales bacterium
GACCATACCGCATGGTCGAAAAAGCTGAACAAGGTCGTGATGATGTGCGAAGCACCGGACCATGAGAAAGACGACTTCGTACTGCTCTCCGGCACCAAGGTACGTGAAATGCTGGGCCAGGGCATTGCCCCGCCGAAGGAATTCTCACGCCCTGAAGTTGCACAGATCCTGATTGACTACTATCAGAGTCAGCAGCAGGCCGAGCCCGCCTAGAAAACGGCAGCCAGCTCGATCAAAAACGGCGCCATCTGCAAAGATCGGCGCCGTTTTTTTTAACGTAAAACGCAGAAGCATGGGAAGACTTCCTCGACATGTGTGTTGGCCAGTGTGGTATGATGAGGCAGCTTTTCTTCGGTGAATTCACAATCAAGGAACGCGAAGGCGCCTGGGAAAAACGCGTAGAAGAACGCCGTGAGATTCTCGAGTATCGCAGACAGGCAGAGATTGCCGAGCATCAAAAAAAGCAGGAAGAGGCCCGTAAAGCCGCTCTTGAATCTGGCAGCGAAAGCGAGAGCACCGATCACTGATCCCTTTTGCGATGAGCGATATAGTTACAGTTGGAATATTGTCAGACACCCACGGCTACCTGGATCAACGTATAGCTGAAGTTATACGTGATTGTGATTATGCAATCCATGCCGGTGACATCATGGGCGCACACATCCTCGAACAGCTGCACCCGCGCAAGGTTGTCATTGCTGTGGCCGGCAATAATGACGTAGCTGCAGTCTGGAACAGGAATGAAGCCGATATCGTTTCTGCACTACCCAAGTCCACAAGCCTGAAATTACCCGGCGGCACCATAAGAATCGAGCACGGCCACCGGCTCGGCGGCTTCCCCGATCATGACCAACTGCGCTGGGACCATGCTGACGTAAAGCTGGTCGTGTACGGCCATACCCACAAGCGCGTAATCGACCAGCAGGCAGAACCCTGGATCGTTAACCCCGGCGCCGCTGGCAGGGAAAGAACCAAGGGCGGCCCTTCCTGTTTGGTGCTGACTGCAAGCGAAATTGAATGGACGATAGAAACGGTACTGTTTGCTGATACCGAAGCGGCGTAAAAAAGACAGTTCGCCGTTATCAGCTGGCAGTCATCAGCATAAAACAAACACTGCCTGCTGATAACTGACGGCTGCAAACAATAATTTCTCAGACCTTGATATAGATCCAGCCTTTTTGCAGACGCTCCGATATAAGCTCCAGCGCTGATTTATCTGTCACGGCCTTTTCCATCATCACGACCGGCTTGCCTTCTTTTCTCTCGATCTTGTCGATAGAACGCATGCACGCATAGAGCGACACATTTTTATTGTGCTCGACGAGCTCTTCTATACGATCCACATAAGGTGAAACGCCAACACGTAGCATGTTGATACCTTCCTTGTAAGTCACAATATCCAGTTTCATTGGTGTACCTGCTTCACGATAACTGGCCAGCAACTGTTCCGCCTCATCGAGAGCGCCATTTACTGCAGAGATATCTCCTGTTGTCACATGCAATATGATTTTGCGCTCTGCCCTGTCGACCTGCTCGGTATGCTTGTAGTACTGAAACACGTCCTCAGCCGAGGCCAGTTCCATTGAGCGTGCCGCGTCATTTACGACCCAACCTGTCAACATGCCTATGGCCAGCATCAAACTGGCGGCAATACCTTTCCATAAATAACGGCTGCTGAAACTGTCGTCCTGATTATTCGTGCAGTCTGATTCCGGTACCTTTTCGTAGGCATAAGCCACAAGTTCACGAACCGCCTTCAGCTGGCACACACGCTCGCGCAATTCCGAGTCATCCAGTATTGAATGCTGAATCTCATCTTTTTCATCAGTATCTAACTGATCGTCTATAAACAGATTGAGCTTTTCATCTGTGTACGTTTTGTCGTTCATTATTTCACCCTCAACAACTTGACCGGTATCTTTCCCTCGCCAGCCAAATCAAGCAACTGCTTCTTCAAATTCTGTCGAGCCCTGAATAAACGGCTCATTACCGTGCCAATTGGAATGTCTACAATTTCCGCGATTTCTGCATAACTGAAACCAGCAAAATCCGCCAGTGTGACAACCTCTCTCAAAGACATGGGCAAGCGCTCGATGGACGACCTCACCCTGCCGACAATTTGCGACTGCTGATAGTTGTCAACATGTTCCGGCTGGCTGTCATCGCCAACGTCAAACAGCTCAACATTTCTGCCCTGGACACGCAGATAATCGTGCCAGTTATTCAGCAGGATTCTATATAGCCATGTGTCCAGAGTTGCCTGGTCACGCAGGCTATCTGCTTTCTTCATGGCCTTGAGCATGGTTTCCTGCACCAGGTCATCGGCCAGCGCAGTATTATGGCACCATGAGTAGGCAACCCTGTAAAGCTTGTTTCTTCTATCTGCAAATTCCTGCTTGAGCCGCGTTGCTGCAAACAAATTCTTTATTGTTTTCATGCATTCTCCATCGTCCTCATTTATAGACGCGCAAGCCCTGTATTTATTCCCTTGCAAAATACCCTGAAACAATTCTGAATAAACCGGGAACGGCTAACGTCTGCATTAGAGTAACAAAATTCCACAGCCATCAGGATAATTTATATGCCACTGTTTTTATTGATAATTACCCGCCGCATCTCGCTAATATCAACAGGCGTCCTGCTTATCATGTACGCGCAGTCGATAATTGCTTCACCCGACGTGCTGCTCGAGGGCATGGATGGCAACAGACATAATCTCAACGAATACATCGGAAAAGGCAAATGGACGGCTCTCAATATCTGGGGTACCCGCTGTCCGCCATGCATGGAGGAAATGCCCGAGCTGATTCATTTCCACGATGACCATAAAGACTCCAATGCAATCGTGGTTGGTGTTGCCATCGATTTCCCGAGTTACGGCTATGCCATCAAAGACCAGGTTGCTGACTTCATCGATGAATATCTCGTTGAATTCCCGGTATTGCTCAGTGATGCAGGCATTTCGGAAAAAATAGGGGCCGGCAGACTCGAGGGCTTGCCCACCACGTATTTATACACACCGGAGGGCAAGCTTGTTGGCATGCAGGTTGGTGGTATAACCAGAAATATACTTGAAGCGTTTATCAAGAAATACGAAAGCCGGACTAGCACCAATACTGAATCTAAAAATATTAAAAGTGAATAAGTTCTGATGTCACACGTCTGAAGCAAGAAGATAAATAAAAAAAACACCTGGTGATATTTACATCACCAACATACCTAGCAGATGGAGGCATCAATGATAAAGCTTTTGCAATCACTCTTACTTGTCATGCTGACCAGCATTGTCTTTCTGGCAAATGCGGCACCGGAAGACAAACCTTTCGCCGAGCACAAAGTTGTACTTCAAATCAGCGATGCTGATCCGACCAAACAGACACTGGTGCTCAATGTTGCCAGCAACCTGATGAAGGCTTACGGCGGTCCCGACAAGGTTGACGTCGAGATCGTTGCCTTCGGCCCCGGCCTGAGACTGATGTTCGATGACAATGGCAACAAGGGCCGTATCAGCGGTTTGTCTGATAATGGCGTACGTTTTGCAGCCTGCGGCAACACCATCAAAAAGATGACCTCGCTGCTGGGACACGAACCAAAAATGAACAGCCAGGCCAGCGTTGTTCCAGGCGGCGCAGCACGCATCATTGAACTGGTTGAGCAGGACTACGTCCTGATCAAGCCCTGATTCGGTTAAACAGAATAATAAATAGCATAAATATATATTTCGGAGGATAAACAGTGATTCCAAGTAAACGAAAAATTGCTT
>JARFQE010000028.1 GCA_029287915.1 Arenicellales bacterium
TCGATGCGTGGACTGGCTGAAGAAGCACCGGGGGCCTACAAGAATGTCAGCTCAGTTGTCGAGGTGGCTGATCGTGCCGGCCTGGCTCGTCTGGTAGCAAAACTCGAGCCGCTCATTTGTGTCAAGGGTTAAAGTTTGCGAGGGGGGTAAACGGCGCAACAGGCTATATCATTCACCTCCGTAAGATGAAAGATACTTAAGGCTAGTTGCCTGCGATCTGTTCGCGCACGATCAGAACCGGGCATGACACCTGCTCAAGGCAATGCCACAGCTGTTCGCCCGTTATTAAGGTATTATTGCTGTTAACCAGCAGAACCTGGCTATTTGATGATATCGTGGCGAGTACCAGGTCAGATAGCTGATTCCCGATCAAACGACTGTAATTTACCGGCTGCGTCTGCGATTCAAGAATTGTCTCGGCCTCACGCTGCAGCTCGTCCGTTTCTGCATCAGAACCTGCTGTAATCAGTACGTTGATATTTGTGTCCAGTCGTTTGGCCAGGCTGGCTGCAGCCATCAGGGCTCTTTTTTCATTCCGTGCATTCCCAAAGACCACAGATACGGCAGACCTTGCCTGCTGCCTGGCTGTAGTATCAGCACGCAAAGTAAAAGCGGCAGGTTGTCTGCTGAATATTTCCGATACCCGACCCGGACCGCAGAGTGTCAGCACATCGACCTCGGTGACGACTTCCATCATCTCCGCTCTGATGTGCCCACGTCTAATGCTGAATGAACAGCTGATACCTTTCTCGCGCGCCACCAGCTCCAGCTTTTGCTGCTGTTGCCGTGCCAGAGACCTCAGTTCCTGTTCCATACGCTGGATATTGAAGGGTTCCTCGGTCATGGAGGCTGGCCGGATTTCACGTATGAACGGAAGTTCGGTAAGACGGATAAGATTAATGTCTTCAATAAATATACCTTCCAGTTCAGCCTGCAGGCTGGCTGCGAGTTCAGCCGCTGCCTGCAACGCCTGACTGTTTTGCGCGGAGGCATCTAATGCAACGGCCACCCGCCGGATAATGGTTTCTGCAGTAAGCTCGCTCATTCCTTTTCTCCGGACGACTCAGAACGGGTGACATAGGCATGCATCTTCGATGAGAAGTCCCTGAGTTTTGCTTCCACGCGTGCATTGATGGAGTCTTCAGGAAACTTGCCGCTCTCATCTCTTTGACCAGCAGCCATGCCGGTCAGCAGCTCGATGCCATCGTCTATTGTTTCGATCGAATAAACTGCAAATTTACCTTGCTCGACAGCCTGGCAGACATCATCTCGAAGCATCAGGTGTTTGGTGTTGGATGCCGGGATGATTACCCCCTGTGTGCCATCAAGCCCTCGCTTGCTGCAGACATCAAAGAAACCTTCGATTTTTTCGTTAACGCCACCAATTGGCTGTATTTCGCCATGTTGATTGACGGATCCGGTAACGGCCAGCGACTGCTTAACGGGGACACCCGATATCGCGGAGATCAATGCATAGAGTTCAGCCGATGAGGCACTGTCACCTTCCACTTCGCTATAGGTCTGCTCGAATACCAGGCTGGCAGTCAGTGACAGAGGACGATCAAGCATATAGTGTGAGCCGAGGTATCCTGAAAGAATCATCACACCCTTGGAATGAATGGGGCCTCCGAGCTCGACTTCGCGTTCGATATCGATCACCTTACTACCGCCGATGCGGACACGGGCTGTTATTCGTGAAGGTTGACCAAAGGAGAAATTACCCAGTCTGAGAACGGATAATCCGTTTACCTGACCCACCTTGGTGTCTAAGGTATCGATCAACAGGGTACCGCGCTCGATTTCCTCCTGTACACGGTCACGTATTCGGTCAGCACGGTGATCTGCAGCATCGATAGCCTGCTGTACATCCACTCTGTCGACGATTTCATGACTGTTTTCTCTTGCCCAGTGGTCTGCTTCCCGTAGCAGATCCATCAGGCCACGCATGTGCGTGGATAGTTTTTCAGCATCGCTGACCATCCTGGCACTGTGCTCAATGACACGCGCAACCGCAGCACTATCGAACTCCAGCAATTTCTCATCATGCACCATGGTTCCAATCAGGCGGGCATACAGTTTCTGGCTGTCAAGATTTCTGTCCATGCGCTCATCAAAATCCACTGCAACCTTGAACAGTTCGCTGAACTCTGGGTCAAGATAGGATAAGAGATAATAGATCCTGCGATCTCCTAGCAGAATAAGTTTGACCTGTAGCGGAATAGGTTGTGGTTCGAGTGATACCGTACTCACTAGACTGGTCATCTGCCCCAGTGATTCCATGCGAATCTCGCGTGACTGCAGTGCCCTTTTCAGTCCTTCCCAGGCAAAGGGCTGTATAAGCACCTTCAGTGCATCAAGGATAAGATAACCACCATTTGCCTGATGCAGGGCGCCGCTGCGTATCATCGTGAAATCTGTTTCCAGTGTACCGAGGTGAGCACGATGCTCAACACGCCCGATCAGGTTGAGATAGGACGGATTGTCTTCGTAGACGACAGGAGCACCGCCATCTGTATCACGTACGACCATGGCGTTGACACGGTAGCGTGTGTCTGATGTTTGTTCGGCACCGGTGAGCTGCGCTTCCAGAAAAGATGGCTTTTCCCCTAGTGGCCTGAGAAAGTCACGAAAATGTTCGACTACATCCTTTTCAACATCATTGAGATGCTCGATCACTGCTGTTTGATCGTGATATTTTTTCCTTAGGGTATCAACAAGATTGCCAACGGCATAAGCTGCCATCTCACGATTCAGTACTGAGATCTTTTCGCGCGCTTCTTTTTCCATCTGAGGTGCCTGGTGCAGTGCCTTGAGCAGACGTTCCTGCAGAAGCTCCGTATCTTCTTCGATCTGTTTACGCTCCTTCTCTGGGAGGTTTTTGAATTCTTCAATGCTGATGACCTTGTCATTACGGATTGGTGCCAGGGTAATGCCAGTCGGAGTGTGAATCAGGCTGATGTTTTTTGCCTCAGCTGCCTTCTGAATTTCGGCAATGGCCATTTCTTTATGTTCGGTCAGCTCCTGTTCGATAACCTGCGAGCGGGTACGATATTCCTCACTTTCAAACACGGCTGGAATTGCCACGTGGAGATCCTCGATCAGCTGTTCCATGTCGATGCTCAGCTGATGGCCCATGCCAGAGGGCAGTTCAAGTGCATTAGGCTTGTGTGGCTGTTTGAAGTTGTTGATATAACACCAGTCGGATGGAGGGTTTTTTGATTCGGCTTTTTCCTCGACATAACGGCGAACGAGAGAATACTTGCCAATGCCCCTGGGGCCCAATGCATACAGATTGTAACCGTCGCGTTGAATACCCACACCAAAACGTACTGCCTCAACTGCTCTTTCCTGGCCAATTACTTCAGGTAATGATTCAAGATCTGCCGTGCTCTTGAAATCGAACTCGCCTATGTCGCAGCGGTTATATAGTTCGGATGTTTTCAGGTTATTGATCGCCATGGTTTGTCCTTACTGCAGCGAGTGTTGTCGTTATAATTATCAGGCTTTGTGTCCTGTTTGAAGCTGTATGATGTCACTCAAGATGTCACTCAATTTATTATACTGAAATGGCACTTTTAAAAGTTTAACACAGTGCTACTCGCCTGTGGCTATATCCTCTACGCTCGATATTAATCCTGTCAATCAACTCGCCGGGATATAAGACTTAACCATGCTGAAATAAATTTAGAAAATTGTATGACAATATTAAACTTTCAAGCCGCGCATCTGTCTGGCAGAATGAACATATAAGAATTCATTACAATAAATGAGGAGCCTTATGGCCACTATAGGAATCGACCTTGGAACATCAAACTCAGCAGCTTCAGTTCTTCGTGGTGGACGGCCGGTATTAATACCCAGTGCAGAAGGTATTAGCCTCGGGGGCAAGGCCTTTCCAAGTTATATTGCCATAACAGCCGATGGTCAGACATTGATTGGCGAGCCGGCGAGGCGCCAGGCCTCTGCTAATCCGGAAGGCACTATCTCCGGATTCAAACGCAAGATGGGTAACAGGGAAAAGATCCGTCTGCGCGACCGTGAATTCACTCCTGAAGAACTCTCGTCATTGCTGTTACAGAAAATCAAACGTGATGCAGAGTCATTTCTTGGTGAACCCATTGAAAAGGCAGTCGTGACAGTTCCTGCCTATTTTGATGACAACCAGCGAAGTGCAACAAAAGATGCCTGTCGAATAGCCGGTATAGAGGTGGCGCGTCTGGTCAATGAACCTACCGCAGCTTCACTTGCTTATGGACTGGATCGGGTCGGTGAAGAATTACGTATCGTTGTTATAGATTTCGGTGGTGGAACACTTGACGTTACCATCATGGAGTTTGGCAAGGGCGTTTTTGAAGTCAAGGCCACCAGTGGTGATACCCGGCTTGGCGGCACTGATATGGATGAAAAGCTGCTTGATTTCCTGGCAGAGCGCTTCAAGGCAGAAGCTGGCATCGATCTCAGCGGGGATGAAAAGGCGACAGCCCGTCTGCGAGAAGCAGCGGAAGTAGCAAAGATCGAATTATCTACCGCGACCACAGCACATATAAGCCTGCCCTACATAACAGCTGTCGGTGGAGAACCCAAGCATCTGGAACTTGATCTGACCAGGACTGAGCTGGAACGCCAGGTCCGCGAAGTCATCGAGCGCTGTCGTGGGCCTGTGCAGCAGGCACTCGATGATGCAGGTTATAAGCTCGAAGAGATTGATCGTATCGTATTTGTTGGTGGTCCTACGCGTATGCCAACGGTACGTGCTTTTTTTGAAGATTTTTTCGGTCGCAAGGCGGAGATGGGTGTCGATCCGATGGAGTGTGTGGCAAGCGGTGCAGCAATTCAGGCGGGTGTATTGAGTGGTGAAGTAGGAGACATCGTGCTGGTTGATGTAACGCCGCTGACGCTGGGCGTGGAAACCCTCGGTGGAGTGGCGACATCATTGATATCCCGTAATACGCCGATACCAGTCAAACATACTGAAACCTTTACTACTGCGGCTGATATGCAATCATCCGTTACTATCCATGTTTATCAGGGCGAACGCCCGATGGCTGCAGATAATACCAGCCTGGGAGAGTTCAACCTTGATGGTATTCCCCCTGCACCGCGCGGCATTCCCAAGATAGATGTGACGTTTGATATAGACGCCAACGGCATTCTCAATGTTACCGCCAGGGACCAGGCCTCCAGTAGGTCACAGTCTGTATCCATTTCTGGCTCCACACGCCTGGCAGAAGATGAAAAAGAACGCATGGTCAAGGAAGCAGAGCAATTTGCAGAAGAGGACAAAAAACGGCGCGAGCAGGCAGATAAACTCAACGAGGCGGATTCAACCTGTTACCAGGGTGAAAGAATGCTTGCTGATTATAGCGACAAGCTGACTGATGATATGCGACAGAGGATTGAACAGGGAATACGGGATACTCGCGAGGCAATAAGCGCGCATGATGTCGATGCCGCATCGACAAATGCTGAAGCACTGGCCAAGGTATTAAAAGAAGCAGGTGCAGCAATATATTCCCAGGTAGAAGGGGATAAAGGCCCCTATAAAACGGTCAGAACCGATGATATTCCACCATCCGGTGAAGCACGTCCATCGGGCTCAGGTTCTCGTGGGCGCGTGGTGGATGCTGACTACGAAGAAACCGACTAACCCCTGATACCAGGCATGGACAGCAAGCAGCGCGATTATTACGATGTTCTCGGCGTTGCCAAAGATGCAGACCAGAAGGCAATCAAAGACGCCTTTCGTGAACTCGCCATGAAATATCATCCGGACCGCAACAAGGCTCCGGATGCAGAAGAAAAATTCAAGGAAATTGCAGAGGCCTATGGCGTACTTTCGGATCCTGAGAAACGGGCAAAGTACGATGCCGGCGGTTTCGCTGGTGTGGCCGATTTCACTGCTGAAGATCTGTTCGGCGGCATCGATTTTGGCGATATTTTTGGTGACATGGGCTTTGGTTTTGATCTCGGTGGAGGAGGCATTTTCGATCGCCTGTTTCGGCATGGTCGTGCAGGACCGAGGCGAGGACAGGATATTGAAGTCATTCTGGATGTCCCGCTTGAGCTCATCAATAACGGTGGTGATGAAGTTGTCCGCTACACACACCCAATTAGCTGTCCTACCTGCTCAGGCTCCGGTCTGGAGCCTGGTACAACGGCCAGGAAATGTGAAACCTGTGGTGGCAGCGGGCGCAAGGTCATTACAAGTGATGAACAAAAAGAAGGCAGCAGCGTACGCTTCCAGCAGATTACTGTGTGCCCAGCATGTAATGGGCAGGGTACCTTTATTGATCATCCATGCAAAAAATGCCATGGTCGCGGTCAGCTGGAAAAACATGAATCACTGAAGGTTCATATACCAGCAGGC
This sequence comes from Arenicellales bacterium, assembly GCA_029287915.1. Classification (GTDB taxonomy): domain Bacteria; phylum Pseudomonadota; class Gammaproteobacteria; order BMS3Bbin11; family BMS3Bbin11; genus BMS3Bbin11. Next base: position 6,368 of record JARFQE010000028.1, read on the forward strand.
ATCGAGGAAGGAACTCCATTACGCGTCAAAGGGCATGGCATGCCAGCCAATGAAGCTGGAGCCCCGGCCGGCGACCTGTACGTGTTGGTAAGAAGTATTCCTGACTCGCGCTTTGAAAGAGTCGGTGCTGATCTCTGGCGCAAGGAGACAATAGAAACGGTTGATGCAGTTCTGGGCACCAGGCTAAAAGTTCCAACATTAAAAGGTAATGTTGACGTCAAGATTCCACCCGGGACTCAGCAGGATGAGGTGCTGCGTTTACGTGGCAAAGGCTTGCGGAAATTCGATGGTAAGGGATATGGAGATCTGAATCTGCGAATCCAGGTGCATATACCCGAAGCTATCTCAGCTGAAGAGCGTTCACTTTATGAGCAGCTTCGCTCACTTGGAACATCGACAAAATCAAAGAAGCGCTGGTGGAAGTAAAGGAGGTAAATTTATCCCGGGTGCAGTTCAACCGGTATCTGGCCAGGCAAGCCTACATTGCCTGTACGATTGAAGCAGCAACATATTAATTTATACTACCTGAGCAGGTAGCAATAGCAGGACAGGGAGATACGATGCAAGACGTTTTTACTTTTGCCGATAAACTCGGCCCGCTGAAGGTAATCCATGTTCATGAACCATCCATAGGCCTGAAAGCAATCCTGGTGGTGGATAATGTGGCCAAGGGCCCATCCATTGGTGGTATGCGGATGGCAACCGATGTGTCTACCGAGGAATGCCTGCGCCTGGCCCGTGCAATGACCTTCAAAAATGCAGCCGCCGGCCTGCCTCATGGCGGCGGTAAAATCGTTATTTACGGTGATCCAAAAATGCCAATGTCAGAAAAGGAAGTTCTGCTCAGAGGGCTGGCACAGGCATTACGTAATGAAGACAGCTATATTTTTGCCCCGGACATGGGTACCGATGAGGAGTGCATGGCCTGGATACGGGATGAGGTTGGTCGCGTGGTGGGGCTGCCGCGGGAAATTGGTGGGATTCCACTGGATGAGATTGGTGCCACAGGCTGGGGCTTGAGTAATGTTGTCGATGTAGCACTCGAGTACTGTGACTTCGACCTGCACGATGCACGGCTTGTGGTCCAGGGATTCGGCGCTGTGGGCAAGAATGTTAGCCAGTTTCTGACAGAAAAAGGGGCAACACTGATTGCAGTGGCTGATTCAGCAGGCGCCGTTCACAATCCGGCAGGGCTGGATGTCAGCCGCCTGTTGGAGCTGAAGAATGTCGGTAATAGTGTGATTGATTACGAAGATGCAGAGACACTTGATCGTGATGCCGTTATCGATGTGGAGTGTGATATCTGGATCCCGGCTGCTCGCCCTGATGTCATCAATGAGGAAAATGTCCATCGTCTCAATACCCGGCTGGTGGTAGAAGGTGCCAATATTCCGATCACACATGGTGCTGAAAAATATCTTCATGATCAGGGTGTGCTGTGCATACCCGATTTCATCGCCAATGCAGGTGGCGTAATCTGTGCCGCGATGGAGTATCATGGTTCGAGCCAGACTGCTGCAATGCAGGCTATCGAAGAGAAATTACGGCGTAATACCAAGCTGGTACTGGAAGCATCCAGGCGCGATCAGATACTGCCACGAGAGGCTTCGATGGAGATGGCGATGGAACGTATAAAACGGGCCATGAGTTTCAGACGCTACTCGTTATTCTCTACAGCAGAAGAGTGGATATAAGGAGGCCAACAGGACAGTAATAATGTATCGCATTCGGTTCCATGGTCGAGGCGGTCAGGGTATGAAGACCGCCAGTCGTATTCTGGGCACAGCTTTCTTTCTCGAGGGCTACGAAGTGCAGGATGCACCGCGCTATGGTGCTGAACGACGCGGAGCCCCCATTTTCGCCTATGTTCGTGCTGACAGGGCCCCTATCAATGAGCGTGGTATCATTCGGCATCCTGACCTGGTCATTGTGGCCGATGATAGCCTCGTGCCGATACCTGCTGCTGGGGTACTGGCTGGGATTACCGATCACAGCCTTATGTTGATCAACAGTGCCGAGAAGGAACAAGTATGGAAGCAGCGACTCAATCATAGCGGTAGCATACTGACGTTGCCGGTGGCTGCAGATGTCACCGAGAGAGCAGAATTACCATATGTGGGTGCTGCATGTGCCGGTGCTGCAGCGCGCCTGATCGGGGTCATTTCTGAGGCAGCCCTGGAACAGGCGATCAACGATGAGCTGTCCGATCTGGGCGCAGACATTGTTAACAAAAACCTGCACAATGCGGTGGCTGCCTATCGAGCCATGGCGAGTCATGCCGGGCTGGTAAAGGAGGGCAGTCTGGTGTCTGCTGTTGACTACGAGGCCCCTGACTGGATCGATCTTCCTTTTGATGACGCCCGGATTTCCGCTCCAACTATCCATGCAGCAGCCACCAGTGTGCTGGTAAAGACAGGTTTGTGGCGTACCCAGCGGCCAGTTATTGATTTTGACCACTGCAAGGGCTGCTGGTGGATCTGCAGCAGCTATTGTCCGGACGGCGCCATCAACGTCGTTGATGCCAAACCGGTCATCGACTACGACCACTGCAAGGGCTGCATGGTATGTGTCGCCCAGTGTCCCTCACATGCCATCGAAGCAATCCCGGAAAAACAGGCAAAGGCTGACGAAGATGCGATGCGGCTGGAGATCGGAGAAATAACATGAAGCGGACCCTGCTTACCGGCAATGGTGCGGCAGCGTGGGCAGCACGACTGGCTGCTGTTGACTATATCCCCGCCTTTCCGATCACGCCGCAAACCGAGATTATTGAAACCCTTGCTGACTGGATCGATACAGGAGAAATAACCGGTCGCCTGGTGACCATGGAATCGGAGCATTCAATGGTGACAGCGGCCGGCAGTGCAGCAGCCACCGGCGTCCGGGTGTTTAGTGCAACATCCAGTCAGGGACTGCTGTACGCGATGGAAATGCTCTATACAGTATCCGGATGGCGTGCACCTTTTGTTCTGGCAAATGTATCACGCGGTTTGTCGGCACCAATCACACTGGAGCCGGATCACAATGACATCCTTGCTGCCCGCGACAGCGGCTTTCTGCAAATTCACTGTGCCAGCTGCCAGGAAGTACTGGACAGTACACTGATGGCCTACCGTCTGGCCGAGGACGAGCGTATCCGGCTGCCGGTGATAGTCAATCTGGATGGCTTCTATCTCTCCTTTACCCGTGAGCCTGTGGAGATACCTGATGCCGATGCGGCCAGGCAGTTTGTTGGTTCGTTCGATGCCGAAAACATTCGTTTTCGTGCCAGTGCACCGGAAAGCCAGGCGGTGGCTGTACTCGGTGGTGGGCCGTATTCCTATTTCCGTTACGAGACCCATCTTGCGGCGATCAACGGTGCCGCGGTCTATGATGAGATTGCCGAGGAATTCAGTCGGCGCTTTGGCCGAAAACATGACGCGGTGGAAGCCTACCGGGCTGACGATGCAGACTACCTGTTTGTCATGATGGGGTCGTTTGCAAGCAAGGCCAGGGAGGCGGTGGATCGCCTGCGTGAAGATGGCTGGGCGATAGGCCTGCTGAGGCCACGTCTGCTGCGGCCATTGCCGGTAGTGCATCTGCAAAAACTGCTGGCCAAAAGGAAAGCAGTGGCTGTCATCGATCAGAATATCTCCATGGGCATGGGAGGCATACTGCACAGTGAGCTGGCATCGGTACTGTACGGACGCAATGATGCACCAACGGTATTGGCGAGCTTCATCGGTGGACTGGGCGGACGGGACATCAGTACCGAAGAATTCTTTGAGATGGCACAGTCTATTCGTCAGGCTGTCGAGACTGGACAGACACCAGCCCCGAGGTTGCTATATACACAGACCGAATTGCGAGAGGTACGTAAATTGCAGGCCATAGCGCAGGTCGAGCGCCAGCAACTTGGAGCAATAGATGACTGACAGCAGTGACACCATTCGCGGAATCAAGGATCTGCCTTCCACCCACTTGCTGGGTACCGGAACTCCGATGTGTGCGGGTTGTGGAGCCCTCGAGGCGCTGCATGTGATTTACGATATTCTTGGCAGCAAGACCGTGTTCGTCAACGCGGCAGGGTGTATGACCCTGTTATCAGTATACCCGTTTACGCCATTTCGGGGGTCATGGCTCTACACCGCCATGGCTTCGGCACCAGCCGGTGCACAGGGCATACGTGACGCACTGGATATCCTGCTGCAACAAAAGCGCATTACACAGGAAGAAGATCTCGAGGTCGTAGTGCTTACCGGTGATGGAGCGGCTTATGGCATGGGGCTGTCTGCTACTTCCGGTAGCATGGAGCGCATGCTTGACTACATCTATATCTGCTATGACAACGAAGGTTATGGCAATACCGGTCAGCAGTACTCCGCTGCGACACCCCATGCAGCGCGTACCTCGACCAGCCACGGAGTAAGCGGATTTGCCGGCTATAAGAAAAATCTTTTTGATATCTGGGTGGCACACAAACCCGCCTATGTAGCGACGGTGATTGGTGCCGATCCGCTGGACCTGGCAAAAAAGATCGAGAAGGCCCGCAGCATGGAGGGACCACGCATGATTATCGCTCTTTCCCCATGCCCGACCGGCTGGGACTATGATCCCAGGGAAACGGTGAACATTGGGCGACTGGCAGTAAAGACCGGGGTCTGGCCACTGAAGGAATATGCAGATGGCGAGGTTGTACATACCAAAATCCCACGGCAAAGGGCGCCCGTAGAAGAGTACCTGAAGCTGCAGGGGCGCTTTGCCCACCTTTTCGAACCAGAACGCAATGAAGTGCTGCTGGCTGAGATCCAGGCCAGGGTGGATGCCTACTGGGAGAAAGTAGAGGTTGCGGAAAAGTAGTTTCCACGAGCAAGCGTTACTGTCGCCCATCACGAACACATTACGCAAAACTAATGAGCCATAGTAAAATTAGCCATAGCTACTTCCATCGAGGTGCAGAAACACCTCTTCTGGGACAGACCATCCCCGAGTTCTTTCGCGACATCACCGAGCGGTATCCCGACAATCAAGCAGTTGTTTCAATTCAGCAGAGACGCCGCCTGAACTATCGGGAACTGGCCTCGCGTGTTGATGTGCTTGCACGCGGACTACTGGCTACCGGCTTTGGCAAGGGTGATCGTATCGGGATCTGGTCGACTAACAACATCGAGTGGCTGCTGTTACAGATGGCAACGGCACGTATTGGTGCAATACTCGTCAATATCAATCCGGCCTACCGACCACGAGAGCTGGCTTATGCCCTGCAGCGTTCCGAGGTGCAGGGAATTTTTACTATTCCTTCATTCCGTTCCAGTGACTATACGGCGATGCTGGTGGAGTTGCTGCCCGAATTGAAAACAGCCGAATCGAGTCAGCTCAGCAATGCAGAATTTCCTTTCCTGCGTCGAGTCGTGATCTATGACCCGAAACAGCCCGCTGCAACAGAGCAGCCATATCCCGGATTCACGACCTGGCAGGAGGTGTTAGATGCAGCGCAGGACGTAGAGCAGCAGGAAATTGAAGCACTGACAATGTCTCTTGATCGGGACGATGCAATCAATATTCAGTATACCTCCGGCACCACTGGCTTTCCCAAGGCGGTGTTACTGACTCACCACAATATTCTCAATAACGCCTGGTTCTCGGCGCTTGCGATGCACTTTACCGAGCAGGATCGGCTCTGCGTACCAGTGCCCTTCTATCATTGTTTTGGCATGGTACTGGCAAACCTGTTATCTATATCTGTCGGCGCCTGTATCGTGTTACCCAGTGAACACTTTGACCCACTGCCGACATTGCGGGCGATAGAACGTGAGCGTTGTACGGCGATCCACGGCGTACCCACCATGTTCATTTCCGAGCTTGAGCATCCACGATTCAGCGACTTCGATCTTTCCTCCCTGCGTACCGGAATTATGGCCGGTGCAAGCTGTCCACCGTCACTGATGAAGCAGGTAATGGAAGATATGCACTGCAGGGAGATACTGATCGGCTATGGCGAAACGGAGGCCTCACCACTGACCCATCTGACAGATCGCGACGATAGTCTGGAGCGGCGCACCGAGACGGTTGGTAGAAACCTGCCCCATCAGGAAGTCAAGGTGATAGATGTCGAGAGCGGGGCTACAGTGCCGCACGGTGAAATTGGAGAGATCTGTTTTCGTGGTTACCACATCATGCCGGGTTATTATGGTGATCCTGAAGCGACGCACAAGGCCATCGATGATCACGGGTGGCTGTTTTCGGGGGACCTGGGCAGTATGGATGCGGAGGGCTATGTAAAAATAACAGGTCGACTAAAGGAAATGATTATCAGGGGTGGTGAAAATATCTATCCGCGCGAGATAGAAGATTTAATTTTTACTCATCCGAAGGTTGCCGAAGTGGCTGTATTTGGTATTCCTGATGAGCATTACGGTGAAGAGGTGATGGCCTGGATACAGGCTCGTGCCGGAGAGCAGACGAACGAAAACGAGATCCGCGATTACTGCAAGGACAAACTGGCCCATTACAAGATTCCAAAATACATCTGGTTCGTCGACGAGTTTCCTATGACGGTAACTGGCAAATTGCAGAAATTCCGTATGCGGAAAATGGCTGTGGAAAGACTGCAGCAAGCAGCAATAGCTGGGCAATAAGGCAAACTTATTGTATTGCATCTACATATTTCATCATTGTCATGCTGGAATAATAGTAGGATAATATTTCTTTAAATGTTGTCTACACATGAAGGAGACTGTCATGAACAAGAAAGTGGTAAAGAAAAAAAAGAATGTACCCGCCAAAGTGGAACCATTCGCACCATTTCAGGAGCTTGAGAAAAGGATGCATGAAATGGAAAGCCGCTTCGAGGATCTCTTTTCAGCAGACTGGATGAGCCCCTTGAGTTGGGAACTTCCTGACTGGGCAAAAATGGGTCAGCTTGAGCTGAAAGTACCGAAGATGGATATTGTCGATCGAGATGTTGATGTCCTGGTACGTATGGATCTTCCCGGTGTCAAAAAAGATGATGTCGATGTCTCATTGACGGATAACACCATAACTATCAAGGGCAGTACCAGTGATGAAAAGGAAGAGAAGGAAGGAGATTACTATCGCTCAGAGACCATGAAAGGTTCTTTCTCTCGCACAATGTCTCTACCGAGTGAAGTAGACGGCAGCAAGACCAAGTCTACATTCAAAGATGGTGTGCTGGAAGTTGTTGTGCCCAAACTTAAAAAGGCCCGTCGTCACTCAGTCAAGATATCCTGAGTCAGATGCCCCCCAGGGGGCAGACAACCAGCTGGCCATGAAGCCTGTATACAGAGTTTAAAAAGCTGCCCATCCGGGTGGCTTTATTATTGGCGTGGTCACAATGCGGCGTAAAACAATAACTGCTTTTTCTGTGCAGATATCAAACTGCCATCTATACGATTAAATGCTGCAGATTGTTAGTCGATTATTTCGTTTTTCATTCAGCCTGGGCTGTGTAGCAATCTTTAAATAATATTGGATTATCAAACAATCCTGGGAAGTTTTTCATGTCTTATATTGATGTATTTAATGGTGATGCAGATGGAATATGTGCGTTACTCCAGCTGCAATTAGATTCCCCAAGATCAAGCAGGCTTGTTACCGGTATCAAGAGAGATATCAACCTGCTAGACAAGGTTCAGGCCGATGCGGGTGACAGGGTTACAGCACTGGATATATCACTGGACAAGAACCGGCAAGGGCTGCATCGCCTGCTCGATGCCGGGGCAGAAGTTTTCTATGCAGACCACCATTTTGCAGGAGAGATTCCTCAGCATCCCAAGCTGACGGCATTAATCAACACCGATGCAAATACCTGTACCAGTTTGATCATAGATGATTATCTCAACGGAAAATTTAGAGCATGGGCCGTTACCGGGGCCTTTGGTGATAATCTTTTCCAGAGTGCAAGAGATACAGCATCAAAGCTGAAACTTGACGATGGGCAAATGGATGAACTGCATAAGCTAGGGACATATATTAATTATAATGGCTATGGCCAGTCCATTGATGATTTGCACTTCAGGCCCGATGAGCTGTTCAGGTCACTGCTTGCCTATTCCAGCCCTTTTGATTTTATCGCAGATAAGTCATCCGCCTACGAGTTACTGGAAAATGGTTTTCTCGAGGATATCGATAGAGCAAGGTCAACAAAACCCGAATTCGAGACTGAAAATATTGCTGTCTATATATTAGATGATGAAATATGGGCGCGTCGAGTGACGGGCGTTTACAGTAATGAGCTTGCAAACCAGACACCTTCCCGGGCACATGCTGTATTGACTCATAATAAACGAGGTGGCTATCAGGTGAGTGTGCGCGCCCCGCTGCAGAACAAAACAGGTGCCGATGAACTATGCAGGCAGTTCCCAGAGGGTGGCGGGAGAAAAGCAGCGGCCGGCATAAATCATCTGGAAAAAGGTGCCCTGCCACAATTTATAGAGAAATTTCGCGGGCAATATGAATAGTGAGTGTTGAACACTCCGCAGATATAGGCTATAGATGTGATGCAACCTCTGCATATAGTATTTGTAAAGCCAGCAGCACAAACTATACTGTATGGTTACATGCATTGCATTTTAAAAGAATATCTTTTTAAATAACTTTAAATTTTCAGAATTCCGGGGGAATAATAATGAAAAGTGATAATGTCGTATGGCATCAGACTGCTATTACGCGTCAGGACAGAAATAAACTGCATGGTCATAAAAGCTGTATTGTCTGGTTTACAGGCCTGTCCGGGGCAGGCAAGTCAACTCTGGCCAACGCCCTCGAACAAAGACTGTATGATACCGGTTGCGCTACTATTGTACTCGACGGTGATAATGTAAGACACGGACTCTGTGGTGATCTCAGTTTTTCTGCGGATGGCCGTGAAGAAAACATACGCCGAATTGGTGAGATGTCGAAGCTATTTGTCGATGCCGGTGTCATTGCCATCACTGCTTTTATCTCTCCCTTCCGTCATGACCGCAGACGGGTGCGTAACCTTGTCGAAGAAGGGGACTTCGTCGAAGTGTACTGCCGCTGTTCACTAGATACCTGTGAGGAACGGGATGTTAAGGGAATGTATAAACTTGCACGGCGAGGCGAAATTAAGGAATTTACCGGAATTTCATCTCCTTACGAAGAGCCTGAACAAGCAGATATCACGGTTGACACTGACAAGCAGAGTATTGATGAATGTGTTGACCATATCATCACTGAATTAGAACGACTGCAGATATTTAAGAAAACTCAACTCAACGAAGCTGTTTGAGTTGCTGCGAGAATCCGCAAGTGTGCGGTACAGGCATCTGCTAGCGACGACACTGTCTGTAATTTATCCGCACACTTGTCTTCAAAATGTAAATCACTGAGTGAAATACTCTATATATTCAATCTACAGTAAACGGGAAAAAGTAATACGAGCATTTATTACACTGTAATGATTTGCTACTGCACCTGCTTTTCAGATATCTGGACCTGAAACCGACGCTCTCATAAGGCACCACTAGCGACTGGTTATTCAGTATCCATAGTTTTTGCATCAGTCGGGTAAAAAATGGATGATTCTATTCCGGATATCTTTGGCCCTGGTGGTTATGCCATCATTGACCATGGTAAAAAACTACCGCAAAATCACCTTAATAATTCACTACCCTGGCAGCGCAACAGCAAGTGATCTATATCGATTTTCATTAATTAAATCGGCCGTAGATATTATGTTTAACTGACCTGAGACAAATATGAATACAGTAAATAAATCCGATCGAAATATATCAATGGCCGTGATGGCTCAACTGATATTTATGAGTCGCTGGCTGCAGGCTCCGTTATACCTGGGATTAATTGCTGCCCAGGGAGTGTACGTATTCCTTTTTGTTAAGGAGCTGTTGCATCTTATTGCCGAAGCAAATGCTTTTAGCGAAAGTGAGATTATGCTGCTTGTACTGGGGCTGATTGATGTCGTCATGATAGCGAATCTGCTTATCATGGTGATCATTGGAGGTTATGAAACTTTCGTCTCCAGGCTGAACCTGAAAGAACACCCAGATCAACCTCAATGGTTAGCGCACGTAAACGCCACCACGATGAAGATAAAGCTGTCGATGGCACTGATTGGTATTTCATCGATTCATCTGCTGAAAACGTTTATTAATGCCGAACAGATGGCAAATAATACGATCAAGTGGCAGGTAATTATCCACCTGACTTTTCTTGTTTCTGCGATTGCCATGGCAATTACGGATTACATAATGAACAAGAGTATCGCGGTCTCTCATCAATATGGAGAAAGATTCGAGTAACAAATACTAATGCCAGGGAAAGTCTGCAATATGATGTTTGTCGAACAAGTGCAGCTGGCTTTAGTCAGCTTTGAGTGGTGTAAGCTTTATCTCAAACAGTTTCGGCCATAGTTTTCCCGTCACAAATAGTCGATCTCCCTCAGCATCGTAGGCAATGCCATTGAGGACATTCGCTTTTGAGTCAGGTGCATACTTTTGAAGCAGGCCATGCAGGTTTATCTTGCCGACCACGGCGCCTGATTGCGGAGCAATGATCAGGATGTAGTCAGACAGCCAGATATTGGCAAAGATTTTTCCTTTTACCATCTCAAGTTCATTGAGATATTTTACAGGTAGACCAGACCTGGTCACCTGCAGTCTCCCTGTCACCTTCATGTCTGCCGCATCAAGAAAATGTAGAGATGAGGTGCCGTCACTTTTAATGAAATGGTTGTTGTGAAAGGTGAGTCCCCACCCCTCACCGGGATAATAGAATGAACTCTCAAAAAGAAATAAGTCAGCATCATAGATAAATCCTTTACCGGCTTTCCAGGTCAGCTGTACCAGTTGACTACCATTTGTCGCCAGGCCTTCAGCAAATACTTCATCGGCAACCAGGTATTTCTGAATAACCTTGCCGCTTTCCAGTTCAACTTTTCTCAGGCTGGAATGGCCATAGAGACCTGTACTTTCATATAGATAGCCATCTTTATAAAGCAGGCCCTGGGTAAATGCCGATGGGTCGTGAGGGTATACATTAACCACTTTGTAACTGTATTCCTCAATATCACTATCAAACAGATTACTGTTTAATTGTGTATCTGCTGATACAGTACTGAAACAACTCAGCAGAACTAAAGACAGGTATAGGTGTAATTTCAGCAACAGGTAGATGCCCTTAAAAAAATAATGGATGTCTTATTTAAAAAATAATCATTGATTATAAATTACAGACTCTATATCTAATGGCAGCCCTTATAACTAACGAGACAGGTTTAGCTGAATGCAGTATTGTTTGCTAATCTCGCTGAATAACCTACTATATATGATAAAGAATGGGGGTTCACTTCAACAACAATATTCAACAATAATCTATTAAATTAGAAGTGTTTTAATCGGGGGAAATAGGATGATTGTATACTTTGATCTGCAGCCTGAATATCGGAAAAAGTTTGCTCAGCTGCTGGATAGCACAGAGGAAAATCTTGAGCCGTTTTTTAAAAGCCTGGAAAGTGAAGTAGCCTGGCACCTTGCTCTTGGAGGCCTGCGTGAGAGTGAGCTTAGTGATGAAGTTATACTTGCGCAGCTGAAAGATATCAACCATGCTGCTAAGGCGCTGGAACAGGCATTGGAAAACATGTCACCGGATGTTTATGGCTGGTTGATTGATCATGCGCCAATCGGGCTGGACTACCAGATGCCTTTCAAGATGGTTAAAAAGCCACTGCCTGTCATCCGCTCCATGACGGGCAAGGCTGTAAATAAATTCCAGCGACGTGATACGACGGTACGCAGATCCAGCTCTGTTGATTTTATTCGCAAAATTGCTTCAAGCTGCGAAAAAACCTTTGGTAGCAAACCAGACCTGGAATCTGAACTCTTTTTTAATATTGTTCAGTTAATGTTCCAGTCACTGGGTATTAGTCCTGACAAAGACATTAAATCGCTGATAAAAGAAGCGACCTTGCCTCCTTCTCTGGCAGTGCCTGGCGAAGCAGCTAAAACGGCAAATTTCTCTGTGCCTGAAACCTACCTCAACACACAGAAACAATAACAGCAGTAAACTGCTTTATTGCGGATACTTCTTATCCTGCAGCTGAACTGCTAGAATCCGCACCCTGTCTGTTTCAGCCAGGTACTAAAAGCTGTCTAATTTTATATACATTCAATCTGCTGTAAGAAACCAAATATGGAAGACCTGAATCCTCTGCATAATCAACTCAAGGATATGAAAGGGCGCGTACAGTCCTTGAGGGGGTATCTTTGACTTCGACACAAAATCCGAGCAGTTAACCGAGATCCTGCGTGAACTGGAAAGCCCGGATGTCTGGAATGATCCGGACAGGGCACAGTCACTGGGTCAGGAACGTGCCAGGCTGGAAGCGGTAGTTGATGTCATTCTAATGCTGGAAAACGGTATTGATGAATCAGCAGAACTGCTGGCGATGATTGAAGAGGAAAACGATGAGTCTATGCTCGAGGAAGTGCAGAGCGACCTGAATAGATTCGAGAAAAAACTCGAAGAACTCGAATTCCGACGTATGTTCTCAGGCAAGATGGATGCGAATAACGCCTGGATGGATATACAGGCAGGCTCTGGTGGTACTGAAGCACAGGACTGGGCAAATATGCTGCTCCGTATGTACTTGCGCTGGGGTGAGCGCCAGGGGCTGAAGACTGAATTGATGGAAGTGTCTGCTGGGGATGTAGCAGGCATCAAGAGTGCCACTATCAAGTATACCGGCGATTATGCCTTCGGTTATCTTCGTACCGAGACCGGCGTCCATCGTCTGGTTCGAAAATCCCCTTTTGACTCTGGCAACCGGCGACATACCTCATTTGCTTCTGTCTTTGTTTCGCCGCAGATTGACGAGAGTATCGATATTGAAATTAACCCCGCTGACCTGCGTATTGACACCTATCGTGCCAGTGGCGCCGGTGGTCAACATGTCAACAAGACTGATTCAGCGGTACGCATTACCCATCTTCCTACCGGTGTCGTTGTACAATGCCAGAATGACCGTTCGCAACACCGTAACAAAGCACAGGCGATGGATATGTTGAAAGCGAGATTGTATGAACTGGAAATACAGAAGCAACAGGCAGATCAGCAGCAAGTGGAAGAAGCCAAGTCAGACATCGGATGGGGCAGCCAGATTCGATCATACGTGCTCGATGCATCACGCATCAAGGATCTGCGCACCGGAGTTGAGACAGGAAATGTGCAGGCGGTACTCGATGGGGACTTGAACCAGTTTATCGAGGCCAGTCTTAAGAGCGGACTTTAAAACATACTCTAATGCTATCAGGTCATCGAATGGCACTGGATAATATTAGATCAATTGAGATCGACAGGTTAAGGATTTATGGAACAGGACCAAAATGAACAGATCAGATTACGCCGTGAAAAACTCACAGCAATGCGAGAAAATGGCGGCAACCCGTTTCCAAATGATTTTCGTCGCAATACCATGGCGGCAGAAATTCTGGCCCGCTATGAAAACAAGGATAATGATGAACTTGAAGCTGAACCGGTTCGCGTAAAGGTCGCCGGGCGCATGATGTCTCGGCGCATCATGGGTAAAGCGAGCTTTGCTCATGTTGAGGATATGTCCGGGCGAATTCAGCTTTTTGTCCAGCGTGATTCGCTGCCGGAGGGTTTATATAATACCGGTTTCAAAAAATGGGATATCGGTGACATTATCGGTGTAGAGGGCGTATTGTTCCGAACAAAAACCGGTGAATTGAGTATCCGTGTTGATAGTATACAGTTACTGGTTAAATCATTAAGACCACTACCGGAAAAATACCATGGGCTGACTGACCAGGAGATGCGCTACCGTCAGCGATATGTTGACCTGATTATGAGCCAGGCCTCACGCGACAGCTTTCGCAAGCGTACAAGTATTATTTCACTAATTCGCGATTTTCTTGCTGAGCGGGATTTCCTTGAAGTAGAAACACCTATGATGCAGGCAGTACCGGGCGGGGCAGCAGCGCGTCCATTCAAAACCTTCCATAATGCACTCAATATAGATCTCTTTATGCGCATCGCACCGGAACTCTATCTGAAGCGTCTGGTGGTCGGTGGTTTTGAGCGCGTATTCGAGATCAACCGCAATTTTCGCAACGAGGGTTTAAGTACACGTCATAACCCCGAATTTACCATGGTGGAATTCTATCAGGCCTATGCTGATTATCGCGATTTGATGGATCTGACGGAAAACATGTTGCGGCACATCACTGAAACTATTCAGAATGGTAATACGCTGGTCAGTTATCAGGGTGATGAATATGATTTCGGTAAACCATTTAGCCGTATGACGGTGAAGGAGGCTGTGCTTGAATATAACGATGGATTGAGCGCAGAGCAGCTGGATGACAAGACAGCCTTATGGAGCTATGCCGAAGGTCTGCAGATCCCGTTACGTGACAGTTACGGGGTGGGTAAACTGCTGATCGAAATATTCGAAAAAACAGTTGAGCATCAGTTGAAGGATCCTACCTTTATCACCGCTTACCCGGTAGAAGTCTCTCCGCTTTCACGACGCAATGATGCCGACCCGAGTGTCACCGATCGCTTTGAACTGTTTATCGGCGGACGCGAAATCGCCAATGGATTCTCGGAACTGAATGATCCGGAAGACCAGGCAGAGCGTTTCCGCCATCAGCTGAAACAAAAGGACGAAGGCGATGAAGAGGCGATGTCCTATGATGCCGATTACATCCGTGCCCTGGAACACGGCATGCCACCAACAGCAGGCGAGGGCATAGGTATTGATCGTCTGGTCATGCTGTTGACCGATAGTCCCTCGATACGTGATGTGCTGTTGTTCCCGCATATGCGGCCCGAGGCGGAATGATCCACCCGCTGGAACTCTTCATTGGTTTACGTTACACGCGTGCCAAACGGCGCAATCATTTCATTTCATTTATTTCTCTTGCCTCGATGCTGGGCACGGCTCTGGGTGTCACTGCGCTGATCACGGTGCTGTCGGTGATGAATGGTTTTGGAGAAGAGCTGAGAAGCAGGATCCTCTCTGTTGCTGCCCATGTCACGGTGACGGGTTATGGCGGGGATTTGAGTGACTGGCAGTCTGTGCAGAACAAAGTGGTCACCAATAAGGAGGTGCTTGGCAGTGCACCTTATGTGCTGGCTCAGGGTCTGCTGACAGCGCATGGCAAGAGCAGTGGTGTGATGGTGCGCGGGGTATTACCGGTAGAAGAAGCTTCTGTTTCCAGTCTGGGCGAGAATATGAAAGGTGGCAAAATTGAGGACCTTGCTGCGGGTGAATACCGTATCATCCTCGGACAGGAGCTGGCCTTCTCGCTGGGTGTATGGGTTGGGGATAAAGTGACACTGATGGCACCACAGGCATCGGTAACAGCCGCCGGCATCCTTCCTCGTATGAAACGCTTTACTATTGCTGGCGTGTTCGAGGCAGGGATGTACGAATACGATAGTGGTCTGGTGTTGATTGCTATGGCAGATGCGCAAACCCTATACCGACAGGGTGACGAGGTATCCGGCCTGCGACTGAAGCTGGCTGAAATAGACGATGCCCCTCTTTTCTCTCTCGGACTCGCTGAACAGCTGGGACCTGACTATCGGATAAGAAACTGGACTCAGGAACATGTCAGCTTTTTCCGTGCCCTGAAGATTGAGAAAAATGTCATGTTTGTCATACTGATGCTGATAGTCGCCGTGGCAGCCTTCAACCTGGTCTCCACGCTGGTGATGGTGGTGACTGATAAACAGGCGGATATTGCCATTCTGCGTACACTGGGCATGAGTCCACGCAATATAATGTCCGTTTTTGTCTATCAGGGGACGATAATCGGTTTTGTAGGTACCTTGCTGGGGCTTGCTGGCGGTATTGCCCTAGCATTAAATGTATCATCTATCGTCAGCGCCATTGAGGGGTTTTTCCAGATTCAGTTTATGCCGGCTGACCTGTATTACATCTCCAGTTTTCCTTCCCGTCTGGATTGGCATGACGTCGCTGTTATCGGTGCGCTGTCATTTATCATGTCTATTCTGGCGACTCTTTATCCTGCCTGGCGTGCATCCAGAACCATGCCGGCGGAAGCCCTGCGTTATGAGTGATGCAGCATGAATGAAAAAATTGATGGCAACACCGTACTCGAGTGCACAGATCTGCATCGTACGTTTTCGCAGGGACCGGAAGATGTCACTGTGCTGAGGGGCGTAACTTTCTCGGTAACCGCAGGTGAACAGGTGGCCATCATAGGAAGTTCCGGGTCAGGCAAAAGCACCCTGTTGCATCTGCTTGGTGGCCTGGATGAACCTACATCAGGTACAGTCACCGTTGATGGCAAAAACATCAACTCACTGAACCAGGCAGAACGTGGCCAGTTACGTAATCGCAGCCTGGGATTTGTCTACCAGTTTCATCACCTGTTACCAGAGTTCACAGCACAGGAAAATGTTGCAATGCCTCTGCTTATACGCCGTTTAGATAGTAAACGGGCGATGCAGCAGGCAGCTGAGATTCTTGGCCGTGTTGGCCTTTCACATCGACTGGATCACAAACCCGGTGAACTATCCGGTGGGGAACGCCAGCGCGCAGCACTGGCGCGAGCTATGGTCACTAGACCGTTGTGCATACTGGCCGATGAGCCAACGGGCAACCTCGATCGACGGATGGCTGAATCAGTCTATTCGTTGATGCTGGAAATGAATGAAGAAAATGGCACCGCTTTTGTGATTGTCACCCATGACCAGCGCCTGGCAGAAAGCACGAGCCGGATCTGCACCCTCGAAGATGGGATTCTTAACGAAGTTTCAAGTTAGAAATTTCAGCTTGCAGGATCCAAAGATTCTTTATAATTCTGTTTTCCCATGAGTTTCGAGTTTGTGCTTATCACCCATGAAATTTGCGGCTGCATCTTTATTTGACTTCTAAATCACCGGGATGGCAAATTTTTTCTTTACGGTTCCGGCGTTGCTGCCAGTTGCGTACCGCATATAAACGCCACAACGCTCTCGACAGCAGATAGCCAGTCAGTGCAAGCAGGCTTCCAAGGATTAATGAACCCAGCCATAAGGGGACAACCTGGGACATCAGCCAGCTCATTGTCATATCGTCAAAGCTGACGGTTTTCATGCCTAGTATCCTGGCTCCCAGTAAATAAGCGGCACCATATAGTGGAACCCAGGTAAACGGGTTCGAGATCCAGACTAAGGTAACCGAGATGGGCAGGTTAACTCTAAAAAGTATCGCCATCATTGCTGCAACAAGCATCTCCAGTGGCATTGGTAAATAGGCACAGAACAGCCCAATGGCAACCGCACCGGAAACAGTCCGTCGATTGAGGTGCCAAAGACAGGGGTGATGAAGAAAACGCTTGAAATGCCGCAGCTGTGATGTTTCATGGAAACTACTGCGGTCAGGGAGGTAGCGCTTAATCAATCTTCTTGGCATAAGATTAAGTATATCACCCAGTTTTTAGCTTTCACGTAAATATAAAAATTTTATTCAGTATTTTGCGCAAGTAAACTGCTATGGTTATTCATTTTTTCACTTGCTTTATGATCAGTTTAGACTTTTAATCTTAGTCACTTAAACGGATATTTAAATTCTCGATGCAGGCAAGGATGCCACGCACCACTTCGTCACGACTTCCCTTATGCGCCATTACATTGCTGGCTGGTGCAGATGTTCTGCTTTCTCTGCCAGCACTAGATATTGCGTGGTTTCTACTTGCTGCTTTGCCTGCACTATTGCTGCTGCTGATAGTAAAAAAATGGCGTCTTGCTGTTGTTTTCTTTCTGGCAGGATTTGCCTGGTCAGGCCTTTTTACCGGCCAGCAACTGGCAACGTCCCTGCCGCTGACGGCGGCAGGCAGTGTTATCACGGTGGATGGACATATTGAGGGTTTGCCCGAGAAAGAAGGACGCGTGGTTCGTTTTAACCTGAATGTGTTTCGCTCAGATCAGGTAGACGGAAAACAGGTAAAGGGTAGAATTCGTGTCAGTGATTACCGCAGGCAATCTATCGACCCGCAACCCGGAGAAGCATGGCGGCTGTTGTTACGAGTAAAGCCTGCCCATGGTTTCGCCAATCCCGCTGGTTTTGATTATGAGAAATGGTTGTTCAATCAGAGAGTCGTTGCCACCGCCTATATTCGCAACAGTAAGACTGATCGTGCTACCGATGCCCAGGTCAATCATCGACTACCTGAGTTAGACCAGGCTGCCATCATCGATCATTTACGGCTTCAACTAGCCCGTCAGATAAAAAAAAGCCTGTCCGACTCCCGTTTCAGCGGCATCATAACGGCGCTGGCCACAGGTGATCGTCGTGCGATCAGTTCACAGCAATGGGCAGTGTTGCAAAAAACGGGGACAGCACACCTGATGGCTATATCCGGTCTGCATGTTGGACTGGTGGCCGGAATTGCATTTTTTCTGTTTCGCTTGCTCTGGTCCCGGGTTCCCGGCCTGCCGCTGAGATACCCGGCATATAAGGCAGCTGCACTCGCTGCTTTACTGTTTGCTTTTTTTTACAGCCTGATGGCCGGCTTTTCACTCCCTACCCAGCGCGCACTATTGATGCTGACACTGCTCAGCATAACGATAGTCACGGACAGGCGGGTTCGGCCGCTGGACATTTTGTCACTGACCCTGATAGTAGTTCTGGTGTTTGACCCTTTGTCGATATTATCTGCCGGTTTCTGGTTGTCATTTAGTGCGGTGGCGATCATTTTATATGCATTGTTGCATCGAAAGCCGCAGCATAGCTGGCAATGGAATAGTGTATCAAAGACCTTGCGTCTGCAATGGAAGCTATCATTAATGATGGCACCGGTAACGCTGTTATTTTTTCAGCAGATACCCGTTGCAGGTCCTGTTGCCAATCTTATCGCCATACCGGTTGTAGCGTTTCTGATTGTGCCACTGGTGCTGATAGCAAGTTTATTATTTCTAATCTTCGGTAGCGGGTATTTAGAACAGCAGTTGTTCCAGCTGGCAGACTTCGTGTTACAACGACTCTGGTCATTTCTGGATAGTTTGGCAGTGACGGCAGAGACCCTGCCATTTTCGCCGTCTTATTCTATCGTCGCTGTGACAGGGGTTTTCTTTACCATGCTGATAATTATGCTGCCGTCCGGACTTAACAGCAGAAAACTGGTGCTGGTAGGACTGCTGGCGTTTTTCTTCCCTTCACAGAATGACATCCGGCAGGGTGAATTCAGTGTCATTCTGCTTGATGTTGGTCAAGGGCTGTCTGCCATTATCAGGACTGAGCGGCACACCTTGTTATTCGATGCTGGTGCTCGCTTCAGTAAACACTTCAATGCCGGTGATGCCGTTGTTGTTCCTGTTCTGAAATCCCTGTCTGTCGATAAACTGGATACTCTAATAATCTCGCACGGTGACAATGATCATCGTGGTGGAGCAGCAGCTATACTGACGGCAATGGATGTGAAACAGGTGCTCAGTAATGAAAAGATAACAGCCGATAATGTGGGCGCCTGCCTGGCGGGCAAGCAATGGCAATGGGACGGGGTATCATTCACGATTTTGCACCCAGCTGAAAGCATCAGGGGAGCCGGCAACAATACCTCCTGTGTTTTACATGTGCGATCACCATACGGGTCGATATTATTACCTGCTGATATCGAAAAAGAGGCTGAAAATGAAATTGTTTCACGCTACTCAGCTGTACTGCATTCCAATATTCTGGTCGCTCCACACCATGGCAGCAATACATCATCGAGCGAGGATTTTATAGATGCAGTTGCACCAGAACTGGTATTGTTTCCAGCAGGCTGGATGAACCGCTATCATCATCCTGCGAAGCTGGTAACGCAGAGACTGGCAGAAAGAGGGATAGAGAGCAGGGTAACGGGCGATTGTGGTGCAATCATCGTATGGGCACAGCAGCGAGGTATAAGCGTCGAGTCCTGGCGCCTGTCAAACAGGAAGCTATGGGATCGTACAGAAACCGCAGTGAAGTGCAGGAAATTGGTCCTGGGACTTCCTGAAAACCCCGCTCTTTGATACATTAACGTGCTGTTCAAATATCTTTCCGGATGTAACCATAGTGTTAGAAATTTTCCAATCTGGTGGCCTGCTGATGTGGCCACTATTGATCTGCTCAATTATTGCGCTGGCAATTATCGCTGAACGATTCTGGAGCCTGCAAAAAAGAAATGTTGCACCTGCAGAGTTATTGCAGCAGGTACTTGACCACGAAAAGGCAAACCGGGTCAGCGATGATCTACTGAAGCTGCTGGTCAAGTCATCGCCACTAGGCAGATTGTTTGCTGTAGGTCTTGTTAATCGTGATCATGGTAGAGAAATCATGAAAGAAGCGATTGAAGAAGAGGGCAATACCGTCGTTCATGAACTGGACCGTTATCTCAATACTCTCGGAACCATTGCTGCTATTACTCCTCTGCTTGGCCTGCTCGGTACCGTTATCGGCATGATTCAGGTTTTTACCTCGATCACACCGGAAGTGATGAGCCAGGGTATCGGTGACCCAACGGTTCTTGCTGCTGGCATTTCCAAGGCCCTGATTACGACTGCAGCGGGCCTTTCAATAGGTATTCCAGCATTGATGTTTCACCGCTATTTCAAGGGCAAGGTGCACTCACTAACGGTTGAAATGGAGCAGCAATCTGTCAAGCTGGTGGAAATCATACAGGGTGATCGCGAGTACTGAGGCTGTAAAAGGAGTACCAATGAAATTTAAAAGCTCGACGGATGATGATGAACTTCAGATCAATCTGACACCGCTGATCGATATCGTTTTTCTTCTGCTGATATTTTTTATGGTGTCGACCACCTTCACTAAAGAGTCGCAGTTGAAAATTCAACTTCCGGAAGCAAAGGGTGAAGAGAGTCGTCCACAGGAGATCCCGCAACTTATTATCGAAATTAGTGCACTGGGTGTCTATGCGGTAAAAGGACCGAGTGATGAGGCAGCACGACAGGTGCTGAATACCAGTCCAGACGCTCTGCAGCGAGTGATCAGAACTGCAGCGGAAAACCAGGATCAGGACAAAATGGTTGTAATAGTCCGGGCAGACAAACAGACACCTCATGAGGCAGTCATCCGTGCTCTTTCCGTGGCGGGTCAACTGGGTCTTACACGAATTACCTTCGCAACAGAATCACAGTCGGGTGACGGCTGATTCCAGTGTCTTCACCCGCTGATACCGGTTACCGTGGCCTGGAGTTATACCGGCGCCTGCTATGCTACGTTAAACCGTACCGACGGGTCTTCTTCTTTGCCATTATAGGTATGATAATCGTCGCAGCTACCCAGCCGGGTATGCCGTACCTGATCAAAGGGATCACCGATCAGGGTTTTATTGCCAAAGACTCCGATTACATTCGCATGATCCCGATATATCTTATCCTGTTGTTTGTCATCCGCGGCACGGCAACGTTTGCTTCACAGTACGGCATATACTGGGTAGGTCGACGTATTATCTTTGATATCAGGCGGGAAATGTTCCAGCGTTTGATCCATCTGCCGACGGCATTTTTTGATGAAAACCATTCTGCCAAACTGGTGGCCAAGCTCATCTACGATGTTGAGCAGGTAGCAACTGCAGCCACCAGTGCGCTGACGACGATAGTCAAGGATGGTCTGACGGTAATCTTACTGCTGCTCTACCTGGTGTATCTGGACTGGGTGCTGACACTGGTATTTCTGATCATCGGTCCAGTGGTGGCCCTGTTTGTAAGATTCATGAGCAAACGGTTTCGTGCTGCCAGTACCTCTATACAAACTTCAATGGGACATATCGCCCATGTCGCAAAAGAGGCCATTGACGGGCAAAGAATACTCAAAACATACGGCGGTCATGACAAGGAAACCCATTTTTTTGAGCAGGCCAATGAAGAAAATCGACAGCAATACCTGCGTAAGGCAACCGTGTCCGCTATGGCAATACCGGTGGTCGAACTATTCATTGCATTCTCTCTGGCAGGACTCATTCTGTTCATGCTTAATCGGGCAGATCAGGATTCCGCTACCGTTGGCTCATTTATCGCTTTTCTGACAGCAGTACTGCTGCTAATGCCGCCGATCAGGCGCCTGACCAAAATCAATGAACCAGTACAGACAGGAATTGCCGCTGCTCAGAGTGTCTTTATGCTGATGGATGAGAAGGAAGAACAAGATAACGGCACTGGCACGCTGGATTCGGTACAAGGACAGATAGAATTTAAAAATGTTAGCTTCAGCTATCATCCGGATGATGAACCGGTTCTCAGGGGGATTTCATTTGATGTCACACCAGGCCAGGTGGTGGCGCTGGTAGGTGCCTCGGGTAGCGGTAAATCCACTATTGCTTCTCTGGTTGCCCGTTTTTATAACCCACAGCAAGGCCAGGTACTGATAGATGGTATTGATATTTGCACACTGAGCCTGAAAGAACTGCGCAAACAGCTGGCGGTTGTGCCGCAGGAAACCATTCTGTTTGATGGTACCCTCGCTGAAAATATAACCTACGGCAGTGAAGCGGAGTTCTCTACTGAATCACTATTAAAGGCTGCAGAGGCGGCCAATGTTATGGAGTTTGTTGATGGACTAACAGACGGGTTCGATTCACAGATTGGTGAGCAGGGGGTGCGTTTGTCCGGCGGGCAACGTCAGCGCATTGCTATCGCCAGAGCGCTCTATAAGGATGCACCGATTCTGGTGCTGGATGAAGCAACCTCTGCACTGGATACACGCTCTGAGCGACATGTTCAGGAGGCGATGCAGCACCTGATGGAAAAAAGAACGACGCTGGTCATCGCCCACCGCCTTAGTACCATTGAGCATGCTGACAAGATTATTGTATTGCATGAGGGGCGTATTCTGGAGCAGGGCACACATGAAGAACTGATCAGGAAAAATGGCGCCTATGCCGAACTACACCATCGTAATTTTACTGATCTGGATGAAAATACAGAGCTGGATGAAATACCGCAACCTCAGCAGTAAAATCACATTAGCAGAATTACTCACTGGTGCAAGAGTATCTGGATTGTGAATTTGTCCATCTGGTTGCAATCACAGTGGCAGAAGCGAGGCATTTACGCCTGGCTAATGTTGCCCGTTTCCCTGCTTTACTGTGTGGTGATGTCATTACGGCGCGAAGCATATGAATCAGGCTTGCTGAAAACCCATAAAATTGCCGTGCCTGTCATTGTCGTAGGTAACCTGTCCGTCGGCGGTACGGGTAAAACACCTCTGGTGATCTGGATCGCAAGACAACTGGCAAGAAAGGGCCTGAAGCCTGCAGTGATCTCGCGCGGTTATGGTGGCAGAGCAAAAGAGTATCCAATGCCCGTAGACGCTGAAACCCCTGCTGCTATTTCAGGTGATGAGCCTGCAATGATAGCACGCAGCCTGGGCTGTCCTGTGGTGATAGACCCTGATCGAGTCGGTGCTGCAAACTGGCTCGTGGAACGGAACCTTTGTGATGTTATTATCTCCGATGATGGTTTACAGCATCTGGCACTGGGAAGGGACCTGGAGCTAGCGGTAATTACTTCAGATCGAGTAGCAGGCAATGGTTTCTGTTTACCTGCTGGACCACTTCGAGAAAGTGCACACCGACTCAAAAGTGTTGATGTTGTCATTAGCCGTAAACGAGGTTCCGAGTTGACCTCACATTACATGGATTTAATACCCGGTGAATGCGCAAGACTGGATAATCCCGCCATGCGCCTTCCTCTAAGTGCATTCTGGAAATCTCCGGTTCATGCAATTGCTGGAATTGGCAACCCTGAAGCTTTTTTTGAAAGTTTGACAACGGCTGGTCTCGAGATAATTCCGCATTCTTTCCCGGATCATTACGATTACACACCGGTAGATATCTCCTTTGATGATGACCTCCAAGTGTTGATGACAGAGAAAGACGCGGTGAAATGCAGCGATTTTGCAAACCGCCATTGTTGGGCTGTTACTGTTAGTGTAGAGGGCGATGAAGGTATACTTGAAGCCGTCATGAAAAAAATTACGGAGATCAATGATAATGGATAAAAAACTGCTGGAAATCCTGGTCTGTCCGCTATGTAAGGGGCCTCTCAAATATGATCGCAAAGCAGCGGAATTGATTTGTAAAGTCGACAAACTGGCTTTTCCAATTCGTGATGATATTCCGGTTATGCTGGAAAGCGAAGCCAGGCGGCTTGATTAGTCCAGAGCCGCCAGTTTGAAGATTCTACTGAACTTTTTAAATAAAATATTCTACTTTATAAATACATAGTAAGTAACTGAAATAAATGACATTTCATATAATAATTCCTGCGCGTTTTGAATCTTCCCGTTTACCCGGCAAACCATTGCTGGATATCGCTGGTAAACCAATGATCCAGCATGTTTACGAACGGGGTATGGAGGCAGGGGCAGCGAGTGTAACCGTCGCTACTGATAATTTGCGTGTTGAAGAAGTGGTTCGTGACTTCGGGGGTAATGCATGTTTAACCAATGACAGGCATGTCTCAGGCACCGATAGACTGGCGGAGGCTGCTCAGATAATCGGTCTGTCCGATAGTGACCTGGTGGTGAACCTGCAGGGTGATGAACCATTGATGCCTGCTTCTTTGATTACCAGTGTGGCTGAGTCTCTGAAGAACGACAAGAATGCAGTTGTAGCGACCGCCAGTGTACTGATTGATGATCCTGCACAGATCAATGATCCCCATGTCGTCAAGGTTGTGGTAGATCGTTTCGGTCATGCCCTGTATTTCAGCCGTGCGGGCATACCCTTTTACCGCGATGCAGAAATTGATGATGTTGAAATGCCGCACCGAGTGTTTAGACATATCGGTCTGTATGCTTATCGTTGTGGATATCTGGCCGAGTACACCCAGCTAGAGCATTGTAATCTGGAACACATTGAAGCCCTGGAACAGCTACGTGTGCTGTGGCATGGAGGAAAAATTGCCGTTATTGAAGCAAGTGAGGAACCCGGGCATGGTGTCGATACACCGGAAGACCTTCAGCGGGTCAGGGATTTGCTTGAGGCTTAAAAGAGCAGGGAGCAGGGACCAGGGACTAAGGACAAAGCATTATCAAAATCATAATCAGGTTTTATTTCATCTTTCATCGGTAGTCAATAATCTGATTTTTCATTCATCCAGATCCATGTCCAGAAACTCCTTGTGTAGCGCCATACCGTTTTCACTTAGCACACGCACAGTCAGGGTATGTGGACTTCGGCGGGTTGGGTGACCATGCAGGTTGCTTTGAATTGACGCGCTGCTGGTGGTCTGCAATACCAAAGAGGGTCCATCTTCGAGGACTTCGATGATCATTCCCTGCCTACCCTGATAATAGACCCGCATGCCAATCATTGCTCGTAATTCATTGACAGTTATTGGTAGTTTTTCGCTCATAGTATGCAACTCGTGAAAACTATTGGTTACAATGGTACTGCATTAATCCAAGGACTTCAGCCCGAGTATTCCTCAGCTATGCGGGATTTATACAAAAACAGCATGTTTAGTTACAGTGATGACATGCTTTGCTAACTTACGATGATTCATTATCATATTCATAATCTTTAAGTCGCATCTGGCGTTCCAGTGAAAATTCCGGACTATAAAACATGATTAAAGTACTATTTGTTTGTCTTGGCAATATCTGCCGCTCACCGAGTGCCGAAGGAGCATTTCGAAAGCTGGTTGAAGAACAGGGCCTGCTTGATCAAATCGAGATCGACTCGGCCGGTACACATGCCTATCACGTCGGTTCACCTCCGGACGATAGGGCCCAGCAAGCGGCCAGTCGACGTGGTATAGATATGAGTGGTATGCGGGGCAGGCGTGTAGATGAAGGTGATTTCTATATTTTCGATTATGTCCTGGCGATGGATGAATCAAATGAATATCACCTGCGTGAAATGGCACCAGCGGAGCAAATACACAAGATAGAACTATTCCTGAATTACGCGCCAGAAAGAAGTGAAATTGAAGTGCCTGATCCCTATTATGGCGGCCATACAGGCTTCGAACAGGTGCTTGACATGATTGAGGATGCATCAGAAGGTCTACTGACAGATATCAAGTCCCGCCTGTAATGAGCCAGAATAATGAGGCGCTGCATGAAACACGATGCTATAGACAAGCGGTCTGTTGATTGTGTGATTTCTATTGCTG
The DNA here is from genome assembly GCA_029287915.1 of Arenicellales bacterium. Taxonomy (GTDB): domain Bacteria; phylum Pseudomonadota; class Gammaproteobacteria; order BMS3Bbin11; family BMS3Bbin11; genus BMS3Bbin11. Next base: position 32,483 of record JARFQE010000028.1, read on the forward strand.
AACAAACGCTGGAAGTTTTCCAGCATGGGGAATTACTAAATCGTTATTCCGTCTCAACAGCAAGAAATGGCCCGGGTGAAAAAATTGGCAGTGAATGCACGCCGCGCGGCAGACATGTCATTCGTGCAATGATTGGGAAGGATTGTGATCCTGGCACAGTTTTCGTCGGTCGCCGTCCCACTGGAGAGATCTGGTCACCGCAACTCGCGCACGCTGAACCAGAACGCGACTGGATACTGACCCGGATAATCTGGCTGAGCGGTCTTGAACCCGGCTTTAATCGACTTACGAACGTCGATACTATGCGGCGTTACATATATATACATGGCACGCCGTATGAAAAAGCAATAGGCAAGCCGGTCTCACATGGTTGCATCCGTATGCGAAGCACAGACCTGATAGAGCTCTATGACCATGTAATGCCGGGTACTATAATCACCATAATTCCCTGATCTTATAAATAAAAAACTGACCATATCTAAACGAACCTATGCAAGTTGAACCATTAGAAATTCCCCGTGGCCCTGTGATGGCTGACATAGCTGGACTGGAACTCAGCCAGGAGGACACAGAGCGGCTCTGTCATCCAGCTATAGGTACGGTGATTCTGTTTTCGCGCAATTATGAATCCACCGAACAATTACAGGCGCTGACAACACAGATTCATGAATTGCGAGATCCACCATTATTGATTGCCGTTGATCATGAAGGTGGCAGGGTGCAGAGATTTCGACAAGGCTTTACCCATTTACCTGCTATGCGCTGTTATGGTGAGATGTTCGATGTTGATCCTGCACAGGCATTACAGCAGTGTTCAACTGCTGGCTGGCTGATGGCCGCTGAACTACTGGAGCTAGGTGTAGATTTCAGCTTTGCACCAATAGCAGACCTTGATAGCGGACAGTCTGAGGTGATTGGCGATCGTGCTTTTCATAGCAAACCGGGCATAGCCAGTGAACTGGCACTGTCTTTTATGCTTGGCATGCGTAAGGCTGGGATGGCCGCAACAGCCAAGCACTTCCCGGGTCATGGGTCCGTGCAGGGCGATTCCCACCACATGATTCCGGTTGATAAGCGCAGCTTTGAGCAACTTTCAAATAACGATCTTGTCCCGTTTCGAGTGATGATTGCTTCCGGGGTCGAGGGAATTATGACAGCACATGTTGTCTATCCACAGATGGATGAACTGCCCCCAACATTTTCACCTTTCTGGCTACAGAAGGTTCTGCGTGAGGAGCTGAATTATAAAGGGCTGGTATTTAGCGATGACCTGTCAATGGCAGGTGCAAAGATTGCCGGGGGACCCTATGATCGTGCTAAAGCTGCTCTCGTTGCAGGTTGCGATATAGTGCTGGTCTGTAATGATACAGCGGCACTGGATGAGGTAATCGAGGGCCTGTCATCAGCTGGCCTGGCATTACCCGGAGAACGGCTAGCTGCCTTTGCACCAAAAATTCAGATTGCTGATAATTTAAGATCGTCGGCAGACTGGCAGCAGGCGGTTGACTCTGTCATGGAGATCGCATGACTACTTATGCGGATATCATTAAATTCTGGTTTGAAAAAATAGAGCCAGCAAACTGGTGGAAAAAAGATGAGGCCTTTGACCAGCTGATTCGAGAACGGTTTACAGACATCTATCAGCGCGCAGCAAAATGTGAACTTTTTGAATGGCGACAGCATGCCCTTGGCTGGTTAGCTGAGATAATTGTACTGGACCAGTTTCCACGTAATATGTTTCGTGACTCGGCACAGGCATTTGCAACGGACAGCATGGCGGTCATCCTGGTACAGGAAGCCGTGGCCAACCAGGTCGATAAAGAATTGACTGCACCACAAAAGAGTTTCCTCTATATGCCATTGATGCATAGTGAGTCAGCACTGATTCATCAGACAGCAATCGACTTATATAGTCAGCCAGGTCTGGAATCCAACCTCGATTATGAGAAAAAACACAAGTCCATCATTGATCGCTTCGGTCGCTATCCTCACCGCAATGCTGTTCTGGGACGGGCATCTACCGATGAGGAAGTCGAATTTCTTAAAGGGCCGGAATCTTCGTTCTGAAAAAAGAAGTAACGGGTCGCCTGATACCTCAGCCTATTTTGCTGCTCTCGGCATCTTTCAATAGCGTCCTGTTGCTGGACTGGGACAGGTAGATGTATAGGCCGGGCAACGACGATAGCAGTATTACCGGAATATATATCAAGGCAATGGCTGCTGCATCGCTTTCAGCTATGCCAAAGCGCATCATTATACCAACTGTTGCAAGCTCTCTGACGCCCATGCCACCAATAGATATTGGTAAGGCTATTGCTATGAAAGTCAGGGGAATGACGACCAGAATGATCTGGATGCTTATATCTACAGCTAAACCTTTCGCAATGAAAAAATAGACCGTGATTGCGAGCAATTGGTGAGCAACGCTAAATAAAAATATCGCAGATACCATGCCAGGGTGCTTTAGATAACCATGAGTGGCCTCACCCATGCGTAGCAAAAAACGTATAATACGATAGCGTGACAGGCGCTCAAGCAATCTGTGCAACGGCCAGTATGTAGCCGGCAGGGCAATCAGTATCAGAACAATGACCGCTCCTGACAAGATCATCAGCAGGGTAGACCAGAGTACTCTGGTGACGATATCTACAGAGTTTGTAAGATAGATTGCGATAACATTTACTGCCAGCAGTACTACCAGGCCGATAACTCTTTCAGTGATGATAGGCGAGACTGCGCAAACTGCATCTTTTTTGTGACGATATATATAATAGCTGCGAATCAGGTCACCGCCGGATGCTGTTGGTAGGATGTTATTAAACAGCGTTGCTACCAGGTAGTGATTG
>JARFQE010000099.1 GCA_029287915.1 Arenicellales bacterium
GCAGGTGCCCCGAAGTTTGGTGATAAAGCTGCATGGGCCCCACTAATTGAAACTGGCATGGATTCATTGCTGGCTGTATCTATCAAGGGTAAAGGCGCAATGCCACCAATAGGCACCTGCATGGATTGTTCAGATGAAGACCTGAAAGCCGCTTTCCAGTATATCGTAGACAACTCGAAGTAAAACACTTCCCGTTGACCGGCAGCATCTACTGCTGCAATAACAAGGGCGCCTTGAGGCGCCCTTTTTATTATCTGTTAACGATAGATCGCTTCTGATCTATTCATGAACTCACGTCTTTCTCCTGCAACAAGTCCGCTCTTCGCCGGATTAATCATTGATAAACTGATCGATTTTTTTAGCGCCAAGTTTGCCCAGTTTCACTTTATTGATTAAACCATTTTTAACCGATATCAGTGTTGGTGTGCCATAGACGTGGAAATCTTTTGCCATTTCCGGGAACTGATTGATATCTATGGTAATTATATTTGGATTATCAGATCCCAGACTTTCAATTATCGGTGTCATCGATTTGCACATAGAGCAATTCTTAGACATAAAATAAAAATAGATCGGTTGATCGGTATTTATTTCATTTCCGATTATCTGCTCAAGTGGAGGGGCTGGTTTTCCAACAGAACGTACTGCTGAAAAATACATATAAAGATAAGGTATGACAAAAGCTATCGCGACAGCAATAACAACAATCAAGCCGAGCTTATCCATTAAACATTACTCCGCTACACCCTCCCGGTGATAGGAAAAATCCATGCAGATGAAAAGTGAACCAGCATAGCATGTTAATAAAGAGTAAATTAGAATCATGCAGTAACTAATATACAAACTGGTTTACGACTTATGACAGATAATCTAATTGGCATGGGACTCAGTGATAATATCATCGAACCTGATGAGAATACTGTAGAACAAATGCAACAGGAACTTGCCAGTCTGCAGAAAAGATTAGCAGAAACATCTGCAGCTAGCGACGAACTTTCACGCAGTCGCCTACAACTTGATATCGCGAAACTGCTGGTTGCGATGAATAGGAAAAAAGAAGCATGGGATCTTGCGCGCCCGTTATTTGATGTTTTTCTAGCTGCTTCGTGCTGGCAGGATGCAGTCGAAGTTTGTGATGTTCTTTATGCCGCTGACCTCGATGATTCCATTATCGCACTGGCTCACGGCGTATGGCTGGCAGTCACCTTCCCGGTGGATCCGGCATTGAGTGTAAACATGCTTGATCATATCATCGAAGAAACACCGAGTGACTCAGATGGTGCAGCTGTGGCTGCCGCAACTGCACACTATCTGGCAGATCTGCGTGCTATTGATGACAAGCAACGCGAAAGTCTGGGTTTCCTCACTGGCAACCTGTTAGCCGGTGTTGCTTTCAGACATAGCAATCTAAAAGAGCGGGAAATGATCGATATGTGGGTAGAAAGACTGCAATTGAATCAACCTGAGAAATTCCTGCCCCGTTTGGGCATGATGCTTGAAATCATTGTCGGCGATGACTGGTGGATGGATCGGGATGCCTTGCGTAATGCGCTGCCGGAGGGTGCGAATAGCTATTCAGAAGCATAAATATGCCCCCTGTGCCCTCGATGGTTGATATTATTCTGTCAGCCATTTCGTTGACTGAGCAGTCTTTGAATCATATTCTCAGCCTGAGATGCATAACCTCCACCAAACAGATTCAAATGATTAAGGATATGATAACAATTGTATAGATGTTTGCGAGTTTCATAACCAGCATCAAGAGACCAGCAAGATTCATACGAAGCACGGAACTCATTGCTAAAACCACCAAATAGTTCAGTCATTGCTATATCTGTTTCTCGATCTCCATAGTACAGGGCAGGGTCGAAGATGACGGGTTGCCCTGTTTCCAGAAATGCGTAGTTTCCACCCCAGAGATCACCATGTAATAGAGACGGCTGAGGACAGTAATCATCAAAAAAATCATCGATGCACTGCAGTAGCGACTCGCCAGATTTTTGCAGGCCACCGCCGTAGCCATTTTTTGCAGCCAGTGATAACTGAAATCCAAGTCGCCGATCACGGAAAAATACTACCCAGTTGTCACTGTATTGATTTATCTGTGGTGTGGATCCAATTGTGTTGTCCCGCACCCAGCCATATTGTGAAGAAGTGACTTTATGCATGGCTGCCAGACGCTCTCCGAGCTGCCGCTGGTTGCCCTGCCTTTGCAGCTGTAGATGCTCCATTACCAGCCAGGACTGCCCATCGCTGTGGCCAGTGCATACCGGTACAGGTACCCTGATGGTTTTTGTCTTCGCCATTTCATCAAGCGCCTGCTGTTCTGCTTCAAACATGGAAATGGCATCCGCTCTGTTCGTTTTGATGAAATAGCTGTGATTGTCATCATTAGCAATGAAGCTGGCGTTGATGCATCCACCCGAAGTGCCTGTGAGTTTTTCAATATTGAAGGGCTGACCTGTGGCCAAAGAAATAGAATTAGAGATTTCCTGCTGTAATTGTCTGTCGTTTATCATCTATCCCCTGCTGTAGGTAAATTTAACTACAATCCTGCCTGTACGGTGACTGGAAGACAAGAAAATTTAACGTCAGTGTCACCAGCTTGTGAAAAAATCTTCGGTCAGGCGCTGTCGAGTAGTATTCAATTACACTCAGGGTTTTCCCTGATCTCATTGACAGTGCAGAGCCTGATTTCGAGTCGAAATGAGTGGTGCAGGATTAGCTATCCTAGCTAAGTGATTGATAGTTCGTTGCTCCATAAACAATCACTTATTCACATTTTCAGGATTCTGCCTGGTAGATGTAATAAACTAATACAGCACAGATAAGACTATATAAGCAAATGGTTTAACATATTGTTTTTATTAATATTAATTATAACCCTGATATTTTTATCATTTTCGACCGGATTTTCCTTTAAGCCAGTCTGCAAGCCAATTTATGCTGTTTATTAACAAAGTTATCCACAGGACGGATCGGAAATGAAAACTATTTTTTGCTCAATTTATTTATCTAAGCATGTCAATGTAGAAGGCCGCTGAGATTATGCCCGATAGACTGTCAGAATCTTCAGATGAGCGGTCAGATCAGCAGGTCGTTATAAAGGTCGCCGTAGCTGTACCATTACGCAGATTGTTTGACTATCTTGTACCCGCCTCACTCCCAGTACCTCAGTCAGGTTGCAGGGTAAATGTTCAATTTGGCAGCCGAACGATGACCGGCCTGGTCATCGATGTTTGCGATTCATCATTGCTTGATAAGGAAAAGCTGAAAGCAGTTAAAGAGGTGCTTGATAGTGAGCCCTTACTAGATAATCAACATCTTCAATTCCTGAGCTGGGTAGCTGATTATTATCTTCACCCTGCGGGAGAAGTATTTTTATCGGCACTACCAAAGTTGTTGCGCAAAGGTAAGCCTCTAAGAGCGGCAGAACACCCGTACTGGAAAATCACCAGTTCTGGTATTGAGGAGTTAAAGCAGGGGCCCGGTCGTGCCGTCGTGCAACACCATTTGTTACAAATATTGTCTGAGGCACAGCAGGCGGTCGGACCTGAGTCGCTGAAAATTGCTTCCCGTAGCTGGAAAACTGCCATCAGTGCACTGTACAGAAAGGGCCTGGTAGAAAGAGTGAAAGAGCCTGCTGATTATGAACAGCACAGCCTGCCTGCATTTAAAGCGACCAAAGATCAACAACATGCCATTGAAAGCATTCTCGCAGGTTTGAATTCCTTTAAATGTTTTCTTTTATTTGGCATCACCGGTAGCGGCAAGACCGAAGTTTATTTGCGTTGTATTGCTGAGGTGCTGACAAACAGGCAACAGGCCCTGGTACTGGTACCGGAGATCAGCCTGACGCCTCAGTTGGTCAGTCGTTTCCGCCAGCGCTTTAATGAAGTCATTGACGTGCTTCATTCCGGTATGTCAGACAGCCAGCGTATGCAGGCCTGGAACAGGGCACGGCAAGGTGAATCATCGATTCTTATTGGTACGCGGTCAGCGATCCTTGTGCCGCTGGCTCGTCCCGGCATCATTATAATTGACGAAGAGCATGATAGCTCCTTCAAGCAGCAGGATGGCTTCAGATATCATGCCCGCGATGTCGCAATCAAGCGAGCAAGTATGGAGGCTATCCCTGTGGTCATGGGAAGTGCTACCCCGTCGCTGGAAAGCTGGCACAATACACAGCAGAACAGGTTTAATCTTTTAACCCTGGAGCAGCGGGCAACGGCTGGCGGTTTACCCGATATACATCTTATCGATGTTGAGAAACAGCCACTTGAGAACGGGATCAGTATTCCGCTTCGGGAAGGGGTCAGAAAATGCTTCAAGCAAGGCGAACAAAGCCTGCTATTTATCAATCGACGAGGCTTTGCACCAGCTGTTTGTTGCACATCATGCAACAAGCTGATTCAGTGTTCACGCTGCGATGCACGCATGACATGGCACAGGAAAGAGGGGCGTCTGGTCTGTCACCATTGCGGGCGAACAGGTCGCTGGCCTGATCACTGTCCGGCTTGTGATGGTGAAGAACTGGTAACTATTGGCCAGGGAACTGAAAATATTCATCAAACAATTCAGCAAATGGTGCCGAAGGCATCGATAGAGCGTATCGACAGGGATACAACCCGGCGCAAGGGTGAACTCGAAGAAAGATTACAGCGCGCGCATAGCGGTGAAGCAGAGGTACTGGTAGGCACCCAAATGCTGTCCAAAGGACATGATTTTCCTAACTTGAGTCTGGTAGGCATTCTGGATAGCGATCAATTATTATTTTCTTCTGATTTTCGTTCTAATGAGCGCCTGTTCCAGCTCATTACCCAGGTAGCCGGCAGGGCGGGACGTGCTGATAAACGTGGCGTGGTGCTGGTGCAAACCCGTTTTCCTGATAGCCCCTGGTTGCAGGCAATAGCGAAACATGATTACAGAGGTTTCGCCAACATGGCATTAGAGGAACGAAAGCAGGCAAATTATCCCCCATTTACACATATTGCCTTGTTGCGAGCAGAAGCGGTAAAACAACATGAAGCTTTGAAGTTTCTTGATGTCATGCATCAACAGGCAAAATCACTGATTGCATCGAATGCGCAGATGCAGTCTGTAAGTCTGTCCGAGCCAGTAGCTTCGGTGATGGAAAAAAGGGCGGGGCGTTACCGCGCACAGCTGCTGGTGCAAGCAGCTACGCGAAAGCCGTTGCATGTATTTTTGCATCAATGGCGCTCTGTACTAGAGACTGCGCGCCAGTCGCGCCATGTACGCTGGTCACTGGATGTGGATCCGGTTGATCTATACTAGTAACAGCTTTCATCAGCTAATCTTCAACCTGTGCTTTCAGAGATGATACAATCCGCACCCCTGCTGAACGTCTGAAGAAACACACAATGAAGTCGAAACAACAACTACAGGTACTCGTTGCTGATGTGCTTGATAAACTGATCTCTGAAGATCTGCTGCCGGCAATCGATGTACCGGAAATTAACATAGAGCGAACTCGTCAAAAGGAACATGGCGATTTTTCATGCAATATTGCGATGGTGCTTGCCAAGCATGCCCAATGCGCACCACGAGATCTTGCTCAGTTGATTGTTGACAGGCTGCCTGCTTCAAAGATGGTAGAAAAAATCGAGCTGGCGGGTCCCGGTTTCATCAACTTTTTCCTTACTGATGAACCGCTATATCAGGTGATCAGAGATGTCATATCTGAAGGCAGCCGTTTTGGTCATGCTGAAATTGGTGCTGGTCAGAAGGTCATCATAGAATTTGTTTCAGCTAACCCAACAGGCCCGCTGCATGTAGGCCATGGCCGTGGAGCAGCTTATGGTGATGCGCTTGCACGACTATTGCGGGCCGCAGGCTATGATGTACATACTGAGTACTACGTCAATGATGCAGGTCGGCAGATGAATATACTGGCCGTCAGTGTGTGGCTGCGTTATCTGGAGCTTTGTGGAGAAGAGCTGGATTTCCCGGCCAATGCCTATAAGGGTGATTATGTGTGGGACATCGCTGCCAGCATTCACCGTAGCAGGGGCAATGAACTGCATCGCAGGATAGATGATGTATTCGTCGGTGTACCACCTGATGAACCACTCGGTGGTGACAAGGAATCCCATATTGATGGTCTTATTGAGCGTGCAAGGGATCTACTTGCCGATGACTATTCTATTGTATTTGAACAGGGCCTGAACGAGATCACCGACAATATCCGGCGGGATCTGTCGGAATTTGGTGTCGAGTTCAATCACTGGTTTTCAGAACGTAGCCTGCATCAAAGCGGAGAAATGGAAAATGCTATAAAAAAGCTGGAAAAGAATGGCTATCTGTATGAGAAAGAGGGTGCAAAATGGTTTCGCTCAACCGATTTTGGTGATGAAAAGGATCGCGTTGTCATTCGGGACAATGGGCAAACCACTTACTTTGCTTCTGATATTGCCTACCACCTCGACAAGCTGGACAGAGGCTTTGATCGCCTGATCGATATCTGGGGTGCAGACCATCATGGTTATGTGGCCCGCGTAAAAGCAGCCCTGCAGGCACTGGATGCTGAAAAAGACAGATTTGAAGTATTGCTGGTACAGTTTGCCATTCTCTATCGAGGGGGTAAAAAACTATCCATGTCTACCCGCTCGGGTGAATTTGTTACCTTGCGTGAACTGCGCAATGAAGTAGGGAATGATGCCGCACGCTTCTTCTATGTCATGCGAAAATGCGAGCAGCATATGGATTTTGACCTCGACCTGGCAAAGTCTCAATCGAGCGATAACCCGGTCTATTATGTGCAATATGCCCATGCCAGAATCTGCAGTGTGATGGGTCAGCTCGATGAAAGAAAATTACCATTGCCAGATCCTGCCAGTGTCAGTCTTGAACTACTGACTGAAGATCATGAAAAGGCTATCATGAATCAGCTATCGCGTTACCATGAAGTCATTGAAAGTGCGGCGTCAAATCATGAACCCCATCAGATTGCCTATTATCTGCGCGAGCTGGCCAATGCATTCCATACCTATTACAACACACATCAGTTTCTGATCGATGATGAGGGCCTTCGAAATGCCAGACTGGTATTGATTCAGGCAACGCGGCAGGTGCTGGCATCCGGACTCGATCTGTTAGGTGTTTCAGCTCCGGAGAACATGTAATGCCAGCAAGAAAAAAATCTCGAAAAGGTAAAGGGGCGAGTCGTCAGTCAGCTCCATCTGCCAGCTTTCGCTGGCCAACATTTATTGCTGGTATTCTGCTTGGTGTGCTGTTTAGTCTCGGTGGGATGTATATCTATGCCAGTGGCATGAAGATGAGCCTTGGTGCTGGTATCAAAAATCTGCTCAAAAACCATGCTGTAAGTACTGATAAAACGGTGCGTAAAAACGCACAAAAGCCGAATGATCCCAGTCCCGTATTTGATTTTTATACAGTACTGCCAGAATACGAGACAGTTGTTGATGAAAAGCAGTTTTTCAACGAAGTTCAGAAACCCGCCAGGAAGCAGGAAGCAACATCTACCTATATTTTACAGGCTGCTTCCTATTCATCCTTCAAAGATGCAGACAAACTAAAAGCCAAGCTGGCATTAAATGGTCTGAATTCCCGCATCGAGAAAATTTCGGTGGAGGGAAAGGGGCAGTTTTATCGCGTCAGATTAGGCCCTTACAGTAGCACACGAACAAAAAAGGATGTTGTCAAACGACTCGGTGCTCTGGGTATCAAACCTTTGCATCTTAAAGTTGATAAATAAGGATTAGAGATGAAGGACTAAGGATAAAAAGATAGGACGGTTTTCATAATATTTTATCGTTAGTTTTTTTTGCATTTTCCTATTGCGCAGTCCACATGCCGGCGGTACACTTCGCGCCCCAAATTTTCCATATTTACTTTTTCAGGTGTACATCAATGCGCTCACTTGGACATCAAATAATTGCTGAATTCTATGCGTGCAATCGCGACTCTTTGAATGATGTTGATTTTATTCGTAGCGCCATGGTGGGGGCAGCAAAACAGGCCGGTGCTACGATAGTAACTGAGACATTTCATCATTTTTCACCGCATGGTGTATCAGGTGCGGTAATTATTGCTGAAAGCCATTTATCGATACATACCTGGCCCGAGTATGGTTATGCTGCTGTCGATCTATTCACCTGTGGCGATACCGTTTCAGCTGAAGCAGCCTTCAATTATCTACGTGATGTTCTGGAGTCTACACAGGTATCGACAATGGAAATAAACCGCGGACAGGTAGAAATGATGGATCCGGCTGATGGACCTGTTCGGCACAAACCGCTGCTGGTTTCAAGTAATTAGTCTGGGCTGGTAGATCTCACTAAACTGAGAAAGTATTTGCTCTATCCATCACGTCCTGCTGACACTTGCTTTATGTCAATTACGATGTGTCCACCAACTCAGTGCTGGAGCAACTTGCTTTGCTGTCAGATTCAATTAAACCCTGTCGTACACAGTCAGATCACGGACTGGGTTTTACGATTGGTAATCAATAATTAGTGTTACGTGTCGCTGTGATATATTTCTAACAAGATCTTGTCTCTGTGAGCCTGTGCTCCCTCAGGTGGGAAAAAGTATATTTTCCTAAGAATTTTTTAACATGAGATTATTGTTCAGAATATTGCTGACTGTAATGAGTTTTTTACTCATTTTGTCTGTGCTTTGGCTAAGCCTGCCACTATTACTCGTCACAGTTACCCAGCATCAGCTTTCACAACAGGGATTCTCAGATATTGAGATTGAGCCTGGCGCTATAGGATTGCAGTTAACGACAATAGAACGACTGCAGATGTCAAATGATGAGTTTGTTATGAAACTGCAGGGGCTGCGTGCAAAGTACCAACTGTCCGATCTACTATCCGGTTCTGTAAATTCGCTATCGGTCGACCACCTTACGATTACAAGAAAGCCTGGTGACGATAATGAAGTAGTGCTACCTGATCCAGTTTTATTATCAGGATTGCTGAATACTCACTGGGGTGAATACATTCCATCCCGTTCGGTTGTAATAAAATATGTTTCACTTTACGACGAAGCCGGTTCACTGTCATTGAGCGCATCTGTTGACCTTCACAAGCGGGGAGAAAGCATCAGTACAAATATCTGGCTCGTGGATAGCAGAAAAGAGAATCACCTGCTGAGTCTTGAGTTATCCCCTGAGAGCGGTGTCAATGTACAACTACACACACCAGATAAAGACGGAGAAAATCCAATTTCAGTCAACTTGCTGCCAGATGATGGTGTCAATGGACTAACAGGACAGGTAAAAGTAGACCTATCGGCTATCGCCCCGCTGGCAACAGAGCTCAATGATGTGAATGGCCTGTTGCTGGCGAACATTTCATATTCCGCACAGGCCGACAGCCCCGGAAGGGATTTTACCGTATCAGCCGAGATCAATGAGGCAGCTTTCGCAGACTGGCAAGTGGGTGGCGTTACAGTAAATCTGCAGGGCAATATCGATAAAGAAGATAGTGTTTACAGGTTAGCGTTCACAGAATCATCGTCCGTGAAGATACGGTCCCTGCAACAGGTCAATACAAAGCTTGAAGAGATATTGCTACAATTTCCACATTCACTGGAAATTGTTGATGGCAGCCCGCAATTTACCAGTAAGGATGGTGCCAGTATCGTATTAAATAATGTCATGCTGGATGATCTCAGCATTGCAGAAATGCAGTTATATGATATTGCACTGACAGGTGGTCTCCAGAATAGCAAACACGGTAACTGCATGTTCAGTATGCAGATGGCTGTACCAGTAGTTAAGAAAGGTGGTATGACAATGGAAGCCTTACCACTGCAGATAGATGGTATCTGCCCGGATGGCAAGGAGATAAAGTGGTCTGTAAATGCAGCAACAGATGGATTGACTATTGAAAATAATGAGTTCCGGCTGCCACTGAATCAATGCCGTTTACATGTTGGGAATTCAGTCGATAGCGATTCATCGGATCAGAGTGCGGTAGAGTTATCGGGTCAGTTATCATGCCAGTCCAGTGAGTTAA
>JARFQE010000090.1 GCA_029287915.1 Arenicellales bacterium
GACGATCAGGCAGTACTGCAGTACGCACTGGGACGAGAGCATGCCGCCATGGAGCAGTACCAGTCGCTTGCCGATTCAACGCAGCCGGGGCCGATCCAGGACCTGTTCCGCTATCTTGCCAACGAGGAGACAAAGCACAAGATCGAGCTGGAGAAAATCTACTACGAGATCGTGCACAGCGGCGGCGTCTGAACGCTACTGACAAGTTCATATATACGCAGCAGAGAAATCAGAGACCCGGTTTCGCCGTTCTCCCCTCAAAATCTAAAGCGAACTATCAAAAATTCTGATTATTTCTCGGTCAAGTACCTGGTTAAAGTGGAAAATAAGCTCTCTGTGCCAGCTCCAGGAAGACTTAAACTATCCCCTCACCGATATGTAATTATCTGCTACGGAGAATTCTAACGTATTTATTGGTCTTTAGTTTTATCGGCCAGATCTCTTTAGAAGACTATTCGTTTTGTGCGTCGACTGGTTGAGCCGACAGTCGTTAGCGGTCATTTACACCTCCTGAGAGTGATCCACAAAACAACCGCCCGAAGGTGGCTTTTATATTATGTCCGCTATCGATAGCGGAAGTGATTTGATTGCTTGAATGGCTATGCTTTTAATCTGGCTTGAATGCGGTACATGCCTCCGGATGGGGCGGATCCGAATTTTTCTGCATATAGCGGCACTGAATGGGAAGTGCCGCCTTGGCCATGACGGTAAAGAATAACAGTCCGAATGCCCAGATTCCCAGGGTAATCATGATTTCTGCAATGCTAGGTGCATACTCGTAAATCTCACCGATCGGTGTTGGAACAAAGCCCGGAATCACCAGTCCCATGCCTTTTTCGATCCAGATACCAATTACGGTAAAAATAAACGCAATATTCATGAAGACCGGATTTTTTCGCGTTCGATGAATCATAAATATAGTCATCGCGAGTAACAATAATGCAATGGCAGTCCATATCCAGGGTGTCAGTGCAGTATGACCATGCAAGCCAAGAAACAGGTAACGCGCACTGGCTGCGTGTTCTCCTTCGTTATAAAACTCGGTAAAAATTTCAGCACCGATAAAAAACAATGTTACCTGTAATGCTATGGAAGTCACGATTGCCAGGTGGTTAATGACGCTTTGAGATACCGGGTAATTCGTCATACCACGGATTATCTGCAGTCCGAGCGCCATAATGGCAGGACCCGAGGCAAAGGCAGAGGCAATAAAACGTGGCGCGAGCATGGCATTATTCCACATCGGGCGGCCACTATTTGAAGAATAGAGAAAGGCCGTTACCGTATGAATCGAGATGGCCCAGAAAATGGCGATGAGGACAATGGGGAAATAACGGGATCTTTTTGGCTCTCTACCGTGATAGTGCTGATACAGAATGTAGCTGGAAATAGCCAGGTTCAGAAGTATGTAACCGTTCAGTACGACAACGTCCCACGCCAGGAGAGATTCAGGAAAATGAAATTTACCAATCGCAGGTATAAGGTGCCAGATACGGTCCGGGCGGCCAAGATCGACTACGACAAACATGATTGCCATTGCCACTGCTGTAACAGCCATGGTGTCACCCATGAGCACCACGTCCTTGATATCTTTGCGATCAAAAATATAGGCAGGTACTGCCAGCATAATCGCCGCGGCGGCGACACCAACCAGGAATGTAAAATTGGATATGTAAAAACCCCACGACACCTGGTTAGTCATATTGGTCACAACCAGGCCATTGCTTAGCTGGTAGAAGTAAACCAGAATACCAATAATCATGAATACCAGCAGGAAGCTGACCCACATCCAGTAGCAGCGGCCACCATGAAGAATTTCATGAATACCGTCTCGCAGAAAAGCCCAGAGGCCTGTATGTCGATCGTTACTTGTCACGGAAATACCAGAATTTAGGTTCAGTGCCGAGGTCCTCTTTCAGCCTGAAGACGGCCTTGTTTTCAAGCACGTAGCGAATCTCGCTTTTCGGGTCCAGCAGGTTGCCAAATACGCGTGCGCCGGACGGACAGGCCTCCTGGCAGGCAGGCTGTCGGCCTTCACGGGTTCTCTGGACACAGAAATGGCACTTTTCAACAACGCCACGGGGACGCGGACGATTTCCCAGGTAGTGGGTATCTGTCGTGATTTCATCCGCTGGCAACTTTGGGTAGCCCCAGTTGAAATGGCGGGCCTGGTAAGGACAGGCTGCCATGCAGTAGCGGCAGCCGATGCACCAGTCATAGTCCACCACAACGATACCATCAGGTTCAGTCCAGGTGGCTTCAACCGGACAGGCCTTAACGCAGGGTGGATTATCGCAATGCATGCATTGCATTGGAAAATAATGCTTACCAGCGACCGGCACTGTGTCTGAATTATAGTAGTGATCGGCGTCGTGCAGATTCATATTGTCGCGATCCAGTTCCAGTACGCGGATGTACTGGGTATCCCGGCTGAGATTGTTTTCCTTTACACAGGCATGTACGCAGTCTCGATAACCGCGGCATTTTGAGACGTTGATGGCATAACCGAACAGTACGCCATCCATTGCTGCCGTGTCTTTGCAGTGTATATCGACGCCATAGCGTTTGCGGGCCTTGCGCTCGATACGTTCGAGAGTATCCTTGATCTCTTCAGCTGACATTTCCCTGTAGTGCTGCTGGAAAAAATCGGCAAAAGTATCACTTAGTGACGATCCACCCCAGGCGGCATGTGCTGTGGTGGCTGTTGCGCTGGCGGCTGTCACACCTCCTAGCTGTTTCAGGAAATGTCGCCTTGCAAAATCGGCGTTTTCAGATTTCTTGTCTCTGGAGCGGCCACTACTCACTGCCATATCTCCTTGTGATTATGCCCATTGTAACCAGCACCATTTCCTAGTGGCTTCCAGTGTGACGGTCGCTCAAGCCCCATTCGAATTACCGGTCCCCCCATAGGTGCCCGTGGTGAATGTGCCGGACGGTGCTGGTAATGGCACGCAGTGCAGTTCAATATCTGCCGCGGCCCCTGCCAGTTACCAATGCGTTTCCCGTGTGCACCATATACCCAGTCCCTGGCCTGATTGACATGACATTGGCTGCAGACAAGGTAGGCATCGTCGAACTCCACCTTTTCACCTTCAAGTGTGACAAGGCCACCAGGACCCTCCAGGTGGTGACAGGTCATACACCAGAACTTACCCTTGCCATGAAGGCCATGCTTGAGCTCAAAATCATCATGGGGCTGTTTAAGAACGCGTGGCGTTACATTGCCCTTTGTCCATCGGTGACAATTCGAACAGGGGTGCATTTCGGGATTCTTTAGACCGGGAATTACTTCGAAACTGGGCGAGTCAGGGAACAGCGCTACGGCTGTTTTTGGTGTAGCAGAAAAGTCAGGAGCAGCCACAGTGACATCACGACGGGGCTTCTTGATAGTTGATGTTACTGGATTGCTATGGACCTCTGCCGGTAACGAATCTTCAGCTGTTATTCCACCCCAGTCCCAGTCATCATCGAGGTTATCTGATGCCATATCATTGCCGGGACTGTCTGGCAATGCCGAGTCCGCCTGCAAGTCCGCGGCAGCAAGCGAAAGTAGAATCAGCGTGAAGACAGCCAGCGCCATGAGCTTTCTCATTGGCGCTGGCCTATACCAGATCAAGGCAGGCCTCTTAGAACCTGACTTCGGCAGATGCCGCTAGTTTTGGCTTCATCAGCTCGTCAGGAATCTTGCCTTTGAGATTCTTCTTCAAAGGCGGCAGCAGCAGGTCATACAGAGCCTCGGCACGAATGATGGCAGTCCCGGGAGCATTCGGGATGTCATATTCCAGCGAACGGGTCTCATTCGGCTGCAGTCGAGAATCGGCGAGTATCTGGGTAGCCTTGGGCGGTGCAGTCGGTTTACCTGCCGGATCACCCAGGGTGAGCCAGAAGGCCGCCTTGGGATCATCTTTTATTGGATGAACTTTAAAGTTCTTCCACAGCTCTTTGCCGTCCTTGTCATAAGCCGCCACCTTGATAAAGAAATTACGGAAAGGTGCACCGGTCGGGAATGAATGCGGTAAACGATTCCTGACAGTAAGTTTAGCCTTGATAGTATCACCGGCCTGATCTGTATCCAGCGTCATTGCCAGGCCACGTGTGACCATCTTGCCATCGTGCCCTCCAGCTGTTGAATGATCAGCCACTGTTACGGTCTGGCCCTCAAGAATTTTTCCATCCTTAAGTTTAGGTACCGTCACGTTCGCCATGTGGCACGACTGACAGGCAACTGTATTTTTGCTGTCGCGGTACTCCTTACCGGTGCTGCAAAGCGGTGTTCCATGCGCATTACTGCGTTTTTCATGACAGCCCATACAGATATCGTTGCTCTTGAACAGTGCAGCCTTGTTGCCCTGCAGTGGAACAGTATGGTTAACCGGTGTTGGCCATTTTGAACCTTCCGGTACCCTTTCGGTAGTATAGGTAATACCACTGGGGCCATGCAGGCTATTTCTATCTATTTCATACGCATCGATACCCAGTAGCGGTTTACCCTCTTTGGATTCGCTGCCTTTGAAAGCAGAAAAGCTATGACAGCTGACGCAGCTGACACCATCAGAATAGGCCGGCTTGGCGTCGAGCTTGGTTTTCTTATCCAATGCCGCAGCCGGTGCATGACACTTCAGGCACACCGGGTATTTTTTATTGGCTTTGAGGACAACACCTTCGGCCGTCGGATCACCGGCAACATTTCTATAGAAGGCACCGTGAATTGGATCTTTCAGGGCAGATGCATTCGCATGCATCGATCCTTTCCACTGCTGGTAGATCTCTTCATGACATTGCTTGCACGCCTCCGGCGCAACATCATGGATAGATCCAGGTGTTTCAGCTGACCATGCAGATCCTGTTCCCAGGAATAGCAAGGCAAAGGTCGACAGAATAAAACTTGGGAGTTTATTCATTGGATTCATCTCCTGTGGCAGTGACCAAACCGATTCGGCGAGATCAAAATTATTAGTATTAGATTAAAGCACTATGAAATTTATGCTATACCATTGCCAGGAACTATGATCTAGATCAAATTTTAGTACGAAATTAAAGGTGTGACGCTGAAAATAGGGTACTGACAACTTAACCCTCGGCAGGAGAGAATCCCAGAATGTATATATACAAACGACATCGATTCGCGGCGGAAAACATCAGTTACGCTGTCTGGCACTACTATAGATTCAACCTGAGCCACAGAGATATCGAAGATTTACTCGCACAATGAGGAATCACCGTCAGCTACGAATCTATTCGCCTCTGGTGCAACAAGTTCGGCCCCAAATACGCCAGACGCTTGAAACGTAAACATCGGGGTTACGGCGATACTTTTTTCATTGATGAGGTATTCGTGAAGATAGGCGGTAAGCAATTCTATCTGTGGCGGGCAGTTGATCAGGACGGTGAAGTTGTCGATGTCTTTCTTCAAACCCAGCGAGATGGTAAGACAGCCAGGCGATTCTTCAAGTGTCTGATGAGGAATCATCAGGCTGAATCCAGTAAGATCTTCACAGATAAGCTGAGGATTAACGGTGTCGCCAATCGAGATTTGATGCATGAAGTGATTCACGATACGTCCCAATATGCCAATAATCGTGCAGAGCTCTCGCATCAACCTACCCGGTTTAGGGAAAGGGGCATGAGGCGATTCAAATCAATAAGCCAGGCTCAGCGATTCTTAGATGTACATGCCGCCGTGTACAATCTTTTCAATCTCGGGCGGCACCTTGTTTCAGCCGAACAATACCGGTGCCTAAGGAAAGATGCGTTTGGACTTTGGATAGAGACAGCTGCCTAATGTCAACAAGCAGATTTCTACAAGCGCATAATTGTTAAGTTGTCAGTACCGTCGCCTTAGTTTGGCATTAGATCTAAATTGACCACTCCTGGCCCAGCCTAATGGAATGGTCCAGCAGCAGTCATTTAACAACTAGATATACAGGTATAAAAAACCCGCAAGCATTTTCCCTGGCAGGTTTGTTGAATTTCTTCTTATACCATCCTATTCAGCATCGACACTAGAGCCAATTCTCTATACTATGTTTTATCCATATTTTTTGGGGGATCATTCTTTGTGGTG
>JARFQE010000097.1 GCA_029287915.1 Arenicellales bacterium
CAGCTGGTAAGCGCGTACACGGGTATTGCCACCGCAGACGTCAAGGTACGTGCATTTTCCACATCGGCCTTGCAACGGCCTGGGGTGAGATTTCAAGCCATCCATCAATGGATCACTGCGGTCCTGCCAGATCTCGGAAAATGGTCGCTCTTTAACATTCCCCAGATCATAGTCCCACCAGAAAGTGTCAGGATGGACATTACCCAGGTTATCTATATTTGAAATATTAACGCCCGATGAATTACCGCCCCATTGTGCGAGCCTGGCTCGCATATGTTCGAATTTATCCGCATGGTTCTTTTTTATCCAGTACAGCAGATAAACGCCATCTGCATCATTATTGCCCGTCACAAACTCACTTTCTCGTCCCTGCTGGACATGCTGCCAGCAGGTATCAAAAAGCAGATCCATTGCCTCACGGGTCAACTGATGAACAACATCATCCTGACGATTCTTGTTGCCCCGGCCGGCATAATTCAGATGAGAGAGGTAAAACTTGTCGATCCTTTCCTGTTCCATAAGGTCTAACAGTTGCGGCAGTTCGTGGGCATTATCAATTGTCAGCGTAAAACGCATGCCGACCTTAATGCCCGCTTCATGACAGAGGCGAATACCACGCATGGATTCATCGAAGGCACCAGCCTTGCGACGAAACTTATCATGGGTTTCACGGATGCCATCGATGCTGATGCCAACATAGTCATAGCCAATTGCAGCTATCTGTTCGATGTTCGATTGATCAATCAATGTACCATTGGTCGACAAACCGACATAGAATCCCATCGCTTTGGCACGCTTTGAGATTTCAAATATATCATTGTGCAGCAGAGGCTCACCGCCGGACAGAATAAGGACAGGCACGCCAAAGGCTTTAAGGTCATCCATGACACTGTAGACTTCCGCCGTAGAAAGTTCACCGGGAAAATCTTTGTCAGCCGAGATTGAATAGCAGTGCTTACAAGTCAGGTTACAACGCCGGATCAGGTTCCAGATAACGACTGGCCCGGCAGGATTGCGTTTTTCTGCAAGCGGCATTGGCTTGTTTAATTCACGCATATATTGACTGATACGGAACATAGTTAACCCCTTAGATCATGTTTCATGAAAGCAGCCGCATGCCGGTCTTTTTCAGAATACGCGTACTATAAAGCACATCGCAAGCTCTGTTTGCATCACCGAGCAGATCTTCAATGATAGCCACCAGCGAGCGTGCTTCTTCACGAGTATGTGCATGCACCATGGCGAACAAGTTATAAGGCCAGTCCGGCAGCGAGCGTGGACGTTGATAACAGTGACTGACGAATTCCAGCGCGCCGACGGCTGGCCCCAGCTCATCAATTACATCGTCGCGCACATCCCATACTGTCATTCCATTGGCCTTGAATCCGAGCGAATAGTGATTGGGCACGGCAGCGATACGACGAATAATACCCAGCGACTGCATATTACGCATGCGCCGCATGACCTCCTCTGTATCCATTCCTGTCTGCTGGGCAATCGCATCGTATGGCCTCGATACCAATGGCAGGCCGGCTTGCGTTGCCTGGATTATCTTACGATCATTATCGTCCAGCAGTGTGTTGTCTGCCGTTTCAGGCCTTTTAATTTTTTGCATGCTGGACATTCAGGCTTCCCTCATTTTGGCTTCCGTTTAGATACCTCAATTAGATACCTCAATTAAAGCAGCAGTTGCAGACCCACATAATATTCAACCAGTTTTGGAAAGTCATATACCTTTAAACCGGTACGTTGTTGTATATCGCGATTGACTTCGCCAATTTGTTGATGTGTCTCCGTCGCTATAACGAACCATAGATTAAAGGCATGATCACGCTGGTAATTGTGTGCTACCTCTGAATAGCTATTAACAATCTCCGCGACCTGGTCAAAATCATCTTCAGGAACTTTCATCGCTACCAGGCTGAATGCCCCACCCATTTTCTGCGCATCATACATGGGGCCAAAGCGACTTAATACTTTGTTATCCAGTAATGCCTGTAACCTAGTAATCAGTTCATCTTCATCAACACCTAACTGGGTTGCAACTTCTGCATAGGGCTGTGCTGATAAAGGGAGACCTGCCTGTAGCTGGTTAATTATCTTACGGTCCAGTTCATCCATAGCTTAATCACTTTTTTCAACTTTACGATAGATAGCACCGCGCTGTTTAAAACGACGGATACTAAACAGGACATCGTACTGCAAATCATCAAGACCACAACGAGCAGCCAGTAACTCGACATTATCCAGCACGTCATCCCGGTCCCGACCATGGATCATGGTAAACAGGTTATAGGGCCAGGCAGGTAAACAGCGCGGACGGCGATAACATAAAGTCACGAAATCAAACTGTCCCATGCATGGTCCCAAGTCACTGATCCTGTCATCAGGGATATCCCACACCACCATCGCATTAGCGCGATAACCCAGTTCATGATGACGGACTACGACACCAAATCGTTTGATAATATTTCTGTCGACCAGGTTCTCGATGCGAGAAATCACTTCCTCTTCATCCATGCCCAGGCGTCTTCCAAGTTCAGCATAAGGGGACATGCTTAGAGAAAGTCCTGTCTGCAGCAACATTATCAATGCCTGATCTTGATCATCGAGAGCAAGCTGCTCGGGCAATCGCGGATGACGGAAGCTAACCTTCATGTCCATGATAAATCGAACCCCAGATCAATGTGAAAATCCTCTTCCATCGGAAGATACATCACCGGGAATCCACTACGCTGCTCTATATCATCGAGCACCGCATTCAGTGCCTGTTCATCACGGGCAGTTAACACAAACCATAGATTGAAATCATGATTGCGCTGGTAGTTATGGTTGACCTCACTATATTCGCAAATCATCGCTGCAACTTCTTCCAGCTGTTGCTCTGGCAGCGCCATTGCAGCCAATGTGCTGGCACCAATACTGTTGGCACGGAATACCGCGCCGACACGGCTGACAAATCCTTGCGACTGTAAATTCTCCAGCGTTTCAATAACGACCTGTTCGGTAACGTCAAGCTCTTCTGCTATCTTCTGGAAAGGACGCGGGATGAGCGGAAAACCGTGCTGGAATTCATTGAGCAACCTCTTTTCCAGGCTATTGAGCTGGCAGGTTCTGAATTGCTCTATGTCGGTATTGACTCGATGCATGGTACACTTCCGGTCGATTTACAGTCCGGTTCTGTGGGCACGATTGGTGAAAAATATTCCACTGGGTTTTTTCATCGGTAATTCCTCCAGGCTCTGCAGGCTTTCCGTATCATAGATAACGACCTTGTCCGCATCACGTGCTGATATCCAGACATGTTCTCCCCTTGGCGTAAATTCCATATGCAAAACTGCCTTACCCGGTTTGAGGGATTTTATGATCTGCAATGTCTCGCTATCGATCACCTGCACAGTATCATTGTTCGGAAAGGCAAAATTGACCCATACCTGGCGGCCATCGGGCCTGGCCATAACAAACACCGGCTGACCATGAACGGGTATTGATGCCAACTGTTGCCAGTTGCGGCGATCGACCATAAGGACTTCATTTCGACCGACTGCTGGTAAAAATGCATACTCATCTGTCATTGCCCATCCTTCAAGGTGAGGCATTTTGTAGACCGGCATTTTTTCTGAGCCACGACCATAATTGCTCAGTATTTTTTTAACACCATCCTCGGGGTGCCATAGATCAAGCAGCGCCAGTCCGTCTTCACCAAACAAGCCGGCAATATAGTAACGGCCATCAGGTGTGATCAGGCCATCGTAGGGCTGTTTTCCAATGTTTTTATAGCGACTGATCGCCGGTTTTTGTTTACTGAAATCGGCCAGCCAGATTTCCCCGGCATCGTATAACGAAAAGACAAATTTCTGACCCGGTGCATCTACCAGCCCAACCACCTTTGACTGCAGATCACCCTCTCCGTATCGTGCAGGGATATCAGCCACCAGTGCCAGGCTGTCTGCATCAAACACCTTGACGCCGCCCGGTGTATAGTTGGATACCGCAACCAGTCTGCCATCCTGAGAAATGGCGCCACCAATACTGTTACCGGACTGTAGAATCCTGTTATCAATCTTCTGCGACAACAGGTCAATCTTCGTCAGACCGCCATCGCGACCAAAGACATAGGCGTATCGTTGATCTCGAGAAAAAACAACCGAGGCATGTGACAGATCCCCAAGTCCATTAACCTGAGCCAGTGTTGACTGTCCTGTCGTTTCAACAATCTGAACAGTGCCAGATGCACGCTCAATGACGACCCCCAGATCCCCTGTGCCGCGAAGTGGCTGAGCACCTGCCAGCAGCGGCACCAGTAATGCAGCATAGAGTCCAGTAGCGAAACGCTTCATGGCATCGCTCCTGAATACAGGACATCAACCAGCCAGCGAATTTCTTCCCGCGTCAGTATGTCTTTCCATGGCGGCATCGGTGTGCCGCTCCTGCCATTTAATATAGTGAGTTCGATATATTCACGGGGTTTATCTTTTAACGCATCGGGTGTTAATGCAGGCCCCAGACCTCCGTTCAGCGTCATGCCATGACATGAACCACAGTCCTGCAATAACAGGTTATGCAATTCCGCAGCACGTGAAGTTGTCAATTCCGTTGTTTGCGATGCAAAAACTGACTGGGTTGACAAAGTAACAACTACGTATATCAAAACGCATATAAATATTGTTTTGTCCAGTTGCCAGTTATTAAGCATGATTAACCATAAGAGGTAGTTTCGGAATTAAGGAATTGATGATTTACTCCGTCATTGACTCCAAACCAGTCCAGGCTGTCCGCCAGGCTGACCACTTTTCCTATAACAAAAATCACCGGCGGACATAATTTTGCTCGATGTGTCTCATCTGCAAGGCTTCCAAGTGTCGTCAATAGGCACTGTTGTTGTGCCATGGTTCCATTTTGAATTGCTGCAGACGGCGTATCGGCAGCAAGACCTGCTGCGACAAGTTTTTCACAAATCAATTTAATATTCGCCAGCCCCATATAAACAACCAGGGTTTGGCTGGCATCGGCCAGTGTTTTCCAGTCCAGGTCAAGAGGACCGTCCTGCTGGCTATGACCGGTAATAATCTGTACCCCTTGTGCAAGACCACGATGAGTTAGAGGTATGCCGGCATAGGTCGTGCAGGCAGAAGCAGCGGTGATTCCGGGTACTATTTCAAATGGAATATTATGCTTTACCAGCCACATCGCCTCCTCACTACCGCGTCCAAAAACAAATGGGTCACCACCTTTGAGTCGAACAATCCTGTGATGTGCGTCGGCAAGTTTTACTAACAACTGATTAATTTCTTGCTGCGGTACAGTATGATTTCCAGTTTCTTTACCTACGTATATTCTGGTTGTACCGGCAGGAATCAAATCAAGAATCGCATCTGAAACCAGTCGATCATAGATGATTACATCGGTATCCTGTATCAGTCGCAGGGCTTTGATAGTCAATAGATCCGGGTCACCGGGACCCGTGCCGACCAGATAAACTCGTGCAGGATTACTCATGCCTTGATTCCCCCTGCTGCTGTATATTGCCAGAAAAAATGGCGGGGGATGAAGGAGTATCCCCCACCAGCCAGCAGTCGTTAGACTTAGTAAATATCATGCATCGTGTTATAGACGTTGAATTTACCGGTTGGTGTAACGAGTCTCTTGTCCTTGATGACTTTTTTCAGCTTCAAGTTCTTGTCATCGACAATAACAAGTGCAGACTCCTCTTTCTTACCGCTCCAGACAGAGAACCAGACTTCGTCACCTTTCTTGTTGAACTCGGGCTGTACAACACGTTTGGGACCTTCACCAAGCTCAGCCCATTCGGCAATTGGCAGAACCGTGTAGGGCTTATCCAGATTCTTCAGGTCAAATACTGCGACAGTCTGGCTGTTCTTGGTATCTGGATTCAACGGTGTGTCAACATAAAGATGCCTGGACTTTGGATGGGTTTTGATAAATAGCGAACCGCCACCCTGCCCTTTCAGTGTACGCACGACTTTCCATGCATGCTCTTCATGGCCCTTAGGGTCAGTACCAATCAGCGAGATCGTGTCATCGCCAAGGTGACTGGTAGCCCAAACCGGACCGAACTTGGGATCCTTAAAGTTGGCTCCACGTCCTGGATGGGGAATCTCTCCTACATCAACCATGCCGGCCAGCTTGGAAGTCTTTGAATCCACCACGGCAATCTTGTTGGATTTATTCGCTGCTGTCAGGAAGTAACGCTGGGTAGAGTCCCAACCGCCATCATGCAGGTAACGCGCAGCATTGATAGTGGTGACGTTCAGGTTATCCAGATCGGAATAATTAACCATCAGGATCTTGCCGGTTTCCTTTACGTTGACGATAAATTCAGGTTTCTCATGAGAAGCCACGATGGCAGCAACACGTGGTTCAGGATGGAATTCCTGTGTGTCCACGGTCATCCCACGGGTGCTGACAATCTTCAGTGGCTCGAGGGTATCGCCTTTCATGATGGTGTATTGTGGAGGCCAGTAGGAACCTGCGATGGCATAGGTATCTTCGTATCCCTTGTACTTGGATGTCTCTACCGAGCGCGCTTCCATACCCACCTTGATTTCGGCCACGTTATCCGGTGTTTCCATCCACAGATCAATCAGGTTCACCTTCGCATCACGACCAATTACGTACAGGTAACGACCTGAAGTAGACAGACGTGAAATATGCACCGCATAGCCGGTATCAATTACATTAATGATTTCTTTCGTATCACCATCGATAATGGCAACCTGGCCAGTATCACGCAAGGTAACAGAAAAAACGTTTTCCAGATCATATTTATTCATCTGTTTCTTCGGGCGTTTGTCTACTGGCACTATGACCTTCCAGCTCGCCGTGATTTCTTCCATACCATATTCTGGTGGAACTGGCGGTTCATGCTGAAGATAGCGCGCCATCAGGTCGACATCAGCTTCTGCTAACTCACCTGCGGTGCCAAAGTTTGGCATCCCGGCCGGTGAACCATAACCAATAAAGGTTTTAAGATAAGCGGTGCCTTTCTCCTGCGTAATATCCGGAGTCAGTGGCTTACCCGTTGCACCTTTACGCAACACGCCATGACAACCCGCACAGCGTTCAAAAAAGATCTGTTTTGCACGCGCGAATTCTTCCGGAGTCACAGCAGGTGCCTTCGGGCTGATCTGTTCCACCGCTTCTTCAGGCTTTATTGGTACAGGTGCGCCTTTATAGCGCATCTCTTCTTCCGGTGTGCCCGGATGTTCACCAGCGGCTCCATACACAGGTAAGCTGGCAAAGATACTGGCCAGCATGATCCCCGTAATGGATAGTGTTGTGTATTTCATAGCGACTACCTCTTCGTGTGGTTATGGTTAGGACTATTCCTCTTCCTGGTGACAAAATAATACTTTTTCAGCCAGCTCACCTTGACTTTGATCAAGTCGCAAAAATAAGAAACAGCACGAGAAGGTGCGGCAATCGTACTTTGTCGATGCTTATCCGTCAGCGCTGGAATTCAACATTTTGGGTGCCATTTTTTGCCTGCTTTTCCGCGCTACCTCTGCTTTCATCTTTTCTGCGTTTTCTTGCCAGCGGTGGGCATTTATAGGCATTCCAGTAGGTGACCTGGCAGTCCAGGCAGTAATGACACTCGTTAGCATTGATTTCACCTGTTGATCGAATAGCACGCACTTCACATTCATTTCTGCATATCTGGCAGGGACGGCCGCATTCCTTGTAGCGGCGCAGCCATTCGAAAATTCGGAATTTTGATGGAAAGGTAAGCGCTGCGCCCAGAGGACAAAGGTAACGGCAATAAAATTTTCGATTGAAGGCTGATATCAATAACAGTCCTGCCGCATACATCACATAGCTCCATTCGCGTGCGAAGTGCAACGTTACCGCTGTTTTAAAGGGTTCAACTTCTGCTAACTGCTCAGCCAGTACCAGCGACTGCATGGAAACAGCAAACAAGCCGAGCAGGATTAGATATTTAATCGCCCACAGGCGTTCATGCACGACTTCTGGAAATTCGAAAGATGGTACCTTTAGTCGTTCACCAAGACGAAATATCAGTTCCTGCATGGCGCCAAAAGGGCATAGCCAGCCACAGTAAACGCCCCGCCCCCAGAGTAAGATTGTTACGGCAACAAACCCCCATAACAGGAACATCATCGGATCAACTAGAAAACTATCCCAACTGAAGACATGCATAAATGTATTGATGAATGTCAGCACGTTGACGATTGATAGCTGTGCCAGGGAATACCAGCCAATAAACACCACAGTGTAGACCAGAAAACCCTCACGCAAATAGGTCAGTAAGGTTGGATGTTGAGCCAGCCAGTCCTGCATTATCAGTATCAGCATCAGGACAGTCAGCCCGATAACCAGTATTGCTATCTGAAACACTTTACTGCGCCAGACATAGACCCATACTGGTTCTTCATCAGTAGCCTCATCCTGCACCAGAATCTTGCCGTCTGGCCCCAGTAAACCACGCGCGGCAGCTATCTTGCGCATCGACTGGTTTATCGTTGCATTCAGCACCATGACGGTGATGGTCGCGCCACTGATGGTATCGATGGACTTATAGCCTTCGCGGTCTTTTCCACCAATTTTAATCTTGTCATTGACAAATTTATTAACATACTGGTCTATGAATGACTGCAAATCATCCTCATAGATGCCAACCACGAGGATCGGCTCTTCATGATGCACGATCTTCAAGCCGGTAATCTTCCCTGCAGTATCAAAGCCAACCAGTGTACGAATGGGCTTGCCAGAATAAGCAGGGATTTTTACTACGTCGTCTGTGTAATACACATAACCGAGGACATTTGCTCCATCAAGTACGGCTGCTGACGGTGGGATGCCTTCCAGCTCAGTGACACTGTCGGCGGTTGGGAAAAAACCCTTGATCAGCGAAAAGTCATCCTGTATATCAGCCGCTATAGATGACCCAGCGCATAGCGCCAGTATTACGACGACTGATAGACGGATATAGATGTTTACAAACTTTTTCAATTTTCACTCAACAACTTAACTTTTCTGATCTAGTCATGTTACTGAAAACAGGGTTTCGATATTTAGCAGGCATCGGCAAAGCCAATAAAACCTTAATTCGTCATCCGCGCATAAAGCAAAGGTAATTCGCGGGGCAATTCAGAAGGCTTGCGTATCACTACATAATTGTCTGCTCCAAACATATAGGGTAGATAATCTCCTGCTTTTTCATCGATGGTGACACAAAAAGGCTGCAGGCCTTTGCGTCGCGCCTCAAGCAAAGCCATGCGGGTATCTTCGATGCCGTAACGTCCGTCATATTGATCCAGGTCATTCGGTTTGCCATCGGTCAGCAACAATAACAATTGCTGACTGGCCGGTTGCTTGCTGAGAATCTCGCTGGCATAGCGAATAGCGGCACCCATGCGTGTATAGAAGCCCGGTTTAATGGCGTTAATTCGACCCCTGCTAATGGAACTATGTGATTCATTGAATGACTTCAGTATGTGGAATCGGTTATGAGCGCGGTAACGCGAAGAAAAACCATAGATGGCAAACTGATCCCCGGTAGCAGACAGTGCTTCCGCAAACAGTAATAGACTGTCACGTATCACATCAATGACCCGGGCATGATTATTGACCCACGAGTCCGTAGACAGCGACAGGTCAGCAAGCAGCAGGCAGGCCATATCCCGAATGCCTCCTCGAAACTCGCGATACAATCCCTGTTCAGCAATTGCCTGTGCCTGTTTTTGTTCAGTGACGAAATCCAGGTAAGCGTTAATATCGATTTCGCTGCCATCCTGTAGACCTCGATGCCAGATACGTGCAGGAACAAGTGCTTCAAACTGGCTGTGTAGTCGTCGCGCTGTGCGGCGTAAAGCCGCAGGCAATTCTATCGCTTCTGCCGATTCTGCTATCATCGGTTGCAGTGAACAGTAGTCCACAACTAATTCTTTTTTTCGATAATCCCATTCCGGCAACTGAACGCCATCTCCCAGTGGCGTGTCATCACTTTCCTGCGCAGGGAGATCAAGATCAAAACGAATTCGTTTTGCAGCGCTTTTGTTATCTCGTGCCACACTGAGCTGGTCGAGATCTTTCGCTGCCTCTTCAGCACTCTCTATATCGTCATCTTCATCTGTTGACCGATCGACCTTGATATATTCGGCCCAACTAAAGATATTCTCAAAACGATCCAGCACCAGTCCTTTTTCGCCTTCCGGCATCTCAACTTTTTCTGCCTGGTAGCGGCGCTTTTCATCTGGCTCGACGACTTCACCCCCCGCTTCCGGCTGGGCATAGTCTGTGTCGCTTTGCCGACTATTTTTTTTTGTAGGAGGAGAGGGATGCAGCCAGAGAAAGACTGGCTGCGGCAGGGTAAGCCAGTCAACTGTTGAATAACTCTCCGCCACGGCCTCACCCGGTGTTTGCAAGGCGCGCTGGATCGCAAGTTCCAGTTTTTTATCTTCAGCTGTCAGTTTATTCGTCTCTGGCCGCAATGCGAGCTGTGCATCGACCAGTCGCTGATAACGATGCCGTAGACCTGGGAAGGTTTTTAAAACCTTGCAGGTCAGCCACTGATTATGGTTTATCCAGTCATTACTGCCCTGTTGTTCATGCATATATCCAGTTTCGCCGGATGCCAAGGCTGCCAGCCATAAATAGAGATCGCGATTCAATAAAATATCAGGAAATGCATCTATGCAGGCCGGCAGATTTAATGTCGATTCATTGCGCCAGGCAAGCTCGACCTTTTTATTGCTGCCCGCAACACGCTGCAACAGGGTTCTCGTGGTCCTGTATTCGGTGAGCGGTGAAGATTCCAGCTTTAGCGCACCATCTCCACCTAGCGCCCGGAACATAACTCCGGCACTGTGACGAACCTCATCCAGGTAGACTGCATATTCTGGATAATGTTTTACTGAAGAATGTGTAATCAATCGATGCCATAGCATACCGACATGCTCTTCAAGCTCTACCAGTCGGTGCAGTACCTGCATTGCCCTTGGGGTCCTGAGTGCCATCAGCGGTCACTTTCCTGCAGTGCAGACTGCCCATCTTGCCAGCTCAGGATAGATGTCCTTGCCCTGCTCTCCTGTGCCTGTTCGCAGGCGGACAGGCACTGTCCACATTCAGTACAGGTAAACATGCTGCGTTTGATTGAACGGGGTTTCAGGCGCATTGGACAGATCTCATCGCAGGCATTGTGACAATCCTGGCACTGAGCCGCATTGGCACGATCAAAACTAACCACCATGGCTTTTTTGTTAGCCATCCAGACCAGACTCTGAAACACACCCACGGCACAACCGAAGCGGCAAAAAAGATGACGTGCAAAGGTAAATTCAATGGTCAGCAGTAACGTCGCGACGCCAATAAACAACATCTGGTTGCGGGTAAGGCTAAGATGAAAAAGGTTGTAATAAATCTCACTGGGTGGCAACAGGTAGGTGAGTAAGACAACAGCCCAGAGAAAAGCAAACCCCGCTACCGCGACAATAACCAGCGCCCAGTATTTTTTATCAACTTCGATCTCTTTTCCATCAGGCTGATGAATTGATTTCTTCCTGTCCCACAGGCTGAGTTTGCCACTGGCTTTTCGCATCAGGTTGTTTATCGTTTCAACGACTGAAAAGTGAGGGCACAACCAGCCGCAGTAGAGGCGGCCATATTTCCACGAGGTAACGGCAAAAATTAGAACAACTAGCAGTAGCGGTAGAAACCCGCGTAGGATGATATTGAATACTGCTTCAGTAGCACTGCCCTGCCCTGCGAGTAGAGGATCAAGACCAAGCGTCCAGGCATGGCCAAAGAAAATAAAATGATCCAGGTTAAGATCATAGCGAAAGATATCGAAAATCGGAGCAAAAACAAACAGCAGAAAAAACATGGCCTGCAGCAATCGACGCAGCTGCTGTCGACCAGTCTGAACGCCGTTTAACTGCAGTGGCTTACTTCCATGACATGTTGAACAGCTGTTCATGAGCTGGCTAACGGACAGGGTCTGCCGACAAGCGGATAGTGAAAATGCTTGCCGGTCATGGCGCGGGCGATGCCTATGGTTCCAAGCAGTACCAGTGCGGCATGTATAGTTGTGAAATACAGGATCACGACAATCCAGGTTGATGGCGATTGATAACCACCGAGCAGGATAATCAGAGCATTTACCAGCACCAGCATGACTCCTGCCCACAGGCTGGCAAAAAATGTCTGGCGTATATGACAACTGGCTAAAGATGCGCTGCTATTACGATAACGCAGGTACACATAAAACAGTGC
This sequence comes from Arenicellales bacterium, assembly GCA_029287915.1. Classification (GTDB taxonomy): domain Bacteria; phylum Pseudomonadota; class Gammaproteobacteria; order BMS3Bbin11; family BMS3Bbin11; genus BMS3Bbin11. The sequence goes on from JARFQE010000097.1 coordinate 12,253, forward strand.
AACAAAAGCAAAACCGGGAAGCAACAATAGATTCGTCAGGTATAACACCTCGGCAGTGATGGCCAGTCCCTGTCCGGGCTGCTCTTCATATGGTTCTGATTTGCTGTTATCAACGTCCGAATGTGGCATAGACAACTTCCATCAGGGCATTGACGGTTTCCTCGTCATCGGTCAATGGTTCAACCAGTGCTGCGCGACAGGCCTCGACCGGATCAAATCCGCCAACAATCAGGCTGGCCGTGTAGACCAGTAGTCGGGTACTGGCATTCTCTTCCAGATCATGGTCTTTCAGGGCTCGCAGTGCATGGGCCAGTGACACCAGCTGTTTCGCCTGGAAATCTGCGATGCCGGTTTCGTTAAGCAGAATAGTTTGTTCATGTTCAGCAGCAGGATAGGAAAATCGCATGGAAACGAATCGCTGCCGGGTACTCGGCTTCATGCCTTTAAGTAAATTCTGGTAGCCAGGATTATAGGACACCACCAGCATAAATTCCGGTGGGGCCTCCAGCGTCTCGCCGGTGCGTTCAATCGGCAGTATCCTGCGATCATCCGATAACGGGTGTAAGACCACGGTGGTATCTTTGCGTGCTTCAACTACCTCGTCCAGGTAACAAATGCCACCTTCACGGACAGCGCGGGTCAACGGACCATCGACCCAGTAGGTAGAGCCTTCCCCTATTAAATGCCGGCCGACCAGGTCAGCTGCTGTTAAATCATCATGACAGGCAATCGTATAGAGAGGACGATTCAGTTTAGCCGCCATATGACGAATAAACCGGGTCTTACCGCAACCGGTGGGCCCCTTGATGAGTACCGGGAGCTGATTTTTCCAGGCATGTTCAAACAACGCTTCTTCATTGTTACTTGCAAGATAATAAGGATCATCTTTTCTGCCTTTGCCCTGTTCGACAGTATCAGTTACCTGTTTGACCACGTCGGTCATCTATGTATCTCCCGTGAAATACCATGACAGTATGTTATATTGAAATGCTATGCCTGAAATTACGAGTAAACCTATAGCCTGATCACTGATTTTCTAGTTCATCTGATATTAAATAAAACGCTAGGGCAAAATTACTTCAAGTCCCCGGCGTTATTACGACTACCAGTAAAAACCAATTCTTTTGGCATCGTATATCTTTTATCTCAAGCGATAGCCTCCTCCTCGCCACCGATAAAGAAGCTCATGACATAGAGAATCAGCCCGATCAGGAAGATTACACCGGCGACTTCACGCATCCAGTAAAACAGTGCAATTTTTTCCTGCACGACCATGAATGGCTGTGGATTTTCACTAACCCGCTGAAGATAGGTCTGTAATATGCCGGCGCCGGTAAGGAACAGGGTAATGAACACCATTGATACCGTCATCAGCCAGAAAGACCACATCTCGAGCACCTGCGATTTATTGCTATTCGCTGCTGCCCGTCCTCTCAATAGCGGCATAGCGTAGGAGATGATTGCCAGCACCACCATGACATAGGCGCCATAGAATGCCATATGGCCATGTGCAGCAGTGATCTGGGTGCCGTGAGTATAATAGTTGACCGGTGCCAGGGTGTGCATGAAGCCCCATACACCAGCGCCCAGGAAGGCCATGACTGGTGTTCCAATTGCCCATAGCATGGCAGCCTTGTTAGGATGCTCACGGCGACGGCGATTGACCATGTTGAAGGCAAATATCACCATCATGAAGAAAGGAATCGGTTCCAGTGCCGAGAAGATGGAACCCCACCATTGCCAGTATTCAGGCATGCCTATCCAGTAGAAATGGTGACCGGTACCTATGATGCCGGTTATCAACGACATCGCAATAATGACATACAGCCATTTTTCTATGACCTCACGATCAACGCCTGTCATCTTAATCAGCACAAAGGCGAGAATAGCACCAAGTATCAGTTCCCAGACACCTTCCACCCACAGATGCACAACCCACCACCAGTACATCTTATCCAATACCAGGTTCTCCGGGTTATAGAAAGAGAACAGGAAGAATATAGCCAGTCCCCATAGACCTAATAACAGCACCATGCTGATGGCAGTCTTACGGCCTTTTAGTACAGTCATACTGATATTGAACAGGAACCCGAGTGCGACGATAACGATCCCGATCTTTGTAATCGTCGGCTGTTCGAGGAATTCACGACCCATCGTGGGTAAAAGATCGTTGCCTGTGATGTTAGCCAGCGTGGCATAGGGTACTGCCAGATATCCAACTATCGTCAGCGCCCCCGCAATCAGGAAAATCCAGAACAGTGCAATGGCCAGTTTAGGACTGAATAATTCAGTTTCAGCCTCTTCCGGCACCATAAAGTATGCCGCACCCATAAAACCAAATAACAACCAGACGATCAGCAGGTTTGTATGCACCATGCGGGCAACATTAAAAGGAATCTCCGGGAACAGAAAGTCGCCGATGACATATTGCAGACCCAGAATGACACCGAACAGAATTTGTCCAATGAACAAACCAATGGCTGCCATGAAATACAGTTTCGATACCGCTTGTGATTGATATTGCATAGTCTTATCCCCTGTTAGCCCTGAACATTTGGTGGCCAGTTAGCCGTGTTGATTTCCGAACTCCACTTCAAAAACTCGGCGACTGCTTCCAGTTCTTCATCGGTAAGGTTGAACTGCGGCATACTACGTCTGCCTTGTATCCCTTCAACCGGGCGGCCCTTGATAAAAGCCATAATGGCTTCTTTGCTGTTACCAAAGCGCGTATAAACATTGCCCAGCTCCGGTGCAAAATATGCCCCTTCACCAAGCAAGGTATGGCAGCCTATACAGTTATTTTTCTCCCACACCTTCTTGCCAAAGGCGACCTGTTCAGTGATGTTCTGCCTGTGATCTCGTTCCGGCAGTGCCCGTGTGGTATCAAAGGTTAAAGCTACAAACAGCAGGAAGAAAAATGCGGCGCCACCATAAAATATGTTGCGCGACATAGATTTGGTAAACTTCTCGCTCATGACCTGTTCTCCTGATTTTATATTTTGTAATCAGCATTTATTCACAGTCGCAGAGCTTCTGCCTTGACTTATATCAAATACAAAAAAAACGCATACACCACCAGTTGCGAAACTTTATAGCTGACATGTACGTGGAACGGGTCTCTCTATACAACGATGGTAGCCGTCAATATAGATACCTCAGGGAAAGATAGAGCAGCGACTGATGCATTGCCGGCTGATACAAAAATGATAAGTTTTCACATACCCTATACAGAAAGCACGAAAGCTGTGATAAAAGCAGCAATATATAGACACATGTAAAAGTAGAGACGTGTGGAGCAGATAATCTTTTATCTTTGATGCATCGAATGTTAGTGATGGATTATTAACGTAATCTAGCTATTCGCTAAATAATTTCGCCAGCCGCCAGTATCACTGATTTCCATGGCATCCTCGACAGCATATCCTTCACAAATAAACCCGGGCAACCAGCGACCCCCTGCGACTTCAACCTTACCAATACCTAACGGTGCCGGGATACCAGCAACAAAACTGCCAAATTCGGCTTTAGGTAGCTGCCAGATTTCAATTTCAATACATCTGCCATTTTCATCATCGCGAACCAGACCGGGCCGATGCACAGAACCTTCTATCAAAAACATGCGGTAGGATTTCGTCGTGGTAGACTTTTCGAGAAAACTGGCACCGCGCTCACGTAATTGCCAGTTAAGGGCAAGCCCGTCGAGATGCGCACCGCAAACAACAACTGGAATAGAATCCGAAAACGAGATCTTATGCCATTTTGTCTTCGGCAGCTCTATATCCAGCTTGCCAGGTCTGATTTTGCTATGCTGCTGCCATCGATTAGCGAATGACAGCAATTTTCGATCCTGCATTGCGCGACTGACGAGACTAATTCCCCACGGCAGCCCGTTATCGAGAAATCCCGCCGGTACAGCGACGGCAGTGCAATCAAGTAGATTCATGAAATTAGTATAGTAACCAAGATTGCTATTCAACTTTATCGGATCAGCATTAACTTCATCTATGGTATAGATAGAGCCGGCCGTTGGAGTCAACAGAAAATCTACATCAGCGAGCAATTCATTGGCCTGTTTACGATAAATCTGCAATTGATATTCAGCCTTGAAGGCTTCCGTGGCAGTTTTACTTTCAGCGCTACCGATAATCGCACTTATAACCGGCAATAATTTATCTGGTTGTCTGCTGATGATATTCTCAATAGCGACATAACGTTCCGCTATCCATGGTCCATCGTAAAGTAATTTTGCGGCCTCCTTGAATGGCGTAAAATCAACAACACGTTTAACCCCACCGAGCTTCTGCATCTTGTTAACGCTATCTACAAATAAATTCTGCGCGGACAGATTGCCAAAAAATCTCAACTGATGATCAGCTGGAACAGCAAAAGTAAATTTTCCTTCAGGCATTCCATAGTGCCTGCCATTGTTGTCAAAAGGATTGGTTCTGGCGTACTGATCACTGGCATCGTATCTCGCTGCCTGCTCAAGGACAATATTCGCGTCATCAGTGTTAAGCGCAAAAATACTCACGCAATCGAGACTTCTGCATGCCGGCACTACTCCGCTCATGCTCAGCAATCCTTTTGAAGGCTTGAGTCCAATTAAGTTATTGAAGGACGCCGGTACCCGCCCCGACCCCGCGGTATCGGTACCCAGTGAGAAGCTGGCCAGACCGACTGCTACTGCTACCGCTGAGCCTGAACTCGAACCACCAGAAATATATTTTTTATTAAATGAATTTTTACAGGCGCCCCAGGGTTCCGGAGAACGCGTACCGACCAGTCCAGTAGCAAACTGATCCATGTTTGTTTTGCCGATCGGAATAGCACCTGCATTAATGAGCTGCTCGACCACATAGGAAGATTGTTCGGCGACATAGCTAAACGCCGGACAGGCTGCCGTGGTTTCAATACCTGCCAGGTTGATATTGTCCTTGATGGCAAAAGGAATGCCATATAATGGCAGATCATCAATAGACCTGCCCTGTAAATTATCCAGGTATGGCTGCAGTTCGTGCTGGCTTAATCGATGAATCCATATCCCATGATCAATAAACTTATCGCAGCGCTGTGAAATTTCATCAATAAGTTGCTGCGGCGTCAGCATTTTGTTTTTATACGCAGCACGTAAATGACTAATGCCTAAATTCATCATTAACCCTCCTGTAGGATCAGTACGGGTTGGCCGGCATTAATTTGACTACCTTCGTTTCGAATGATGGCGTAAACAGTTCCTGCATGTGGCGCAACAATTTCAATTTCCATTTTCATCGACTCAAGAATGACCATCGGTTGACCCTGTTCGATGACATCACCGTGTTTAACAAGTACTTTCCAGACATTTCCTGCTACCGGGCTTTCGATAGCCACGCAGTTTTCCGGTAAATCTTCTTCTTCGCCAGTATCTGTTGTCAGATCCTGGCTAGAGTCGAAATTAAGCTGACCTGAATCAATCCATCGCTGCAATTCATCGTCAAAAGCCTTTTTGCGTTTGTTTGTAAATAACTGAATTTCGTTTTTATTTTCATCAAGATAAACCTGATGCTCTGTTAGATTAAAATGAGTTTCTTCTATATTAATACTGTAACGACCCTTGGGAAAATCATGGCGAATTTGCATTAATTCTTCTGCGCTGACCTCAAAGAATTTGACCTGATCAAAAAAACGCAGCAGCCATGGCTGGCTAAACTCTTTTGTTTTGTGATATCGATTCCACATCTGCAATGTGCGGCCAACAAACTGATAACCACCGGGACCTTCCATACCGTAAATACATAGATATGACCCACCTATGCCAACGGAATTCTCTGCTGTCCAGGTTCTGGCCGGATTGTACTTTGTCGTCACCAGACGGTGCCGGGGATCCATCGGCGTTGCAACTGGTGCTCCGAGGTAGACGTCTCCTAAGCCCATTACCAGGTAGCTTGCATTGAAAACAATATCTTTAACCTGTTGAATATCATCAAGGCCATTGATTCGTCGAATAAATTCAATATTACTTGGGCACCATGGCGCGTCCTTGCGCACAGACTGCATGTATTTATCAATTGCCAGACGACAGGCGTCGTCATCCCAGCTCAATGGCAGATGAACGACGCGTGCAGGCACCTCGAGATTTTCAATATTCTTTAGTGACGCAATTGCCTTATCCAGAATAGCCATCAGCCGTTCCAGTGAAACCACCTGGCTATCATAATGGATTTGTAGAGAACGAATACCTGGCGTTAATTCCAGCACGCCTTGCTGACGGTTGTCCTGTAGCCATAACATTAATGCATGCACACGAAAGCGTAATTCGATATCCAGCTTTAATTCTCCAAATTCCACCAGTAAATATTTATCACCAGCACGACGATAGACAATTTTCGCACCATACTGCTGTTCAGCTATCGTTTTAAGTATTGGTGATGATATTGGTGCCGTTGAAATATTCTTTGTAATCTTTTTTAGTGACTTCAGTGAATCCAGTTGAGCTTTTTCTACGGCAACAGCATCATCAATAGAGACAGGTAAAAATGTGACCTTATCACCCGCTTTTAACTGACCCAGTTTCCACAAGTCAGCGGCAATCACTGTTGCTGGACAGACAAAGCCACCCAGCGAAGGACCGTCCGGTCCCAGGATAACCGGCATATCACCGGTAAAGTCTATAGCCCCAATGGCGTAGGCATTATCATGGATATTCGATGGATGCATGCCAGCTTCGCCACCATCACTTCGCGCCCATTGCGGTTTTGGCCCAACCAGCCTGACGCCGGTCCGACTGGAGTTGTAATGCACCTCCCAGTCAGCGTCGAAAAAGTCATCGATATCTCTATCGGTAAAAAAATCGGGCGCCCCGTGCGGTCCATAAATTACCCGCAGTCGCCAGCTATTGTTTATTTCCGGCAGCAGTTCAGGGGCTAACGAATGTGCTGCTGATTTAGCTTCCGCAGGATTAAAATGCAGGACATCACCAGCCCGTATTGCACGCCCGGCATGACCTCCAAACTGGCCAAGCGTAAAAGTAGACCTTGAACCCAGGTACTCAGGACATTGAATGCCGCCTTTGATACATAAATAAGCGCGCGCACCGGCAGACATAACTTTACCAATCTTTAATGTTTGACCTGCTGCGACATTGAAGACCTTCCAGAAATCTATAACTGCATCATCCAGATGAACATCCATCATCGCACCACATAATACAATCCGGGTATCGTGATTAAATCTCAGGACAGGTCCATTAAGGGTAATTTCCAGTCCTGCTGAGTCAACCGGGTTCTCCAATAGTCTGTTACCAAGCTTAAAGGAATATTGATCAAACGGACCCGAAGGCGGTACACCGATATCCCAGTAGCCTGTGCGTCCCGGATAATCCTGGATGGTGGTTAAAGTGCCGGAGCTAACTACATCAATTGTGCAGGGTTTTGTAGTAAAGCTATTCAGATATCGGGTGAATATTTCACCTTTACTAAAAACGTCGGTGTTTAATATTTCACGTACATACCCTATATTGGTTTCAATGCCATACAATTTAGTTTCTGCAAGCGCATTATCGAGTTTCTCGATTGCACTTTTTCTACTGTCAGATATCACAATAATTTTTGCCAGCATTGGATCAAATAGCGGTGAAACCTCTATACCCGTTTCCAGCCAGTGATCTATCCGAAGATAATCATTAGCTGGAAAACTGACTTCACTCAACAAGCCGGCGCTGGGCTGAAAGTCTTTATTTGGATCCTCGGCATACACGCGTGCTTCGATTGCATGACCGCTAGACTGTAATGTCATAGACAGCGCGTCGAGATCATCCAGCTCATTCGCAGCAAGCCTTATCATCCATTCTACGAGATCGATGTTGAATAACTGTTCAGTAACACCGTGTTCGACCTGTAGCCTTGTATTAACTTCAAGAAAATAAAATTGATCAGTATCCCTGTCATAGACGAACTCTACTGTACCAGCATTACGATAGTTAACAGCCTTCACCAGTGTTTTGGCTGTTTGATGCAGATCTTTTCGAACTTCCTCGGGAATATTAGGCGCTGGAGTTTCTTCCAGTACTTTCTGGTTGCGCCGCTGGGTTGAGCAATCACGCTCACCAATCGCTATCGCCTTACCATGACCGTCACCAAATACCTGTACCTCGATATGCCTTGCATACTCGATAAATTTTTCGATCAATACACCACTATTCGAAAAATTGCTTTCGCTTAACCGACGCACCGAATCAAAGGCCTTCTCAAGTTCCTGCTGGTCCCAGCAAAGCTGCATACCAATGCCTCCTCCGCCAGCGGTACTTTTCAGCATAATGGGGTAGCCAATGGTTCGTGCCTGTTCAACTGCATCATCTACACTATCCAGTAATCCAGTGCCTGGCAGCAATGGAATGCCGTTTTCTTCGGCCAGCTGGCGTGCTGTATGCTTTAATCCAAAAGATTGCATCTGCGCCATGGTCGGTCCAATGAATGCAATATTGTTATCTTCACAGCGCTTAACGAAGTCAGGATTCTCACTTAAAAAACCATAACCGGGATGCACCGCCTGGGCACCACTCCTTTTTATGATGTCAAAGAGTTTTTCCTGGTTTAGGTAAGTCTCTGCGGCGCGCCCCTCACCAAGCGAATAACTTTCATCGGCATAGCGGACATGCAGGGAATCGACGTCGGCATCGTTGTAAACGCTGACAGACGTACAACCGATCGTTTTTAAAGTGCGGATTATGCGGGTTGCAATGGCGCCTCGATTGGCAACAAGAACTTTAGTAAACATAAGCGCTTCATTGTTCGGTGGCAGGCCGTCCTGCTGTTATACAATGATCGACCGGGCCGTCCCGGCGACTGTTTATAAATTAGTCCCAGACCAGTACTTCAATCGGTGTCGGGTTATAGGCATTGCATGGATTATTCAGCTGCGGACAGTTTGATATCAGCACAATAACATCCATGATGGCCTTCATTTCAACATACTTTCCAGCATCAGAAATGCCATCCTCGAAGGTCAGCTGGCCGTCAGCTGTTACGGGCACATTCATGAAGAAGTTAATATTATGCGTTATATCGCGTTTGCCTATTCCAAACTCTTCGTGTTCTGCTACGGCAAGCATCCAGCTGTCCCTGCAGGCATGCATGCACTTTTTATCAAGGGCATAGCGAACCGTGTTACTTTCTGTCGCGCAGGCACCCCCCAATGTGTCATGTCGACCACAGGTGTCGGCAACAATTTCCAGCATCTCATTACATTGCGAGGACAACAGTTTTGTTCCTGTCGTTAAATAAATATTACCCTGTTCCCGAATAGTGTCTATCGCACTATAACGTTCGCTGGGGTCACTGGCGTTATAAAACAGGGTATCTGCTGCCTGGTTGCCCTCCAGGTCAAGAATGCGAAAAGTCTGTCCACTTTTTACTATATGAATAAAGTAATCACCGGCCAGCACTGTTTGTCTAAAACTAGCCAGTGATGGTTCAAGTTTGCTCTCTACAATCATCGACAGTGGCACCCCAGGTTGTACAGCTCCGTATTTTTAAAACCGCGCTGATTTTCCTCTGAAGAATTTTTGCAGAGGTCGTCATCCGTTACCTGATCGGCCTCGGAGATCTGGTAGATCACTGGTTTTTTTGGGTATTCAATAGCCGGGTTCATCGGGTGAGGACAGGTATGAAAGATTACCAGTGTGTCCATTTCGAAGCGTAAATCAATGAAATCATCAGGCTGGGAATTATTCTCCACGAAGTGCATGTCACCGGCATCGTCGACTTCCACTTTACTGAATATATTCAGGTTGGCAGACATATCGCGTTGATTCATACCATACTTCGACATTTCAATCAGGAAACTGTCATGTCCGTTTAAATACCAGTCATTCCGATAATCCTGATAATTATGGTCACCCCATTTGTCTTTCACGCTTTTCTTATTTGTGTTGCCGCCCACCGTATCATGCCAGCCGACACTATCATCTATAATGGAACAGAAAATTCGGCCCATGTCAGAATATATACAATGGCCTTTTGTCAATTTAAAGGTATGCTGACACTTCAGTGTATCAGGGGCGTTATATCGTTCCAGGTAATTAGACGGGTTATAAAACAGCATCCCGACATTGGCACCACCTGTTTTGTCAATCAGGCGTAAAACTGTGCCCTGCCGCATCTGCATCGACCAGTGTGCACCACCGGGAATGGTGTCTTCATATAACACTTCTCTGGGGATTTTTGTTCTTCGGCTCATCGCTAGTTGATTACCTGGTAATACTTTCTCATCATAGTCCTTCAAATCAAAACGATTAGGATTTCCCTGTATAAAGGGCACCAGATGCCCTTACTACAACCCGTATTACTTTAACTCCAATTAGAATAGATGGCTATAGCGCTCGATTTCCCATGCAGAGATCGTCTGGTGATAGGCATTCCATTCTTCGCTTTTGTACCTGACAAATTCATCTCTGAGTTCCTGTCCCAGCGCTTCGACAACAAAAGGATCGGCGGCAAAGGCATCAATCGCTTCAAGCAGGTTCTTCGGTAAAAATTCGATCCCGCGGCTGGCCCGATCCTGCTCACTGAGTTCATACAGGTTATCCTCCTGCGGATGCCCTGGATCAATACCTTCGCGAACACCTTCAAGACCGGCTGCAAGCGCAAGTGTAGCAGCGAGATACGGATTTACAGAACCATCAGCATTGCGTGATTCGAAGCGTCCGCCACCCATCGGCACACGGATAGAATTTGTACGGTTGTTGGAGCCAAATGAGTTGAATACCGGCGCCCAGGTAAAATAGGGCATGTCACCCTGCCTGACCAGCCGCTTGTAGCTGTTGACTGTCGGTGCAAAAGCGGCACAAAGTGCCTTGCCATGTTTAAGTACACCACCAATAAACTGGTAGCCGAGTTCAGTCAATCCAAGACCTTTTGGATCTTCCTCTGGATCACAGGAGAACAGATTTTCACCGCTTTCAAGGTCGTACAATGACATATTAAAATGCGCACCGTTGCCGGTTTTATCGGCAAATGGCTTGGGCATAAAGGTTGCAACCAGCCCTTCCTGCTTTGCATATTCCTTGGCCATCAGCCTGAGGAAGGTAAAACGATCACAGGTGGTCAGGGCATCGGCATACATAAAATCAAATTCATACTGACCATTGGCATCCTCATGATCGAAGGAATACAGATCCCAGCCGAGATCATTGATGGATGTCGCCATCTTGTCGAGCCAGTCAAACTGGTCAAGAAAACAGCGCGCGTCATAACAGGGCTTTGTCAATCTGTCATCCGCATTGGGTACCGATAACGACCCATCTTCATTCTGTTTCAATACAAACAGCTCCGCCTCGATGCCAAGATTGAAACCAAACCCCATTTTCGCAGCCTTCTTCTGCATGTTCTTCAATGAAGCCCTGGTGTTCAGCAGGTATGGCTTGCCATGGAACGTATTGTCCGCAGGCATCCAGGCCACCTCGGGCTGCCAGGGCAGCTGAATGATGTGGTCAAGGTCCGGCACCGATGCAATTTCATCGTCATTCGGCTGCTGACCAAGGCCATCGAGGGCATAGCCGGTATAGAGTTCTGAACCATGGGCCATGTGTTCCAGGTGTTTGATGGGGACGACCTTGCCCTTGGGTACACCATGGATATCGACGTAGGCACCGAGACAATACTTGACGCCTTTTTGTACAAGCTCAGACTGGATTTTCCTGATTTCTTCTTTACTCTTCACTTTCGACCTCATTAAGTGATAGTGATTTTTTCGTGATACGAATGAGGCAGGGGTGATTCTTCCTGCATACCTTTGCGCACCATGGCGCTGAGATCATCCACCATCCAGGAAAATAATTGTTTGCCTTTTTCACTGCTGGCAAGACTTGGCCTGCCTGTCACACCATTGCTACTGGTTCGATTGACCGGGTGTGAAAATACGCAATCCGTCGTCCGATCAGGATCATCACAATCAGCAATGCGTTCTTCGCGCACCATCTCGGCATTCAGCGCCATCATCAGCGACGTTTCGGCATCATTCGCATGCCAGTCATCAGCATCGTGATAGTGCTGCTGTTTCACTCGCTCACTGATCGAACCTGAATTTATCAGGGCCACCATGAAGCCATCATGTTCAGCACGCAACATTTCCAGCGCACACCTGAGCGGGGCATGATTGGTAACATGGGTGTTGATGATAAAAAGACGCCTGAAGTCCGACGCAAATACCCAGTCGCCAATTTGTTTGACGACATCAATCATTGTCTTTGGCTGCAGGGCAAGTGTTCCCGGCCAGCGTTGCGAATGGCCGATGGAACATCCATAAGGCAGCGTCGGCAATAATGCGACGCCTGTCTGCTGAGCAACTTCACGACACAGATGCAATGCAATTTCTGCATCCATGCCGCAGCCCATGTGCGGGCCGTGCTGTTCTGTCGCACCCACCGGCAACATCGCCGTATCGATACCTTGCGCTGTCAACTGGCCGATCTCTTCCCAGGTCATCCGGTACCAGTCATGCATGGTCAGAAGACACTCTCGACTTCATGGTTAACCGGCACCATGCGCACCATGTTCATCTTATCGCTATCGATCACATCACCTTCCTCAGGTGGGTGAATAAGATCTTCCAGACGCTTCTTGGTCGCCAGGAACTCCGGTGACAACAACTGCTCGGGGGAACGTGGCTGCGGCACAGGCACTTCAATTAGCTCCTGTACCTCACCGGGATGTGCTTTCAGGACCAGGATGCGGTCCGCCAGGTAGATGGCCTCATCAAGATCATGCGTTATAAACAGGATGGTGATATCGATGTTCTGCCAGATCTCCATAAGATATGACTGCATCTTGCTGCGCGTCTGCGCATCCAGCGCACCGAAAGGCTCATCCATCAATAGCACTCGTGGCTGATTGGCCAGAGCACGAGCAATTGCTACGCGCTGCTTCATACCTCCTGATAACTGGTGCGGATAACTATCAACAAACTGGGTCAGGCCGACGAGATCGATCCACTGGCGGGCATCTTCTTCAGCAACTTCATTGCTATGACCCGCCTGTTGCAGACCAAACATGACATTTCTCTTAACAGTCAGCCAGGGAAACAGGGTATAGCCCTGGAACACCATGCCACGATCCTGGCCGGGCCCCTTGACCTCTTTGCCATCAAGCAGTACCTGCCCGGAAGTAGGTATCTCCAGACCGGCAAGTATTCGTATCAGTGTTGACTTGCCGCAGCCGGATGGTCCAATCACGCAGACAAATTCCCGCTTATGTGTTTTAAAGTTAATATCCTTCAGCGCGGTGACCGTTTCAGACGCCGGTGTTTCAAAGTCCTTGCACAGACCTTTCACCTCCAGGGTAACTGGTCGCTGCTTGAGACGTGTAAAACGATCCCTGACGGCATCATCCTGTTCAAGGTAGCTTGGTAATTCCAGCAGCTGTGTCATAAGTTTCTCTTTAACTCTGCGTTGTATTCAATCAGGCTCGTGCAGACTGTTGTTGCCATGGGAAGAAGCGGCGGCCTAGCCAGGCCAGGATCAGATCGGTGGTAATACCGATGATGCCAATCATCATGATGGCTGCGAAGACGTTATCAAAATTCTTGTAGCGGGCCTGCTGGGTAATAAACCAGGTAATGCCAGAACTGGTACCGATCAGTTCAGCTACGATCAGATACGTCCAGGCCCAGCCCAACAGTATCCGCATATCGCGATACAGATCAGGCAGGATTCCCGGGACGACGACCTTGAATAACAATGACTTGTTTTTTGCACCCAGTGTCTGGGCTGCTTCGAGCAACGAGGGATCCAGTTTGCGCGCGGTATTGGACACTACCAGCACCTGCTGAAAGAATGTTCCGATAAAAATTATGGCAATCTTGGGGGCATGGTGTATGCCGAGAATAGCAACAGCAAGAGCGCCAAAGGCCGGTGCCGGCAGGTAACGAAAAAACTCAATAAACGGCTCGAACAGACGTGAGAAAAAATCATAGGTGCCCGCCATGATGCCAAGCGGAACACCGATTAATGAAGAAAGAAAAAACCCCCAGAAAATAACCTGGATGCTGTCCCACAGACTTTCATGCAGCCATTTCTCCGAGCGACGCTTCGGCTCAGTGGTGAAGGCGGTGTAGAACGCGACGGCGACTTCATGCGGTGCCGGCAGATAAATCGGGTTGGCGGGCTTTCCCTGCGGCAACGCCATAGCTGAATCTTCAAGCTTTGTTAGTTCCTGATAAAATAAATCCTTATCGACAAGCATGCCCTGCTTGAAGTAGGAAACAGCACCCGGGTCGCTAATCTCGACCTTGGGGTGCCATAACCAGGGGACGTAACTAAACAGGCTCCAGAGCAGGATGGGCAGAACAAAACTCATCACTGAAATAATGAAGCGCGGTCTGGGTCTAAGGTCCTTGCGAACAGCAAACCATTGCATCGTTGATGTTGTGCTCATAACCCTCGACTCCGCTGCCTGTTTAAGTCACATTCCCATCATCAGGGAAGGATCGATGTAGGCATCAACATCCTCGGGTTTTTCATAGACCTTATTGGCAACATTAAAGTCATCAGCAATCTTGCTAGAACCATAGATAGAAGTGAAGCCTTCACCCTTGACCATGAACTTTTTAGCCTCTTCCAGAGTGAGGATATTGGTGCCATCGATGAAAGATTTATACTCAGCCGGCTCGAGACCCACGCGTGAAGCCATAATCTTCACCGCATCTTCTCGCGTTGCAGGATCCTTCAGATAGGCAACAGCGCGATACCAGACCTTGATCACCTTCTTCCAGTCATCAGCACGTGCTGCGAAGCTTTCAGGACTGACACAAAGCATGTCGTAGATCAGGCCGGGTTCATCAGCACTGGTGTAGATCGGCTTTGAGCCTGGAACCAGCTGCAATGCCTGTCCGGAACTCGGCTGCCACGCAACGATGGCATCAACTTCACCGGAAGCCAGTACCTGGGGTGTCTCGTTGGTCGGGGCATTCACCAGCTCAACATCTGTCTCGGTCATGCCATTCTTTTCCAGTGCGTTCAACAACAGCAGGTGACTGACAAAACCGACCTCGACACCCACTTTCTTACCCTTGAGATCCTTTATTGAGTTGATACCGGGCTTGCCGATCACCATGTCATTGCCGTTGCTGTAATCATTCATCAGGATCATGACACTCTTGGCGCCCGTTGATCCGGTAACCAGTGCATCACCGTTGGTCATACCAACGCCATCGAGTTTACCGGCTGCAAAAGCATCCATTGAAGCGACGTAATCAAACCATTCGAATATAACGTCAACGCCCTCTTCCTTGAACCAGCCTTTTTCGATAGCGATTTCATAGGCTACCCACCCCGGCCAGTCGCTATACCCGATCTTCAGTGGTTCAGCTGCAGAGGCTAATGAACTAAACAACATTCCGCCAGCTAACAATGTAGCAAGAAGTTTTCGATAAAATGATCTCATTGTGTATCTCCCAGATATTGATATTAAAAATTATTCAAACACTAAAACTGTTCAAGCAAGTTACATGCCAACCAGAAATAATTCAGTTCCAGACAATGATATAGACGTCCTGTAATGGACTTTACGTGTGCTGATCGTGCGGAAATGGGCACCACGCACCCGTATGGTGCAAAAAAAGTTATTGGCTACTTCCATTCGCCTTCGTTATGCCGTTTGCATAACATGGCATCTTGATTGCATCATTTACTGTGAAGGTGGCAAATCTGTTTGGTAAAGATGAAACTACAGCTATTTAAAACACTATGGGGTCACCAGGGCACGCTGGCGTCTGCTATTAGCGAGGCATTGGAGGCGGGATTTCATGGACTGGAGGGTCCGGCCCCTGCTAATACTGTAGCAATACGAGAACTAAAGACTCTGCTGGCCGATTCCGGCTTGAACTACATAGCAGAAATTACAACCGCCGGTAGCTACGTCCCTGATCGTCACGCAAGCATACAGCAGCACATCGATAGCTTTGCCGAAAAACTGGATCAAAGCCTGCCGTTCAATCCACTTTTCATAACCTGTCTGGGTGGTTGCGATGCCTGGACTGACGACATGAATATTACATTTTTTAATGCTGCGATGGAGATGGCGCAATCTGCTGACATTACAGTGAGTTTCGAAACTCATCGTGGGCGCGCGTTTTTTAACCCGTGGGTGACCGATCGTATCGTCAGCCAGTTGCCTGAAATAAAACTAACCTGTGACTTTAGCCACTGGTGCGTTGTCTGTGAACGGCTACTGGACAGCGAGCTTGAAGTACTACAGAAATTATCTTCCCACGCACATCATATTCATGCCCGGGTTGGCTATGATCAGGGTCCACAGGTTCCCCACCCTGCTGCCCCTGAATACGAATATGCGCTGCGCGCACATCAGTCCTGGTGGGAAATGATCTGGCAACAGCAGCTGCACAAAAAAGCACAGGTCACTACGATGACTCCTGAATTTGGGCCTGACGGTTATCTACACGAATTACCATTTTCTGGTGAACCAGTGGCCTTCCTGTGGGACCTCAACTGCTGGATGGCCAGCGAAGAACGCAGGCATTTTGAGGCATTTATGGCCAGGCAGTGACGAAGATCAGAATAACTCAGGCATTCTCCCGACATTCTATAATGACTGTATCCTGCTCCGTTCTGAAACCTTCCAGCAACGCTGCTGCAACAACCAGCACTGCACCGGTAAATTCAGCCAGCGTGAGTGTTTGCCCAAGGATAAGGACAGCAGAAACAACTGCCGCGACCAGCTCCATTACAATGATGATCGATGCCCTGCCCGCTTCGAGCCGGGTAACTCCCCATTGCGTACCAATCGTTATCAGTGACAGCCATACTATGCCATAGCCCATGGCAAGTATGGTTGTTTGTAGTGATGGCAGATTGAGGGTTTCGGAATTGAACACAAGGAACAGTCCGATGAACACTACCACACCGATAAACATCGCTATGACTTTGTTGATGAGTGGAATAGATTGCGCAAAACGAAAGACAAGGTTATTCATTGCAAAAGAAAAACCAGAGAGGACGGCGAGCAGATCAATCAAATCAGGGGGACGGCTAAGTACGTTTGTTCCACCAAGAATCAGCACACCGCCTGCAAGAGCAGCAGCCAGTGTCAGCAGCCTTAAGGCATCGATACGCTCCCCTAAAAATATTCGACCACCAAGCACACTCCAGATGGGTAACAGGTAAAACAGGATCATAACCCGCACCACATCGCCATAATACAGGGCTGTCTGAAAAGACAGGTTCGCCAGACCGCCAAACAGGGCGATAAGCAGCAGTAGATGAAGCCCATTCATCAGGCCGCTTTTGCCTTTAACTAGCAATGGTAGTAAAAAAACGACTGCACTGAAGAACGCAATAAAAATCATCAGCGGCCCAGGTAGTCCAACGCTGTCGAAGTAGCGCAATGGTAGCCACGTCAGTCCCCAGCCTATGGAGCTGAATAGCAACACAACAACGGGGATCGACAGTTTCATTCGTTTGCTACAGGCTGCTAACGATAGAATTCAGGAAACGGCAGGCAGCGCCGGTAAAATTCATAATCATGGTTGGGCCACAGTCGCGCACCTGTTTCCGCGGCAATCTGTTTGAGTTTCCGTATACTGTCTAATGCCATATCCTCACGATCATGCCAGCACAGCCCTGGCGCTACTTCATCATCGATGTTCTCCTGCAAATCAGCTGCATCACCGGCAAGCAGAACAGGTGCCCCGTGGGGCAGTTCAATCAACATCGACATATGCCCCGCTGTATGACCGGGCGACTCTATAGCGCGTACCCCTGGTGCAACATCGTACTCGCTATTTTTAATACGCCAGTGATAGCTAGCACTGAAATCATGCTGAAAATAAGCATCATCGGCCTGTTCCCTTGCCGCTGACAGTTCTTTCTTGTGCACATGAATATCGGCATGCTGCATATCGCATAATCCACCGGCATGATCAAAGTGCAGGTGTCCGATGAAAACCACGTCAACATCTTCGGGTTGCAGACCAAGGCGGGAAAGTCGGTTCTGCAGTCGCTGTTCTTCAGTCATCTCAGGCGGCCCGAACGGGAAGGCTTCGTTTTCGTAGAAGCGCTGCATCAGCAAAGGATCATTAATCTTGCTGTAATCACAACCTACATCATAAAGTATGCGCCCCTGTGTCGTTTCAATTAGATAGGCGAGTATCGGTGCCTGAATAAAAACACCGTGCCCGCGTGCTCTTGTAGACAGTGTTTTCTCATAACGGTGTGTTCCCGTAAGCAGCGGCCAGAAGCGGCGGACCTGGGTCATATTCTATATCCTAATGTGCTGTCAGGAATGAAACGCCATCAACACCAATGAAATCAACACCTCTTTTTTCTGCCACACCGCTGTCAATAGGATCAGTGTTTAGCATACGAGGCACACGGTAGCGATGATAGGCTCTTAATAAATGGCCAATAGGCAGGACCTGCTGACACTGACTACCAAAGGCTTCACGGTGCAGTGATGGTAGTTGATACCAGGGCACGACAGGTTTCAGGTGGTGTGCATTGTGGTAGCCGAAATTCAGCACCAGTAAATTCAGCCAGGGATGATTTGTCGAAAAAAGATTAGAGAAGGTATTACGCTGCTCAAATTCCCGATCAAACTGCTTCACCTCATCGCCCCGTTCCCTTTCCAGGGTTTCGAATAATTCATAGGTATGCTGATGTGTATCCATGAATCGCATTATTGTCAGAAATATAAGGTAGGCCAGCGGGTAGAATACAACCACCTGCGGTGCATACCATACCAGTAGTGCAAATACCGATATCCGAATCAGTAGCACTGTTGCAACCCGCACTCGCCGGTGCCGGCGACTGGTTAGAATGAATGGCACAACCAGTACCAGCAGGTGCATGATAATTTCAACTGCCGGAATATAAAACCATTCAAGCACTTGCAATATTTTCATCAATAGCGGATGGGCTGCAAATCTGGGACGATAGTCAAATGCCACGACATCTGCTCGATCTATATGATGCCTGAAATGCTTTTTTCGGATATCTTCGTAACTTCCGTAACAGGCACCATTAAACCAGTTCAGAATACCTCCCAGTCTTGCATTCGCACTATTGCTGCTAAAAACAGTATTGTGTGCACATTCGTGTACCATATAGGCCGCTATCACCATGCTATGTGCCAGAAAAAGAGATCCACAAAAATTCAGCACAATGAGATCTGTAGTAATGAGGTAGATTCCGAAACAGTAGGCCGAAAGGATATAGAGTAATGAAGAGAAGTTCGGCCACAGACCGTCCGCATATTTCATGACCGGTTTCATCACGGTACACCTCGGGTTGTCGCGTGCAGTTAAAGTATGCCGCGCGCGTCTACCGGCACGGCAAAATGGAAATTGCTAGTTTTTTAATAAAGCAATTTGTATGCCATGTGATAATGACATTACAACGCTTTGATACTAGGGTCATGGCGCCGACGTTGAATTTTATAGCCCTGTAGCAGAAACTGGCGAATTAGAGCTACAGCTAGTGTGGTGCAAATTACATCCAAAATAGTGAGATCAGCAGTTACATTGCACCATGGATGTGCATCAGAATGATGAGAATCCAACCACTGCCCTTATTGATGATAGCCAGAAAGAAAAGACAAACAGTGAAGTTATCGACTAATCCAGCTTTCGAAACTCCTTCGGGGACTCTCCGGTCCAGCGTTTAAACGCACGTGAAAAGGAACTCATCTCGGAGAAACCAAGCATAAAAGATATTTCTGTGAGGGTCAGCTTTCTATCGTGGATATATTTCAGAGCAAGGTCTTTTCTTACCTCGGTCAGTATTGTTTTAAAGGTTGTTCCCTTTTCATTAAGTCTTCGCTGCAGACTTCGTTTGCTGGTGAGTACTGCTTCTGAAATTGTCTCGTCGGTTACATTTCCAGAAGGTAATTGATTGATGATCGCCACCTTGACCTGCTGAACAATGTCCTCTTTATCCAGCTCAGCGAGGTAATTCTGCATCACCTGATCATTGATCTGGGCAAGCTGTGGATTGGAACTGGTGAGCTGCTTATTGACTGCATCCAGAGAAAATATCATCTGGTTATGTTCGGCACCGAACTCTACAGGACAACGAAAAAAACTATAATATTCCCCACTGCAAGGTGATCCGGCATGTTTAAATCTGACCGAAACTGGATTCAGTCCGTTGCCATAATTTGCACGACACATGGTTAATAAAATAGCGGATGAGGAATCCTGCTGATAATCAGTCGGCACTTCTCTGTCATCAGAAGTGATTGTTATAACAACATTATCATCAATTTCTTCCAGCGTTACCGTAATTGCATCGTTGATGATACGAACATAACGTGACAGTCTATTTAACGCTGTATAGAGTGTCGAGCTTGCCAGCCACGCATAGCCGAGTGATGCCATATGTGATGGGTGCCACAAACTGCCCAGTTTCAAACCCATACATGGATCATTAATGACTTTGAATAGTTCGGAATAGATTTTGTCAATGGTCGCGAGACTGAACCTTGCCCGGGGATCATTGATCAACTTTGGATCGATATGAGCATTGCGGAAATACGGCTCTGGATCCAGACCATAGCTCTCAATCACTTTCCATAGTAATCCAGCGGCTGAAGCGAGTATTGTCTGAGCTTTGGTTGTCATTTTATTATTATCAACTGCATTGAATCATTGTGCTCTGACAATACAACATCTATGACATTTTTTACAGGTACCATTGCATGGTAAACAGCAATAGTATTAATACTATTGCTTATGTCTCTGCTGCCCTTATATTATTTACTGAATATGAATAATATTAACCCGCATGCGGGATCTCTATGGCTACAACTGATTGCACTAAGGGCTATGTATGAAATATAAGGATTACTATGAAATCATGGGCATCAAGCGTGATGCCACACAGGATGAGATAAAGCGTAGCTACCGTAAACTGGCTCGCAAATATCACCCTGATGTCAGCAAGGCATCTGATGCTGAGGAACGTTTTAAAGAAGTGGGTGAGGCATATGAAGTCTTAAAGGATCCTGAAAAACGTATGGCTTATGATCAATTAGGCGCAAACTGGCAACAGGGACAGGATTTCCAGCCACCGCCTGGCTGGCAGGATGGATTTGAGTTTAGTGGCGGTGGTTACACTGATAGTGGCTCTTCCAGGTTCAGTGATTTTTTTGAAGATTTGTTTGGTCGCACAGGCGCTGGAGGTTTTCAGCAAGGCCGGCAACATGGTTTCCACATGAAAGGGGAAGACCACCATGCTAAAGTCGGCGTATCACTGGAAGATGCCTATAATGGTGCCGAACGAGCCATCACTCTGAAAATACCCGAGGTTGATACCACAGGCCACCTCGTAACGCGTGATCGCAAACTTAATGTCAAGATTCCCAAAGGCGTCACACAGGGACAACGAATTCGTTTACGTGGCCAGGGTGGCGCCGGCACCGGTGATGCACCGGCCGGAGACCTCTACCTCGAAATTGACCTGCTGCCACACCCCATATTCAAAGCAGATGGTCGAGATATATATGTAGACCTGCCAGTTGCCCCGTGGGAAACGGCATTAGGCGCACAGGTGTCAATACCTACTCTGGGCGGCAAAGTCGAAATGAAGATACCGGCCGGCTCACAAAGCGGCAGCAAACTGCGCCTGAAAGGACGGGGCCTGCCCGGTACAAACAACGGTGACCAATATGTGGTGCTTAAAATTGAAACACCAGCACCTAATACCGAAAAACAAAAAGACCTGTATCGCCAGATGCAGCAAGAAATGGGCTTTAATCCTCGAAGCAGGATGGGAGTATAAAAATGACTGAAAAATCCGCACATATCGAGATTATTGACGAAAATTTCGAATTCAGTCTGGCCGATCTCTGCAAATGTTGCACTGTACAGGCTGAAACCATTATTGAAATGGTTGAGGAAGGCATGCTGTCACCAACAGGAGAGTCTCCTTCTGAGTGGCGCTTCAAAGGAACGGCGCAGCGGCATGTAGAGATTACATTGCATTTGCAGAGAGATTTGCGAGTAAACCTGCCTGGAGCGGCGCTCGCCCTGGAGTTAATAGAAGAAAACGAGAGACTACGACACAAGTTGCGGATCAGGGGATAAGCGTCAATACTCATCAGGTTTACGGTTTACGGTATACGTAATACATAAAACATAAAACCTAATACTTATTTTTGATGTTAAAGCATCCCCTCCTGCTCGATAAAACGGATGATTTCATCAACACCCTCTGCAGTTTTTAAATTGCTCATCACATAGGGTCTGTCACCACGCATCCTTTCTGTATCAGCCTGCATAACATCCAGCGAAGCACCGACATAAGGTGCAAGATCAATCTTGTTTATCACCAGCAAGTCTGAACGTGTGATACCCGGTCCACCTTTACGCGGTATTTTCTCTCCTTCCGAAACATCAATGACATAGATAGTCAGGTCTGCAAGCTCCGGACTGAAAGTAGCAGACAAATTATCTCCTCCGCTTTCTATAAAAATAACATCAAGGTTCGTGAACTTTTTATTCAGCTCATCGACGGCTGCCAGGTTCATTGATGCATCTTCACGAATCGCAGTATGCGGACAGCCGCCAGTTTCAACACCTATGATCCTGTCTGCCTCCAATGCCTGGCTATTTATCAGAAAATTGGCATCCTCCTGTGTATAGATATCATTTGTTACAACCGCGATATCATATTTATCTCGCATGACTTTACACACTTTATCTAGTAAAGCCGTTTTTCCTGAACCAACGGGTCCTCCGACTCCAACGCGCAATGGATTGCGTGATGTGGGATCTGGGGTTTTCTGTTCCTGCTGCATTTTATCTAGATTTCCTTTTCGTATATGTGCTAATTCTCTGGCCGTGTAGTTCACCCAGATTAAGAACGAAACAAACGGGTGTATTGTGTTTCATGTTGCGCACTGGCAATCGCAAGTGCCGGGCTGGAACTGCCTATTTCTTCATCCCTGAGCTGCCTGGCATGTTCTATGACTTCCGTGACCCTGCCTGACAGGTTCATTAATAGTTTCTGACCATCAGTCTGTCCAAGAGGCACCAGTTTTACTGCGGCTATGACGAGGTTCTCCAGCCAGCTCCATATATAACCCAGACAAGCCTGATGAGGAGGGATATTCCAGGCCATGCTGGCATAGGAAAATCCAGCAGCCTGGCTGGTAATAATAATAGATTCATACTGGTCAACATCTGCTATTTTGAGTGATGACAACAGACGAAATAGTGCTGTAGCCCGATTTTTTTCTTCCAACCGCAGTTCGCAGGTCTCGCGGCTGGCCATACTCAGTTCACTCCAGTGTTCCAGAGAAGTCATGTCTTTTTCTTTCCATGCCTGCATCGAGCGTAACAGGATGGGTATTTCCAGTTCCTGCATAGTTGTCTGTAGCAGATCAGTCAACCAGCGTTCCAGTGAATCAGCATCAATTATCCAATCTGCTTCCACACACCACTCAATGCCCTGCGAATAGGTGAAGGCACCAATGGGCAATGAAGGACTGACTAGCTGCATTAGACGTAATGTTGCTAGATCAGTGATCATGACCGCTACTGCCGTTATGGCTGTGATTGCTGTGTGGATGCGAATGTTCGTGAGAAGCCTCATGCGTATGCCCCTGCAGATGACCAAAATCACCATAGGCCCCCGCTTCTGGCTCGAACGCTGCATTTTCTGAACGCACGTCCAGCCCCAGCCCCCGGCAAAGTTCGTCCAGCACATGATCGGCCTGGTAACGGACAAAATTGCTGGTTATCTGCAGGGCTACATGCCGGTTGCCTAAATGATAACAGGCGCGCGATAATTGCAGATGATCGTCAGAATAAACCGTACTGACGTCTTCCTTCGCAGCTTTGATTAATACTACCTCCCCAGCATCAGTAGACAGGCAATCCCCTTCCCGTAATATCACCCCGCGTTGCAGAAAAAGACCGGCTTCAACACCATTATCCAGCACAACCCGCTGGCGACTTTTCTGGCGCTGTTCATAACTCAGGGTCAGTGTGAGATCAGGCTCTGTATTTGTTTTTTGAGTAAAGCGCAACATGTTTAAAACAGAAAATAACGTTGTGCCATCGGTAAAATACTCGCCGGTTCACAGGTCAATAACTCACCATCTGCACGTACCTCATAGGTTTGCGGGTCGACTGAAATGTCAGGCAGATAGTCATTAAGCAACATGTCTTTTTTAGTGACCGATCGACACTGCCTGACAATACCTATCATACTTTGCAAGCCAAGCTGCTCATGCACACCGGCGTCAAAGCCGGCCTGTGACAGAAAGGTCATGGAGGTGGTGTTACGTGCTCCACCGAGAGCACCAAACATATGACGATAGTGTACTGGCTGCGGCGTTGGAATCGATGCATTGGGATCACCCATGGGCGCCGCAACTATCATTCCGCCTTTAATAATCACACCCGGCTTACTGCCGAAGAACGCAGGCTTCCACAACACAAGATCAGCCAGCTTGCCAACTTCGATCGAACCCACAGCATGACTGATGCCATGTGCAACAGCGGGATTGATAGTATATTTGGCAATATAGCGTTTCGCTCTGGTATTATCAGATTCTGACGGGTCTCCTGCCAGGCTACCCCGTTGTACTCGCATCTTGTGCGCAGTCTGCCAGGTACGTGTAATCACTTCACCTACGCGCCCCATCGCCTGCGAATCCGAAGCAATCATAGAAAAGGCGCCGAGGTCGTGCAAAATGTCTTCAGCGGCAATCGTTTCTCTTCGAATACGGGATTCTGCAAATGCCACATCTTCAGCAATATTCGGGTCTAGATGATGACAGACCATCAGCATGTCCAGGTGCTCATCAATAGTGTTGATGGTATACGGGCGCGTAGGATTGGTTGATGAGGGCAGAACATTCATCTGTCCGCAGGCCTTGATAATGTCAGGTGCATGACCTCCCCCCGCCCCTTCAGTGTGATAGGTGTGGATAGTACGACCCTTCATTGCAGCCAGGCTGTCTTCAACAAAACCGGATTCATTGAGTGTGTCAGTATGTATAGCGACCTGTACATCATAAGCTTCAGCAACATCCAGGCAGTTATCGATCGCTGCAGGCGTTGTACCCCAGTCCTCATGTAATTTAAGTCCTATGGCACCTGCTGAAATTTGTTCTACCAGTGCAGCCGGCAGGCTTGCATTACCTTTGCCAAGATAGCCGAGGTTCATCGGCAGCTCATCCGACGCCTGCAACATGCGGTGGATGTTCCACGGTCCCGGTGTACAGGTGGTTGCATTAGTACCTGTCGCCGGGCCGGTGCCGCCACCCAGCATAGTTGTTACACCGGACATAAGCGCATCATTGACCTGTTGCGGGCAGATGAAATGTATATGTGAATCTATAGCCCCGGCTGTCAAAATCTGTCCTTCTCCAGCAATAACCTCGGTGCCAGGTCCAATAACAATATTTACCGCTGCCTGGGTATCAGGATTTCCTGCCTTGCCAATGCCGGTGATTAGCCCATCCTTGATGCCAACATCTGCCTTGACCGCCCCCCAGTAATCAAGAATTAATGCGTTGGTTATGACCACATCAACAACATCATCAGCCGCCCTCTGGCTCTGTCCCATGCCATCGCGGATAACCTTGCCACCGCCAAATTTAACTTCATCGCCATAAATGGTGTGGTCCTGTTCCACCGTGATCCACAAATCCGAATCACCGAGACGAACTCGATCGCCGGTACTTGGCCCATACATTTCGGCATAGGCCTGTTTACTGATCTTCGCCATATCTAATCCTCCAGCGCACCCATAACAAGTCCATTAAACCCATAGATTTTTTCATCTCCGGCAAACTTTACTAATACCACCTCGCGCGTCTGCCCCGGCTCAAAGCGAACAGCCGTGCCAGCAGCAATATCGAGCCTGAAACCTCTTGTCTTCTCACGTTCAAACTGCAGGCCTTTGTTTGTTTCATAGAAATGATAATGCGAACCTACCTGGATAGGGCGATCGCCGATATTGGCAACACTGATCGTGATGCTTTCACGATCCTTATTGATCTCACGTTCGCCTGCCTCAGTGATCACCTCGCCAGGCTTAACAGCATACTCACTCTGACCGTCTACCGGCATGATGGGGGAATGAACGGTAACCAGTTTTGTGCCATCAGGAAAAGTCGCTTCTACCTGTACATCATGGATCATCTCTGCAACACCCTCCATCACATCAGAAGTCGTCAGCAAAGTCCTCCCATGGTCCATTAGTTGCGCAACAGTCATGCCTTCGCGTGCACCTTCCAGGACTGCACCGCTAATAAAGGCTACCGCTTCCGGGTAGTTCAATTTCAGACCCTTGTCCTTGCGACGTTCTGCCAGCAGGGCTGCCGTAAACAGTAACAACTTGTCTTTTTCACGTGGGGTGAGTTCCATAATTATATTCCTGTCACGAGTTAGTTATGTTTTATGTATTCCAGATCCTTGGGACACAGGCATCCACACCCAGTACAGCAGGCCTTAGTATCTGCCATAACTGCCGGAAGTATGTGTGTGCAGATTCTGTTGAATCGCCCAGGTAACGGGCCACCAGTACGTTTACTTCAACACGACTAACTCCCGCGATACCCTTTTCCGCCTGCACCGCCTGCAACGGTGCGAGAAGCATATCGTTGTTGATCAACTGGCTGACAACAACAAAACTGCCATACACACGGCATCCGCGCAGGCCGCTTGCCCTGTTTATTTCAATTGGATCCACTTTCAGCTTATCGTGAAATAACAGCTTGCCTGCAACTTTTAATTCTGTATTCAGTAATACATTACCCGCTGTGAAGTCCTCATTATTAGCTGGCAGACCTAAACTATGAATCTCCCAACCAGCATACTTTGCATCTGCTGCAAGATTGACCATCACCTGGGTTGAAACTTCAGTTGCTGGAAAGTAAATACTTTCCAGCGGCAAAAATTCCAGCACCGCATTGTCTGCTACATTGAATTGCTGTTGCAAAACGGCCGTTTTCCCTGCACTGCGATAAAACTTGCTGGCACCCGGTGTCGTAATCAGACCATGTGCGCCGGGCCTTACATCAACATCCAGAGATAATTGATCACCGCCAACCACACCGCCTGGGGGATGTAATAAATAGATGTGGCAGATATCACCCTCTGGATAAAAAGGGCGCTGGACGGTTAATGGACCATAACGCTTCTGTGGCAGCAAACATGTTGTGTTATTAATTTTTTGCAGCCTGAGCTGAAGAGATGCCTGCCATCCACCAGCAGGATTAGTGTCCTTCCCCGAAGCAGGAGAGATTTGTGAAACAGCTGTCACTATGCCTGCCTGCAGGGTATCTAGCGGCCTTTGACGAGCCAGACTGCTGCAATTGCCAGCATGGCAAAGCCAAGCAGCAATAATAAGGGTTCTGTTCCATTAAGTATGTGAGCAGAGTAACTGTAGGCATTCCCGTGTTCATGTCCCGGGTGTGCTGAAGCAGGTCCGGACAAAAGGACAGGTAACGTTAACAACCGTTTTATCAGTTTCATTTTCGATTTCCTCCAGAGTCGATAGTATGCAGCTGAACTTCACAGACATATCTAAACGGTTAGATATTTACGAATAAGTTCATCGTTTAGGTCATCAATTTTTGCGGCCGCCATCATCCGGCCACGATCAAGGATAATAAATGAATCTGCCACTCGGCGCACAAAAGGAAGTTTCTGCTCTACCAGTAATACCGTGAGACCAATCTCACGATTGAGTTTACCAATGACATCACCAATTTCATGCACGATATTTGGCTGTATCCCTTCCGTCGGTTCATCGAGTATCAGTAGTTTGGGATCGGTCACCAACGCTCTGCCTATAGCGAGCTGCTGCTGCTGTCCACCGGATAAATCACCACCACGACGGCCGAGCATCTCTTTTAGCACCGGGAACATTTCGTAAATAAAGTCAGGTATAGTTTTCAAACCATCCCTCCTTGCCTGCAAGCCGATTCGCATATTTTCCTCGACAGTCAGCAATGGAAAGATCTGTCTACCCTGTGGTACATAACCGATACCCATATGGGCACGATGCTCAGCGGTTAATTTTGTCAGGTCATTATCAAGGTAGTGGATAACACCGTCGCGCACCGGCAACAATCCCATGATGCACTTTAATAATGTGGTCTTGCCGACCCCATTGCGTCCCATCAGACAGGTGCACTCACCTTCTTGTACGTTCATCTCAATGTCCCAGAGGGTATGGCTTTCACCATAGTATTGATTGATGCTGTCGAGTTTCAGCATTAATCACCCCCCAGGTAAACGTCGATCACACGCTGGTCATTCTGGACAACTTCCATCGATCCTTCTGCCAGTACACTGCCCTGGTGTAGCACGGTAACCGGGCTGTCCAGCGAGCGGACAAAGTCCATGTCATGCTCAACAACAATAACAGATTGATTACCAGCCAGTGTTTTCAATAGCTCTGCAGTTTTGTCCATCTCCTGATGGGTCATACCGGCAACGGGTTCATCGACCAGCAATAGTTTTGGCCTCTGCATCAGCAGCATACCAATCTCCAGCCATTGTTTCTGCCCATGCGATAAGTAACCTGCTTCAGTATACAACTGCTGCTCGAGACCAATAGTTTCAACAACTTCATTGATATGGTCCCGCTGCTCGCCGCTTAGTTTTGCTACCAGGGTCGGGAAAACCTTTTTATTACTGGCCATTGCCAGTTCCAGGTTTTCGAATACGCTATGCTTCTCAAATACCGTGGGTTTCTGAAACTTTCGTCCGATACCCGCTTCTGCAATTTCTGCCTCACTCATACGCAACAGGTTCATGCGCTGACCAAACCAGCAGGATCCTTCATCAGGGCGAGTTTTGCCGGTAATCACATCCATCATGGTAGTCTTTCCGGCACCATTGGGGCCGATGATGCAGCGTAATTCTCCTGTATCGATGTACAGGTTCAGATCATTGATTGCCTTGAAGCCGTCAAAACTGACGGTAATACCCTCAAGGTAAAGAATTGTCCCGTGCCTGAGGTCCAGCTCGTCGGTGACTTTTGGGATCATGAAATTATAGACATGTGTGCGATCCGCCATCGAATGTAAGGTCGTGCCCATCATGATGTCACACTCCGACGCTTAAGCATGCCAACAAAGCCTTTCGGCAGGTAAAGAGTAGTCAGAACAAATAACGCACCCAGTGCAAATAACCAGATTTCCGGGAACGCCCCGGTGAAATAGGTCTTTGCATAATTGACCAGTATAGCGCCAACAACGGCACCATAAAGTGTCCCCCTGCCGCCGACAGCCACCCAGATGACCACCTCAATCGAATTCAATGGTGAGAACTCTCCGGGATTGATGATGCCCACCTGTGGCACATAGAGCGCGCCGGCCACACCCGCGAGTGCCGCTGAAAAGGTAAATATTGCCAGCTTTACATATTCAACCCGATAACCAATAAAGCGGGTACGATCTTCCGCATCCCGAATCGCAACGGCGACCCGACCAAGCTTGGACTTGACGATTGCCCGGCAGGCCAGGTAACCCATAGCTAATGCCAGAGCCGAAATCATGAACAACGCGATTCGTGTAGCATCTGCCTGTAGATCAAAACCCAGCAGGTCTTTAAAATCCGTCAGGCCGTTATTACCGCCAAAACCCATTTCATTGCGGAAAAAAGCAAGCATCAGTGCATAGGTCATTGCCTGCGTGATTATGGACAGGTAGACACCGGTCACGCGGGAACGAAAGGCAAACCATCCAAACACAAACGCCAGCAAACCCGGCACTAGCAATATCATAATGGCAGCAAACCAGAACATATCAAAGCCCTGCCAAAACCAGGGCAGTTCTGAGTAGTTCAGGAACACCATGAAGTCGGGAAGCTCAGGATTACCGTAGACACCCCTGTCTCCTATCTGGCGCATCAGATACATCCCCATGGCATAACCGCCGAGCGCAAAAAATGCGCCGTGCCCAAGACTGAGAATACCGAGGTAACCCCAGACAAGATCAACGGCAACAGCAAGCAAGGCATAGGTCAGATACTTGCCGAGCAAGGTAACACTATATGTCGACAGATGCAGCGCACTGGACTCCGGTACCAGCAGATTCAATACTGGCACGACAATCATCGCAGCCAGCAATAATGCCATCAGCACCTGTCCGCCACGATCACCTTTTAGTATTCGCATCAAAAACATTCTGTTAGCCCTCCGCTGAACGTCCTTTCTGCGGGAACAGACCACGAGGGCGTTTCTGTATAAACAGAATGATAAATATAAGTATCAGTATCTTCGCCAGCACGGCACCTGCCCAGGGTTCAAGGAATTGATTTACCACACCGAGACTGAGACCGCTTACCAGGGTACCGGCCAAGTTGCCAACACCACCGAAGACAACAACCATAAATGAGTCAACAATATATGACTGGCCGAGGTTGGGACCGACATTCGTCAATTGTGACAATGCGACGCCGGCAACTCCGGCAATACCTGAACCTAGCCCAAAGGTTAATGCATCTACCCTGGCAGAGCGAACGCCCATAGCGCGTGCCATCGACCGGTTTTGCGTCACCGCACGCACCTGCAGACCAAGTGATGTTTTCTTCAGAATTATATTCAGTACAACAAATACCAGCAGGCAGAATATAATGATATACAGGCGGTTATAGGTAAGGGACAGCACACTATTGATTTCCAGCGAGCCGGACATCCACTCCGGGGTCACAACAGAGCGATTAAGTGGTGAGAATATACTTCGCACCGTCTGTTGCAGAATGAGACTGATACCAAAGGTAGCAAGTAATGTTTCTAATGGCCGCCCGTATAAATGTCGAATCACGGTTTTTTCAATCAGTATACCCACCAGACCAGAAACAATAAAAGCAGCAGGAATTGCCAGCAGGACTGAGAGTCCTATCAACTCGGGCAGCGCCTGCTGTATCACATAGGTGGTATAAGCACCGAGCATAATCAATTCACCATGCGCCATATTGATCACGCCCATCACACCGAATGTTATCGCAAGCCCAATTGCAGCGAGCACCAGTACAGAGCCGAGACTTAATCCAAAAAATAATGTTTCCAGGAATGAATAGAGTTGTATCTGTACGCTGATATTATTCAACGCCTTTTTTGCTGCTTTGCGAACTGCTTCATCAGGATCATCGGCGACAATCGTTGCGAGCTTACCGCGCACGGCGGGTTCTATACTGCCTGACACCCCCGCGATGGCTGCAAGTCGATCTTTTTTGTCAGCGCTCTCAAGCTCGGTGATTGCCAGTGCCAGTTCAATCGCCTGCCTGACTTTCTTATCGTTTTCAATCTCAAGTCGCTGCTGCAAGTGGGTAACCATCTCAGCATCGGGGTCGCCGAGGATTTGATTGACTGCCTGGTAACGTGTCACGGCATCTTCACTGTCCAATTGTTTAACAGCCAGAGCCGCTCTGATCTTCTTGCGAATCGAATTATTGGTAGTGATTTTTTTTATTTCACGTTTCTTCACCACGCCCAGGTCCTGCCCTGTGATGGCATCAGAAACAATATATTCTCTGTTCTGCTTTTTTGTAATCAGCAGCAGCTTATCTGTTTTACGATAGTATAGTTCTCCTTCCAGCAGCGCATTGAGTATCTCAGTGGTACGTCGCTCAGGATGAGCAGCAAGTAAGCTAACGGCCTGCGTTTTTTCAGCGAAACTTTTACTTGTTATCAGGTTCTTTATCTGCTCAAAAGACTTACTCTCTGCCTCGGCGACAGCACCATGTGTGACAAGCATGGAAAAGAGAAAGATCAGTATCTTGAGCTGAAAGTGCATTGCATTGCTTCTGGTTTTATGTTTTGTCAGAACGTTAAACAGTTATGATTTAGAAAAAGACCGCTCCAGTATGATATCCGGAGCGGCCTTGTCTATATTGCAAGTCATCAACAAAGTGTTGGATAACCTAGAAGTTCTGACCTGAGCACTTGCCTGTTTTGACGTTGTAGTTACCGCAGGAAAGTGGCACCCGCCAGTCAGAGATAAGGTCCTTCGAGCCAGGTAGATAATCTGACCATGCATCGCCGACTACCAGGCCCGAGGTTTCCCAGACGACTTCAAACTGGCCGTCTTTCTGAATTTCACCGATCAGAACAGGCTTGGTGATATGATGATTAGGCATCATTGCTGACAGTCCGCCTGTCAGGTTCGGCACCGCAACACCGATAATCGCATCCTGAACTGCTGCCGGATCAGTAGTGCCCGCTTTCTTGACGGCTTCTACCCACATATTGAAGCCAATATAGTGTGCTTCCATCGGATCATTGGTAACACGCTTTTTATCCTTGATATAAGCATGCCATGCTTCTATGAATGAGTCGTTAGTTTCAGAGTCAACACTCATGAAGTAATTCCATGCCGCCAGATGACCGACCAGTGGTTTGGTATCAATACCAGACAACTCTTCTTCACCGACAGAGAAAGCCACCACCGGAATATCTTCAGCAGAAATACCCTGGTTGCCCAGTTCTTTATAGAAAGGAACGTTGGCATCACCATTTACCGTCGAGACAACGGCGGTTTTCTTACCGGCAGAACCAAATTTCTTAATTTTTGCTACTTCAGACTGCCAGTCTGCAAAGCCGAAGGGTGTGTAGTTGATAAGAATATCTTTTTCGTCCACTCCTTTAGCCTTCAAATAGGCTTCCAGAATTTTATTGGTCGTACGTGGATAAACGTAGTCGGTGCCTTCAAGCACCCAGCGTTCTACACCAATCTCGTTCATCAGGTAGTCAACTGCCGGGATAGCCTGCTGGTTAGGTGCTGCACCAGTATAGAAAACATTTTTGGATGATTCTTCGCCTTCGTACTGAACCGGGTAAAACAATAAACTGTTCAGCTCTTCAAAAACAGGCAACACAGATTTACGTGATACAGAGGTCCAGCAGCCAAATACTGCGGAGACTTTTTTCTTTTCAATCAGTTCACGGGCTTTCTCAGCAAACAGTGGCCAGTTTGAAGCCGGATCAACAACTACCGCTTCAAGCTTTTTGCCAAGTAGTCCACCTTTTTTATTCTGCTCTTCAATCAGCATCAGCATTGTATCTTTTAGTGTTGTTTCACTGATTGCCATGGTTCCTGACAATGAGTGCAGTATGCCCACCTTGATTGTATCTTCTGCAGCAAGGGCTGATCCTGAAAACATAGCCGTGGCCGCCAGTCCCACCGCTGTTTTTTTCAGTGATTTCATCGATAGCATGTGAATCTCCTAATAATTGATGTGTAGTTTAGACATGAGTTACGTCAATCAACACTAAAGCAATTAGCATGCCACTATCATATTCGATGAATTCTAAAAGGATACAGGCGCCCTAAAGCCTGCTCTGCTTTGTTCCAGGCACAGCACTGGTGCAGTTTTTATTCAACGGCAATATTTATGCACCAGATCTGTACGTTCCTGTAATCCCGTTTCCTTGCAGGAGATCTGGATCGCAATATCGAACGTTTTCAATAATTGTATGCGGGCATCAGGTGTTTAAAAAATTAGATATTCATACCGCTCTGCATATTTATATACGCAATGAATAATGAATATTGTACGAAAACGAGTAGCAGCTGTTCTTCCCGTGCGCAGATTTATGCACCAATATAGTGCTAAAACGCAGATACACGACACATTATAAAGCTTATTTAATGAATCATTCAACGTCGGAATAATTCTATCTTATTGTTTATTAAAAATATTTTAATTATGGCACAGAAAATGCTTATGTTGTGCAGTGTGACTTTGATGCAACGTTATATGTCTTTTTTACAACATTCATCAAATAAACATTAATTTATTAATCTAGTTAGGAGCTTTAAATATGAAAACTTCAATCCGTCCTTTAGCACTTGCTACTGCTTTATCAATTGGCAGCCTGGCAGCAGTGATCACACCGGCCCAGGCTGAAGTGACAGGAAACATTGGTCTCTTTTCACAGTATGTTCTGCGTGGTATCACAAACGCGCCTGAAAATGACAATGTTGCCATCCAGGGTGGTGTGGACTGGGCTGCCCCGATGGGTTTCTACCTTGGTTACTGGGGCTCTAACCTGGGCTATGGCAATCCAGACAGCGACGTCAAGGGTTTTGAAAATGACTTCTACGGCGGCTGGGGCGGATCTACAGATCTGTTGAGCTGGGATATTGGTGCTACCTATTACTACTATCTGAATATAAGTGATTTCAATGCCTTCGAACCTTATGGTTATATCGGCGTGGGCCCAGCTACTTTTGGCTTTAAATACCTGGCGGAAGACGTCGCCTGGGGTAACAGCGGTGATACCTACTGGACACTGGATGCATCTGGAGATATTGGCGCTGGTTTCACCCTCAGTGGCCTGATTGGTTACTACTCGTATGACAAGAATGGTGAATTCATTCCTGAAGTGCCAGAAGCGAAAGGCAGCGCATTTCGTCACTTTGACCTGACCCTGTCTCATCCAATTGGCAACACCGGTGCTGATGCCAACTTTACCTATATCTTTGGCGGTGAAGACCGCTTCGGTGTTGATCAGAAAAATCAGATTGTGTTCTCTGTGACCTACGGTTTTGATATCTATAATCCGAAGTAATATAACTAGTATGCATTATTAGTTTGCATGACTCGTTAAAAGGCACCTTCGGGTGCCTTTTTTATTTGTCTACATTTCATTGATGTCATAACAGTCCGATCGGGTTATATCACTAGCCAGCAATTGAAAATTTGTCCAGCAATCCAGACCCTGCTTATACAATAATAATCTAATCAATTTTTCTCATTTGATACACGTCTGCATAAATAAGAACCATACCCTACTTGATTTATTACTATTTTATGTTATTCTTATAAAGCTAATTTCCGTGACATCTTTTTACGATTTGTCAGACCTGTAAACATCAATATTGGAAAGAAATTTATGATCAGCAGAACTGTACTAAAATCTGCCTTTGCAGCGACATTGACAGCAAGCCTGATGTCTGTCCTCAGCGCTAGTGCAGATGACAATGAAATTCTTGAACGAGTTAAACCCACTGGCCAGCTGGTTGTTCTGGAAGACAATGCCACAACTGTGCCTGCTGCAGCAGCAGCTGAAGCTGCACCCGCAACAGCAGATGTGGGCAAATCCACCTACGATACTGCCTGTTTTGCCTGTCATGGCACGGGCGCCGCTGGCGCACCCATTACTGGCAACAAGGATGCATGGGCTAGTCGTGTTGGCCAGGGTTTAGATACTCTTTACTCTCATGCAATCAATGGCTTCAATGCAATGCCTCCAAAAGGTGGTGCGATGAATCTGACCGATGATCAGATTAAAGTAGTCGTTGACTATATGATAGGGCAGTCAAGCTAAACATCGTTTAGCATTGACCAGCAAAAGCCGGTAAATTCGCCGGCTTTTTTATGTTTGGTAAAAAGACTTTAGATCCAGGTTCCAAGTTCCAGGTAAAAGCAGTTGCACACCTGAATTTATTTTTTTGCCTTTGGCCTTTTTGGCCTGGATCTTGGAACCTGGAAGTTAAAACTTATTTCTTAAACCTCCCCCAGGTATCAAACTGGTGCTCGGTGCCATTCAGCAGGCGCCTGATGTTACTTCTATGCGTAAATATCACCAGTACTGATGCGATCACGGTGAAGACGCCCAGCGGGGAGAGAAAGCCTCCGGGCAGCCACAAACCGGCAAATAAAGCTGCCACAATTCCTGCGCCTATCGAGGCCAGCCCTACATAACCTGTCGGTAATAGAATCACTAGCCAGCCAACCAGTCCAGCCAGCAGAACCACCGGCGACAGTCCCAGCATCACACCAAGCAGAGTTGCCACCCCCTTACCTCCCTTGAAACCGAAGAAGACGGGATACAGATGCCCAAAAAAGGCTGCCAGACCACAAAGTACCTGAAGCCATTCTACAGATATTATTGTTTGAGTTTCAGCGGGCCAGGGCAGTTTAGCGACGACAATAACAGCGAGCAGGCCTTTCAAAATATCAATCAGGAAGACACCTGCTGCGAAGACTTTACCGTGCGCCCGTAAGGCATTAGTTGCCCCGGCACTTTTACTGCCTAACTGGCGAATATCGACTCCACCAGTAAGCTTACCCAGTATCAGGCCGCCCATCATTGATCCCAACAGGTAAGACAGCAATATTTTTAGTATAATTTCGATCATTCTAAACCTCTGCTAATCGTCCCTGAAGCATACACTGGCAGCTGTGCCTGTGACCAGACTGAAACTTTTATGGTTGTTTCATGTTAGCAGAAAGCGCTATTTATCGAGTAATACATTATGGATTTACCCAGAAACCCTACCCGCGCAGTTAAAGTCGGCAGCGTTATTATTGGTGATAGCAACCCGATAGTCGTGCAGAGTATGTGTGCAACTCGCACACAGGACATCGATGCTACGGTCAAACAGAGCAATGACCTGCATCAGGCGGGGGCCGGAATCGTGCGCATTGCTGTGGACAACAGGAAGGATGCTAAGGCACTTGAGATTATACGGGATCAAACCGAAGCCAACCTGTCGATCGACCTGCAGGAAAACTACCGGATGGCAGCGCTGGTGGCCCCGATGGTGCAGAAAATCCGCTACAACCCGGGACACCTCTATCACCACGAAAGAAAGAAACCCTGGCAGGACAAGGTGCGATATCTGGTCGATATCGCCGACAAGA
This sequence comes from Arenicellales bacterium, assembly GCA_029287915.1. Classification (GTDB taxonomy): domain Bacteria; phylum Pseudomonadota; class Gammaproteobacteria; order BMS3Bbin11; family BMS3Bbin11; genus BMS3Bbin11. Next base: position 48,859 of record JARFQE010000097.1, read on the forward strand.
ATGACTGCGCAATTCGCGTCGGCGTTAATGCAGGTTCGGTAGACCCGGAAAAGAAAGACATGTTCCCGGCTGATGACTCGATCTCTCCGATGCTGGTCAGTGCAGAAGAACATTGCGAGCTGCTCGATAAAATAGGCTTCACTCGATATGTCGTCTCGCTGAAGGACTCCGATCCCGACAAGGTGGTTGAGGTCAACAGGCGCTTTGCTGAGCTAAGACCTGATATTCCCCTGCACCTGGGTGTGACCGAGGCGGGTCTGCCGCCTGATGGAATCATCAAAACCCGTATCGCCTTCGAGCAGCTTATCAGCCAGGGCATAGGAGACACGATACGCGTCTCACTGACGCTGCCCAATGCACGCAAGGCTGAAGAAATCAGCGCCGGTAACGAAATCCTGGCAGATATTGCCGCCGGCCGGGTACGCAGTGTCGTAGCCTTCGACCGCTCACATCTCAATATCATCAGCTGTCCGAGTTGCTCAAGAGTAGAAAACGAGGCCTTTATTGATCTTGCCGAAGACGTCAAAAAGATGACCGAATATGCCCATGACTATCCTTTTACCATCGCTGTCATGGGTTGCCGGGTCAATGGCCCGGGTGAAACCGATGATGCCGATCTTGGCCTGTGGTGCGGACCGCGCGCCGTAACACTGAAAAAAGGGCCCGAAACACTTGGGCGATATTCCTATGATGAAATACTGGGACGGCTGAAGGCAGAACTGGACAGGTTGATCGAACATAAATTACCGTAAAAAATTGCAAATACAAGTCAGCTTAAAGGTTGACCGTGGTTTTGCTTGACGTCATCAGCACTACAAAAGGGTAAGATCGGTGACAGAATCAATCTGTCATCAACTAAATGGAGAAACAAGCATTGACTGATAATCAGCTTGAAAGCATGTCGTTCCGTGGAGGGGTGGACAGCATGGTAGACAGGGCGACCCTGGCCATTGGTCTTAACCCTGACACCGCCAAGGTGATCCAGGCCTGTAACGCAGTATTGCAACTCAAGTTTCCGGTAAAACTCAACAATAGTGTAGAGGTGTTTACAGGTTGGTGGGCGGTCCACAGTGCGCACCGGCTGCCGGCCAAGGGTGGGTTGCGTTTTTCGGCATTGGTCAATCAGGACGAGATCGAGGCGTTAGCAGCCCTGATGACCTATAAATGTGCCATTGCCGATATTCCATTTGGTGGTGCCAAGGGCGGCCTGATGATCAACCCGGCCAATTACAGTGAAGATGAGCTGCGAGAGATCACCCGACGCTTCGCAATGGAGCTGGCGCGCAAGGACTTTATTCATCCTTCTGTCAGTGTGCCTGCCCCGGACATGGGAACATCATCTCGTGAAATGGCGTGGATTGCAGACACCTACAAATTGTTGTTTCCTGAGGATCTCAATCAAAATGCCTGTGTGACCGGTAAACCGGTTGAGCGAGGTGGCATAACAGGCCGCACCGAGGCGACAGGTAAAGGTGTGCAGTATGCCCTGCAGGAATTCTTTCGCCATCCTGATGCAGTGGAGAGTGCCAGGCTAATGGATGGGTTGCCCGACAAACGTGTAGTTTTCCAGGGCCTCGGCAATGTTGGCTACCATTCTGCAAAAGTCCTTTCCGAACAGGATAAGGTCAAGGTCATTGCCATTATTGAGCGGGATGGTGTAGTGATCAATGAAGAAGGCCTGAATGTGCATGATGTCCGGCAGTACTTTGTCGAAACAGGAGGACTGAAGGGCTTCCCTGCGGGCGATTACGATGAAAACAGTACCGAAGCACTGGAAATGGAGTGTGACATCCTGATCCCGGCTGCGATGGAATCTCAGATACATGCCGGCAATGCCAGCCGCATACAGGCAAGGATGATCGTCGAAGCAGCCAATGGACCGGTTACCTACGAGGCCGATGAAATCCTCACAGGTCGTGGTATTACCATTTTACCCGATATCTATGTCAACGCCGGCGGTGTAACAGTGTCATATTTTGAATGGACACGTAATCTTTCACATATGCGTTTCGGCAGGCTGCAGCGCCGTTACGATGAGCTACGAGGACAGAATCTAATCACAGCGATGGAAGCACTGACAGAGAAAGAAGTACCGGATGAACTGGATCGTGAAATCTCGCGCGGTGCCAGCGAGCTGGATCTGGTGCGGTCCGGTCTTGATGACACGATGCGCACGGCATTTCAGGATCTTCGTGAAGTAATGAAAACCTATCCTCATATCAGGGACTACCGCACTGCCGCCTATGCCATCGCCATCACCAAGATCGCAAAGTCATATTATGACCTGGGTATGGTAGAGCCACCGCGGCCATAAGCTGCCAGTATTCTGATGTTCCATCTGATGAATAGGCAGAATCTGGGCTTGGTCTTGGGACCAATACTGTTCGTCTCGATGCTGTTGATGCCGCTACCTGCAGGCATGTCACCTGATGCCCTTAAAGTTGCTGCTGTCGCTTCTCTGATGGCCATTTGGTGGGTGAGTGAAGCTGCACCGATTGCCGCTACCGCCCTGTTACCCATCGTGCTGTTTCCGCTGCTTGGCGTCATGTCTACTGCTGCCACTACCAGCGCCTACGCCAATCACCTGATTTACCTGTTTATGGGTGGTTTCCTGATTGCCGTGACAATGCAGAAATGGAATCTGCATCGCCGTATCGCGATGCACACACTGCGTGCAGTTGGTGTTAGCCCAAACCGTATAATCCTCGGTTTCATGCTTGCGACAGCATTGCTATCCATGTGGATCAGCAATACCGCAACGGCTATGATGATGCTGCCCATAGGGATGGCAGTGATCGGCCAGGTCGAACTGTTGCAATCACCTGAACAAAGCAGTTCACGTGATGAGGTAAAATTGAAATCCAATTTTGGCATTTGCCTGATGCTGAGCATCGCCTACTCCGCCTCCATCGGCGGTGTAGCAACGCTTATTGGTACGCCGCCCAATGCCATTCTGGCCGGCATGGTCGAGAAACTCTATGGTCAGACCATCAGCTTCGCCAGCTGGCTTGCTTTTGGACTACCATTGTCAGTGATTATGCTTAGCATCACCTGGTTATACCTGACGCGTATCGCCTATCCGCTGCGCGCAACAGCCCTGCCCGGTGTGGAGAAAGTCATCAACCGGGAGCTTTCCCAACTTGGCCCGGTCAACAACGAAGAACGGTGGGTGCTGGGGGTCTTCCTGCTGGTAGCCAGTGCCTGGGTTGCACGCGGCCTCATCGATGTGCCTGCCTTGAGCATGGTAACGGATGCCAGCATTGCAATGGCAGGGGCATTGCTGTTGTTTGTTATCCCGTCTAATCTTGCTAAAAGAGAGTTCCTGCTGGACTGGAAAACTGCGGCCGGTATTCCGTGGGATATTATCATCCTGTTTGGCGGTGGATTTGCACTGGCCCAGGGATTCAGCGAAAGT
>JARFQE010000013.1 GCA_029287915.1 Arenicellales bacterium
GCCTCTTCGGTCCTGCGCGCCTCTTCTGCCTGACGGACCTCTTCTACCTTGCGGATTTCTTCAGCCCGCAGAGCTGCTTGTTGAGCAGCAGACTGCTTTCGACGTTTTCTTTGATCAAATGCATTCTTGATCAATAAGAAAACTGCTCTGACAGCATAAAAGATTGTGCTGCCGATGGTGAACAGAACGCTCCAGATCCTGAATCCGATTTCACTAAAACTGGTCTTCTTCCTGAGCTTCTTAGCTTCCTTTGTACCGCTGCTATCATCAGGCAGTAGTGGGTCAGGTGGCAGCTCCATGCCGTCGCAGAAGGCCTTGCGTGCGCTGATACAGCCTAGCGGTATCACGAGCAGCGTAAGCAAGGTAGAAATGATCACTCCAAACATCAGTGTTATCGCCATGCCATTGAAGATAGGATCGGTCAGGATAAACAGGGATCCCAACACAAGAGCCAATGCAGTTATAACGATTGGACGTGTCCTGGCCTTACATGAAAGGATCACCGCCTCACTGACGGGATGGCCTTTTGCGACGGTTTCTCGCGTGAATTCAACCAGCAAGATTGAATTTCGAACGATAATTCCGGCAAGGGCAATAAATCCGATCATTGAAGTGGCAGTAAATTCCTTACCAAGTATTGCATGGCCGGGAACGATGCCAATCAGTGTCAAGGGGATAGGCGACATGATAATCGCCGGCATAATGAAATTGCCGAATTCCCAGACCACCAGTATATAGATCAGCACCAGTGCCGCCATGAAGGCACCGCCCATGTCCCTGAACGTCTCCCAGGTAACGGTCCATTCACCTGTCCATTCCCAGGTGGATCTGGATGTGTCTTCAGGTATACCGTACCAGGAGAAGTCCGGCTTGACGCCGTCAGGCGCAGTATAATCCTCGACCTGGGAAAGTATATCGAAGATGCCGTACACCGGCGCAGCCAGGGCACCTGTCATTTCACCGGTAACGAATTCAACCGGCTGTAGATCCTTGTGATAAATAATCGGATCCTGCTTCACCTTGACAAACTCACCGAGCTCGGCAAGTGGAACAGTTGTTCCGTGTGATGACGGAATTGGCAATTGCAGCATCTGGTCGAGTTGCGAGCGCTGTGCCAGTGACGTCTGCAGCAGAATAAAACGTGGTTCGAGTATATGTTCAACCTTGATGTCACCCAGCATATATCCGCCCATGGTCATATCAAGGTTGCGATTGATGTCCTTGACACTTACCCCCCTGCGCACGGCTTTCTCCCGGTCGATATCAAAGCGCCACATGTCATATTCATCGGGCATCAGTGTATCGACATCGGTGATGTTCTCGGCCTTCTGGAACATCTTTTCCATATCACGGGCAAACTCCCGCCTTGTTTCAGCATCAGGGCCATAGATTTCGGCAACCATGGTCTGCAGCACTGGCGGTCCCGGAGGCATTTCAACGACCTGGATTTTGGCACCGACTTCTTCTGCGATCGGCGTTAATATTTCTCTCGCCTGTTCAGCCAGCTGATGGCTTGTCTTGTCACGGTCGGTCTTATCGAGCAGCTCAACCTGGATATCCGCTTCCCAGGGCTGGCGTCGTAGATAAGAATGCCTGACCAGACCATTGAAGTTAAATGGTGATGCAGTACCAACATAACTCTGTAGCTGGGTGACTTCAGGTATCGTCTGCAGAGCCTTGGTTAGTCTGAATGTGACATTACTGGTATCGGGCAGCGCAGTTCCTTCAGGCATATTAATAACGACATTGAACTCAGACTTGTTGTCCAGTGGTAAGACCTTTACCCGTGTCAGGTTGAAATAGAATAGCGACATACTGGCGAAAAACACCACGAACAGGCTAACCAGGAACAAGCGGCCGTTCCTCTTATTGCTAATCAGCGACCCAAGAATCTTGCGGTAAAAAGTCTCCAGTCTCTCATTACTGCTATGTTCCTTCTGCTCGGCCTTTTCCAGATATTCGATGCTCGGTTTCAACCGCATGGTCATATAGGGAGTAAACACAAAGGCTGCAAACAGGGAAAACAGCATGGCTGCCGAGCCAAGGATCGGGATTGGCATCATATAAGGGCCCATCATGCCACTGACCGCGCCCATTGGCAGCAATGCGCCGATAACAGTAAATGTCGCCAGAATAGTCGGGTTGCCTACCTCGCGAACCGCATCCACAGCAGTAGCCGTGCGCATAGCACCTTCTTCGAGCCAGCGACGGTAAATATTTTCGACCACTACAATGGCGTCATCGACCAGAATGCCGATTGAGAAGATTAGTGCAAACAGCGAAACACGATCTATGGTAAAACCCAGGATCCATGCGCAGAAGACAGTTATCATGATGACGTTTGGAATTACCACCAGCACCACGATTGAAGCTCGTAGACCAAGGAACCACCAGATCAGCACCGTTACACAGCCGGTGACGAAAAACAGTTTCAGAATAAGGCTGTTGACCTTGTCGTTCGCTGTTTTTCCGTAGTTACGGGTGACCGCAACATGGACATTATCAGGAATTAGCCGTCCTTTTAACTGCTCGACCTTCGCCAGCACATTATTGGCTATCTCGACACCATTGGTGCCCTCTTTCTTGGCGACGGCAATGGTAACTGCTGAAGCGCCGTCAGGAACCAGTTCCGTGTCCTGCTGATATGCTGGGCCGGTGTAGAAATTGACAATACTTTTAGTATCTTCAGGGCCTTCGATGACATCAGCCACATCACGGACATAGACCACCGAACCACTCTGCGTTCCAATTACCAGGTTTTCGATATCACTCGCGGTTTTCAGGAAACTACCGGTATATATATCAAATGAGGTGTTGCCAGACTCTATGCTACCTGCATCTTTCTCACCATTAGCACTACTGATCGTCTGCGCCAGCTGATCAAGAGTAAGATTAAAACCTGCCAGCCTTGCGGGATCGGCTTCTATGCGAATCTGCTCGGAGCGGCCTCCGGTGATAAAGGTCTGGCTGGTATTTTTGACGGTCTTCAGTCGCTGCATAACGTCCAGACTTAACAGGCGTAATTCAGAGTCGTCCATTTCTGTTGACCAGAGGGTCAGCGTCACTGTCGGGACGTCGTCCACGGCTTTTGGCTTGACCAGAGGTGGTGTCGCGCCGGGTGGAATCTTGTCCTTGTTTGATTCCAGCTTGTCATACATCTTCACCAGCGATTCACCCATGTCCTCGCCAACTATGAACTGAACTGTAACCATCGCGCTGCCGCGCTGGGAAGCAGAATAGACGTGTTCGATGCCCTGGATTTCCGACATGATCTTTTCCAGGGGATTGGCAATCATGTGTGCTACCTGGTTCGATGATGCCCCCGGGTAGCTGACAAAAATATCCACCATCGGTACCGAAATCTGTGGATCTTCCTGGCGCGGGGTGAACATCATCCCCATAAAACCAAGTCCGAGCAATGCAAAATAGAACAGCGGAGACAGCGGTGAATGGATGAAGCTCTTTGCCAGCCTTCCTGCTATGCCAAGATCTTCATGCGTATGCGCACGCTGGTCATCGATAGCGTGACTTGCTTCATCCGGATTAAAATTCTCCCCGTTCTCCCTGGAAGTCTTCTGATTGTTGTTATCTGTCATTGTTGTTTCGCAGAGTTATATTCCATGGTCCTGCCTTCTGTGACCAGGACAATTTTACTTCGATTTTTTTGGACGCCAGCCTGACACTATTCCCGGCGGTGGATTATCTATTATCCGCTCCTTTCCACTTAGTCCTGAACTGATGACCACCATACCTTTGTCAGTTCTGGTTCCAGTCCTGACAATTCTCATTTCAGCTGCCCCATCACTATTCAGAATAAACACAGATGGCAGGCTGCCACGCTGTAAAATTGCAGTTTCCGGCAACACGAGGGTTCCCGAGGTTTCGTCTGGTGGGGCGGTCGGGATCTTGACCCTGGCATACATACCCGGACCGGCAACGATATCAGTTGGCAGATCCAGTTTTACTTTTACTGTATGCCGGCTTGAGTCGGCGACAGGATAAATACGGCTTACTCTCGCCATCGTGTCTTCATTACTGCCGTCAAGCCTTACCGGTACCATCTGTTTCAATTTCAGGTTTCTGACCAGCCTGACTGGAACATCGACCTCAACCCGCAGGTATTTAATGTGGGCAAATTTTAGTAGTGGCTGGCCTGGCTGAACTGTATCGCCGACCTCCACAAGTTTATCGGTGATTACACCGTCAAATGGTGCCAGAGATTTCGTGTCACGAATCTTTGCATCTAGCTCCGCGAGGCCAGCTTGTGCCTCCAGATAACCCGCATAAGCCTGATTCATGCCTGTTCCGCGCTGGATCAGATCGGAGCGGCGGATAAGCTCTGGCTCACCGCTGTCAAACATACTGGCAAAATTCTTCGTGAACATATTATCGAACATGCCTGGCACACCCATGCCAGGCATACGGGTCACATCCTTGCTCTGCGGAGACCAGAGTTCACGATTGTACTGTGCCCGTGCGTTGCGAAGTGCACTGTCTGCACTATAGATTCGAGATAGAATTGCCTGTCGTTTGGCCTGTAGGTCATCATCGTCAAGGGATAACAACAGCGCATTTTTTGAAAAACTGTCACCCTCTGAGCCGCTGATAGTGATGACGCGTCCGGGCATCTGGGCATTCAGAACAACTTCTTTATAGGGGATGACGGTACCGCCGAGCACGGAAGAATTGCCTACATTCTGCGTTTCTACGTCAATTATTCTCCAGGCATTCGCGACAGGCATCATTGTAGCTAGACAAAGCGCTGCCAGTATTTGAACTAACCCGGTTTTCTTCTGCAGCGGGATATTTGCCCGATTTACTGCCATGGATATTCCTCTTCTCTGGGATTCCCGATATGACTGACCCGGACAAAATGGCCAGGCAATCTACAACTTAATGAAAATTTGTGTCGCATAAATTCTATATGAACGTCGCGAACGATGCGATCTTTCAGTATTCGCCTGGGACACTCATAATTTAGAATACTTGTTCCCTTATTTTTGAGGGACAGCGGACTCTAACATACCTCATAAACTGACGCATGCCAAGACTGCAATTTTTATCGGAAATCGACAGAATAAATAGCTGAGAATTATTAATTTTTTATTTTCAGGTTTTCTTCGCGCAACGCATCGATCGCGGGGGAAATCTCACCCAGGTCAACAAGTTTCGGGGTGATCCCTTTATCAAATGCGTGCCAGATCAGGTCCCATCTGTCATTGTCAGAGCAGAACCCGGCTGACAGCACACAAACGATTTCCGGGTTAAAGCCAGTGATAACTTTAGCATCGATAAGTCTAGCCGTCAGTACGGGACAGTTCCTGATATCGAATCCAGTGATGAATATCACGAGCGAGACGGTCCGGGTCCTCTATCTGCAAGGCATGTCGCGAACCGTCAATATACTGAATATCCAGAGATGGCTGGCTGCCTTTTTCTATCAGGCCGATCAGCTTCTTTTCATCTATCAGGGGATCAGGCCTGGCAACAAAGAGCTGCAGCGGTTGCACGATACGCTGGATATACTTTTTAATAAATTCCGACATTCGAAGACTTTGCTTGAGAAAGTTCTCATCGAGCTCTTTTAATCGATAGCTGTCAGTTGCTAGCACGGTTTGGATTTCCGGGCTGGTGACATGCTTTTCCGGGTCGAATTCTGCTGCCATGTCACGCTCAGTGATTGGAGCAAGACCAGCAATCGATTTCATTTTCTGAGTGATACCAATACCCGGCACCATTAGCCTTGGACTAATGAGCACCAGGCCTCTGCTGTGGTTCTGATAGGCTATGCCGTATGCCAGAGCAAGTCGTGCACCCCAGTCATAGCCAACGAGATAGACTGACTTGTAGTAAGCCTTGAGGGGTTTTAAAAAGGCGTGGACATCACTGACATAATCCTCGAATTCGGCAGGTTTTCCATTGACCTTCAGGGAAGCTTTGCTGCTCAATCCACTACCACGGCGGTCCAGCGCAAACACATCATAATCTCTTTCAACTAGCCTTTCTGCAAAAGCCCTGCCCCAACCTGCATGGCCTTCAAGCCCATGCAGGTAAATCAGTGCAACACGTTGCTTGCCACCACGGCGATATCCGGTGAAGGCCTGTAACGAGCCATCACTGGCATGAAATTCACGCTGCTCAGGGAAATCCCTGGGAATAGAAGAAAAATATTTCCCAAGATCGTAGTCGACCTGGCGCGGCTGTGAAACCTGCGAATCTGACTGACAGCCTGTTATGGCGACTAGAAAAGTCGCCAGCAACAGTGCTGTTAGATGTTTCAGCCAACCAAACTGCATTGGCAATCCATATCAGACTTTTCCATATGAAGACAATCCCGGATTTCCCTTGACACCAGCCAGCTTGGGAAGATTCATTTTCTTGATCTTGACGGTCTTCTTGTCCTGAAGATACTCTGTAACGACATCCCAGATCGGCTTTCCATCCGGTATTGAGTTGACCGAAGCCCAGCCAGATACGGTGTATTTCTTGGATCCCTCAATCTTCTTACCATTATCAAGACGTAAATCAGAAACACGTTTACCAATCGTGCCGTTTGGTGCAAGCGTGTAGTCTAATCCGGCCACACGAACCATATCGCCACCCTGCTGATAATAAGGATCAGTATTGAACAGATTATCGGCTATATCCTCAAGGATGGTTTTGATTTCATCCCCTGTCATCTCGCGGCGATAAGTATTCGGGTAGGTAATACATGTCTGATCCATGACATTCTCAAAGGTAATTGACTGACCACCCAATACCGTGGTGCCCCATCGGAAACCGGGTGATAGTGAGATTTCTGCATCATTGACTTCACGCAAAGCATCACAGATGACCTGATCGAAAGTACCATTGAAGTTACCGCGCCGGTACAGAGTCTGGTCTGCAACCGCCAGTTTCTTGCGTAATTTTTTACGGTAGGGTGCTCGCACCTTCTCGATATACCTGAACATTTCCGCATCGGCTTCCAGCAAGTTGGAAAAAACCGGCATCAAGCGGTAGCGGTATCCCTGTACCTGTCCATTCCTCACATCGAGATCCATGACACCGAGAAACTTACCATTCGAACCGGCATTGGTCACCAGCGTTTTACCGCCGGAATTCTTGACCACTGTAGGCTGTGGTACACCATCATGCGTATGGCCACCAAAGATGACATCAATACCGCTTACCCGCGATGCCATTTTCAGGTCTACATCCATACCGTTATGTGATATCACGACTACAACAGCCGGTTTTTCCTGCTCACGAACCTGATTAACAACTTCCTGCATCGACTCATCGTTAATGCCGAATGTCCAGTCAGGAATAAAACGTTTTGGGTTTGCTATCGGTGTATAGGGGAAAGCCTGGCCTATGACTGCAACCTTTACGCCATTTACATTTTTGATCGTATAAGGTTTGAAGGCATTTGCAGTATCTTCGTTGAAATCACTAAAGTCTGCGAACTTGTAATCAAATAAAACGTCGTCCTTGACGCGGACATTCTGAGCGACAAAATCACCGTTGAATGCTCGAATATTATCAATTGTTTCCTGGTCCTGATAGGTAAATTCCCAGTGCCCGGTCATGACATCTACACCAAGTAGATTAGTCGCACCAACCATATCCTGACCACGTGTCCAGTAAGCGGTCGCTGAACCCTGCCAGGTATCACCACCATCGAGCAGCAGACAGTTCTTGTCGCCCCGGTCAGCACGTACCTTTTTTACCAGTGTTGACAGGTGTGCGAAACCGCCCACCTTGCCATATGTCTTTGCTGCCTTGTCGTAGTTAAGATAAGTAAAGGCGTGAGCTTCGATGGTACCTGGCTTAATCTTGAAATGATCAAGCAGGTTTTTACCTACGATATGAGGCACCTTACCTTTAGACCCGCCTACGCCCAAGTTAACATTTGGCTCTCGGAAATAAATAGGGTTTAGCTGAGCATGACAATCAGTTATATGCATCAGGCAGACATTGCCGAATTTTTTCTGATCATACATTGCTGCCGGGTTGCGGGCTGCCAGGGCATTGGTAGGCAGCATTCCTGAAGCACTGGCTATACCAAGCAACTGGACAAATTCTCTGCGTGAAAGGTTCATCTATATCCTCCGGATGATTTTGTAAATATCTGCTTAAAAATCTTTTATTTTAAGATCGATCTAATTTTTTCAAGGAAATTTTCAATATTAAATTATGGTTTGACGGAGCTCGCAATGTCAGCACTGCAGATTATTACAACGGCCCGTAAATAGCCTTTGTGTACCCAAAGTTCACCATAGATCGAAACATAGCAAACAGATCGCCTTGTGGAAAGTAAAATAAGGAAAGATTTATGGGTTCTCCCTGTCTGACTGTGACTTGTTAAGCGACGAAAATGAAACATCAGTCAGGCTGTCGCCCAACTCTCCCTTCTCCCCGCGACTGCTTTCCAGCTTGATCTTCAAACGCAAATCATTACCCGAGTCGGCAGCACGAATCGCATCATCATACTCAATCAGCCCATCTTCATACAGTTGAAACAAAGACTGATCGAAGGTTTGCATGCCATGCTCAGTAGATTTTGCCACAACATCTCTGATTTCTGAAATTCTGCCCTTCAATATTAGTTCCGCAATAAGCGGAGAGCGAATCATGATTTCAATAGCTGGAACTCTTCCTTCATCTCCACGCCTGCGCAACAGCCTTTGTGAAATAACCGCATGTAGATTCATCGACAAATCAAGATATAGCTGGTTATGTCTTTCTTCCGGGAAAAAGTTAAGTATTCGCTCCAGTGCCTGATAAGTGTTATTTGCATGTAACGTTGCCAGGCACAAATGCCCGGTCTCAGCAAAAATGATGGCCTTGTCCATCGTGTCCCTGGTGCGAATTTCACCAATCAGGATGACATCTGGTGCCTGCCGCATGGCATTGATAAGACCGGACTCAAAAGAATCAGTATCAACACCGACCTCACGTTGCGTAACGACACAGTTTCTGTGTTCATGCACATACTCGATTGGATCTTCGATGGTGATGATATGACCGAAACTATTTTCATTTCGGTAACCTATCAAAGCGGCAAGAGAGGTAGATTTACCAGTACCAGTGCCGCCCACGAACAAAACTAGTCCACGCTGAACCATGGCGATTTCACTAAGAACTGGAGGCAGGTTTAGCTCCTCGAATTTGGGAATGCGTGTTTCAATAGTACGCAGCACCATGCCGACCATGCCTTGCTGGACAAATACATTGACACGAAATCGCCCGATTTTTTTTGGATGAATGGCGAAATTACACTCATTGTCTTCCTCAAAATCGCGCCGCTGCTCTTCATTCATAATGCCATAGGCGAAACCACGACTTTCATCAGGCGTCAGTGCCTGTTTGGTGACAGGGGTTATTTTGCCATCGACTTTGAGACAAGGGGGAATCCCTGCAGTAATGAACAAATCTGATGCATTTTTAAGCACCATCAATTTTAAAAGATCAGTGAATACCATAACTTATGCTCCGCCTGCCTTGGGGACACCACCCGCTGATGCCTGAAATTTATTCTTATCCTGCGCCCTGCTACGCGCTTCATCGATATGTACTATCCGATTCCTGACCAGATTCAACAAACACTGGTCCAGCGTCTGCATACCCATGGCATGCCCGGTCTGGATTGATGAATACATCTGGGCAATTTTGTTTTCACGAATCAGGTTGCGAATTGCCGGTGTTGCAATCATGATTTCATGCGCAGCCACGCGCCCGCCGGTCAACTTTTTCATCAGGGTTTGCGCGATAACCGCCCGCAGTGATTCAGACAGCATTGAGCGAACCATTTCCTTTTCTGCCGCAGGAAACACATCCACAATACGGTCAATGGTCTTTGCTGCAGAGGTAGTATGCAATGTTCCAAATACAAGGTGACCTGTTTCAGCCGCCGTCAGAGCCAGTCGTATTGTTTCCAGGTCGCGTAATTCACCGACTAGAATAATGTCAGGATCTTCACGTAGTGCAGAACGCAGCGCCTCGGGGAAACCCAGCGTATGGGTGCTTACCTCACGTTGATTAACCAGGCAGCTTTTGCTGGTGTGTACAAATTCGATCGGATCTTCCACTGTCAGAATATGATCCGCACGATTCTCATTAACATAGTTGATCATTGCAGCCAGGGTCGTTGACTTACCTGAGCCCGTTGGTCCTGTCACCAGTACCAGACCACGTGGCTGACTTGAAATTTTCTTGAATATTTCCGGCGCATTCAACTGCTCGAGTGACAACACCTTGGAGGGAATAGTACGAAAGGCGGCAGCCGGTCCACGTTGCTGATTGAAGGCGTTTACACGGTAGCGGGCAATGCCTGGTAATTCAAAGGCAAAATCTGTCTCCAGAAACTCCTCGTAATCTTTCTGCTGCTTGTCATTCATAATATCGTAGATCATGTCGTGTACGATTCGATCTTCAAGTGATTCGACATTAATACGCTTGATATCACCATCGACACGTATAAGTGGCGGTAACCCAGCTGATATATGAAGGTCAGATGCACCCTGTTTATTTGAGAAAGCGAGTAGTTCGGCAATATCCATCTACAACTCCGTGTGTAATTAAGTCCTGATGTAATGAATCTTTTTTAGTATAGATCATATATATATTATTGTTATACGGTATAGAATACGTCTTCATACAAACATTGCCAATAGCATGGATATAGAAACAAGGAAAGAACACCTGGATCGGCGAATTAATAGTGCCGCCAGGCGGGTTGGGCGTGAACCCTCCGAGATTAAATTGCTGGCCGTTAGTAAAACTCGCTCTGCAGAAACAATTCGTGCACTAGCTGCACTGGGTCAGCATGCATTTGGTGAAAATTATCTGCAGGAAGCGGTGGATAAAATCAATCAGCTCGATGATCTGGATCTTGAATGGCACTTTATCGGGCAGATGCAGCGAAACAAGACAGCAGCTGTTGCTGAAAACTTTGACTGGGTACAAAGCATCGATCGCCTTGTCATTGCTGAACGCCTTTCTGCTCAGCGGCCCGCTAACATGGATGAGCTTAACGTATGTATACAGATGCGGATGAGCGACGAGGCAGGCAAAGGAGGTATTGCCCCGGAAGCTTTGTTTCCGCTTGCTGATGCCATAAACTCACTACCAGGGCTTGTTTTAAGGGGGCTGATGACAATCCCGGAAAACACGACAGAAATCGATAGACTAAAAAGAATATTTCGTAAAATGAACAGTTTGTATAGCCGACTTAAGACCCGATACGATACAGTGGACACGCTTTCCATGGGGATGACGAGTGATTTTGAACTGGCAATCGAGGAAGGCAGCACCATGATAAGAGTGGGCACTGCCCTGTTCGGACCACGCAACCATGGAAAATCCAGTATTAGATGAATCAACCCTTTATACTGCACTACAAGAAGACTAAATCATGGACACTATAGCATTCATTGGTGGAGGAAATATGGCGGAATGCCTTATTGGCGGCTTGCTTACAAGTGGTCATAAGCCTTCTTTAATTCATGTTTCTGAACCGGATGAAAGTCGTCGTAATTTTCTATCGAAAGAATACGGCATCAGCTGTGTGGAAAGTAATATCAAGCTTGCCGAGAAAGCCGACTTGCTATTATTTGCCGTCAAACCGCAACTGCTCAAACAGATCGCCGAGCCACTGACGCAAGCTGTTCAGGTCAGACAACCATTAGTTCTGTCGATTGCTGCCGGCGTCAGAACTACAGATCTTGAGCATTGGCTGGGAGGTACGCTTGCTGTTGTTCGCGTCATGCCGAACACTCCCGCAATGGTTCGTGCCGGAGCATCCGGATTGTATGCAAATCATCTCGTCAATAGCCAGCAAAAGAATCTGGCAGAATCTATAATGCGTTCAGTAGGCCTGACCGTATGGCTGGAAAACGAGAAACAAATGGATATCGTCACCGCACTTTCAGGTAGTGGCCCGGCCTATATATTCCGTATTATTGAAGCCATGGAAGATGCTGCTACCAGGGCAGGTCTGGCACGTGAAACCAGTCGTCTACTGGCAATAGAGACGACTCTTGGAGCAGCCAGACTCGCTATGGAATCAGATGATTCGCCGGCACAATTACGTCAAAAGGTCACCTCACCAGGCGGCACAACAGAACAGGGGCTGAAACAACTCGAGGAGGGCAATATTGAACAGTTATTTCAGAATGCGATAAATGCGGCGATTGACCGCTCACGACAAATAGGTGATGAACTGGGAGCAGATACATGAATGGCCAGTACTTTGCAAATGGGGCTGCTTTTGTCATCCAGACCCTTTTCGGGCTCTATATTCTTGCCGTATTGTTGCGCTTCCTGTTCCAGCTTCTGAAGGCGCACTTTCATAATCCCGTTTCGCAATTTATTGTCACCGTGACAAACCCTGTTTTACGCCATTTACGCAGGCTCATTCCGAGTTATTCAGGTATAGACATCGCATCACTGGTACTGATGCTCGGTCTGCAGATGCTGGAATTACTGTTGATTGCACTACTTTATGGAACAAGTCCTTCGCCAGCTGGCCTGTTGGTTGTGGCGATTGGAAAACTACTTGAAATGACCATTTACGTTTTTATGTTTGCCGTTTTTGCCCGCATCATCATTTCCTGGGTCAATCCACATCTACACAATCCGATCACATCATTATTAGGCAGTCTGACGGATTTTATGATGCAACCTGCAAGGCGATTTATTCCACCCATTGGCATGCTGGATCTTTCACCAATCGTGGTTTTTCTCATACTTGGCCTGTTGCTGCGCCTGTTTGTTCAACCAATACTTGATATTGGTGCACGTATGCTTATGTAATTAAAACAAAAATTATGGTAAATAATGGCTGGTATCATTGGAAATCTGGCAATCTGCTACTAAGCTTACTAGTACAGACAGGATCAAGTGTCGACATATTTGCTGAGTTAATAGAGGACGGCATCAAGCCATAGAGGCTGCTGCTGTCAATGGCAAGGCCAACGAAGCCATTATAAATTCCTCTCTAAGGAATTTCGTACGCCGAAATCTTACGTACAGATACTTCGTGGAGAAAACAGCAGGAAGAAGCTTCAGTAGTAGTAAAAGCATGAATCATAATTTGGATTGGACGCCACCGCATAGGATGATAAATTCTTTATGACAATTACTGCACTGCAGAGGAAACTGGACAATTATTCTAATTGGCGCCATGACCTGCTGACTGAGATAGAAGCATATAAGAGCTGGCTGGACGAAGAGAGCCTGCTTGAAGGCGAGGAAGAGCTTCGTATACTGGAGCTGATTGACTCATTAAAGTCAGACAAGATCATGCTCGCACTGGTTGCGGAATTTTCACGCGGCAAAACAGAGCTGATCAACAGCATTTTCTTCGCCAATTATAAAAAACGCCTGCTGCCCTCATCCGTTGGCCGCACGACCATGTGCCCGACAGAAATTCTTTATAATGAAAAAGAGGTACCTTATATTCAGCTGCTTCCTATTGAGACTCGAAAATCCTCGTTAACTATTGACGAGTATAAGGAAGCCGCTGTCAACTGGTCTCGTATAGAACTGGATACTAATTCTCCTGAGCAAATGACGGAAGCGCTGCTGCAATTAGTTCAGACCAAGGAGATCTCGCAACAGGAAGCCAAAGAACTTGGGTTTCCACCACATACGCTGGAGCTGAAGGAGAACAATAAGCTACAGGTGCCAGTATGGCGGCACGCTGTTATCAATTATCCACACCCTCTACTGAAAAGTGGCCTGGTAATTCTTGACACACCCGGCCTCAATGCCCTGGGTACAGAGCCTGAATTAACTCTCAGTATGCTACCAATGGCGCATACCATCATGTTCATTCTGGCCGCTGATACAGGTGTCACACGATCTGATATGGACATATGGCGCAATCACATTACAGTCGCGCTAAATCCTCGCGAACAGAACGTCATGGCAGTTCTGAACAAAATCGACACCATGTGGGATGACCTGCATGATGACTCTTTCACCCAGGCCAATATCAGAAGACAAATTGAAGAAACCTCACGGATTCTTGATATTGATGAAGACCTTGTGGTTCCTGTTTCTGCACAGAAGGGACTGATTGCAAAAGTAAAGAGCGATCGTCTGTTGTTAAACAGGAGTGGTCTGCCAACGCTTGAAGATAAACTTTCAGTAGACCTGATTGATAAGAAACAATCGCTAATTCAGAAAAAAATACAGCGTGAACTTGGCGTCATGGTCAAATCAACCAAAGATATCTACCTGTCGCGACTGAATGCGCTTGTTAAAGAACGCCACGAAATATTGAATCTAAGAGGTAAAAGCAAAACCATGCTGGTTACCCTGAGTAAGCAGCTACATGCGCAAAGCCGTCGTCTGACACTGGCCATGGACGATTATCATAAAACAGTTCGCATAATGAATGACCAGGCAAAACGCCTGCGTCGTCAGTTGAGCAGCAAAAATATCGATTTCATGATCGGGGCATCTCGCGCGGCGATGCAGGAAACCTGGAACACATTCGGATTAAAAAAAGGCATGGCTGATTTTTTTGACCAGTCTGAAGAGCGACTATCCGAGGTACACAAGGGAGCGGACAAGCTTGCCAAGCTGGTCGACCGAATCTACAAGGAATTCAAAAATCGCCATAAACTGGATATGTCAGCCCCTCCTGAGTTTGACATGGAACCATTCATCGAAGATTTCATGCATCTGCGGCAGGACGGTGAACAATTTCGCGACAGCATGATGTTAGTTGTTACAGAGCAACATTTTGTTATCAAACGTTTTTTCATCACTATGGCAAGTCGTGCCAGACGTATTCTTGATGAAACCAATTACGCACTCAGAGCATGGTCAAAAGCTATATTACAGCCAATTTCCACACAGATAGAAGAACATAAGGAGCAGATCGGGAGACGCCTTGAAAATATCGAAAAGCTGAAATCGAACCATAGCAATCTGGAACAGCGCGTCGCAACCATCGAGAAAGATATAATTGAATTGCGAGACAAAACCATGACATTGCAGAGAATCCTTTCTCGTATACAAAGCACCGAGTAGTAACAAATAAATTCAAATGCTTTCCTGAGATATGCGTATCTCGTTATACTCTGTAAATCTGTCACTTTCGTCAGCGCAACACTAAACTCAAACAAGATGTACAGGAAAGCTCTTTAACCAATGCCTGAAACAATACCTGAGGGTTCCATTGGTCTTGTCAAATCCTCAACCTTTCACTTTGATCAGCCACTGGCGCTTGCCTGTGGTGAGACACTTGAAGCCTATGAACTTGTTTATGAAACCTACGGAGAATTAAATTCCGCACGTGATAATGCTGTACTTGTTTGCCATGCATTGAGTGGCACACACCATCTTGCAGGATATTACAGCCTGGAAGACCGCAAGCCCGGCTGGTGGGAAAACCTTGTTGGTCCTGGCAAAGTCATTGATACCAACCGTTTCTATGTCGTTGGTGTCAATAACCTTGGGGGCTGTCATGGCTCTACTGGACCTAAATCAATCAATCCTGAGACTAACAAGCCTTATGGCCCCGCATTTCCTATCGTAACTGTTGCTGACTGGGTTGAATCACAAAGCAGGCTTGCACAAAAACTTGGTATTGATCAATGGGCTGCAGTAATTGGAGGCAGCCTGGGTGGAATGCAGGTACTGCAGTGGTCCATCGATTATCCAGACCGTCTGCGTCATGCCATTGTGATTGCTGCTTCATCTAAACTGACAGCACAGAATATTGCCTTTAACGAAGTTGCGCGCCAGGCCATTAGAACTGATCCCGCTTTTCATGATGGACATTATTACGAGTACGATACTATACCTGAGAGAGGGCTCCGAATTGCTCGCATGCTGGGACATCTAACCTACCTGTCTGATGACATTATGGCTGAAAAATTTGGCCGCGACTTGCGTCAGGAATCTATCAATTTCGATTATGGTATTGAATTCCAGGTTGAGAGTTATCTACGATACCAGGCAGACAGCTTTGTCGGGACATTTGATGCAAATACCTATTTGCTGATGACCAAGGCCCTTGATTATTTCGACCCAGCCGCATCATCTGGTGGTAATTTATCAGCAGTACTGGCACAGGCAACTGCAGATTTTTTTGTTCTTTCTTTTACCAGCGACTGGCGCTTTTCACCGCAACGATCACACGAGATTATCAGAGCACTGCATGATAATGATCTCAATGTTTCCTACGCGGAAATCAAATCACATCATGGTCACGATGCTTTTTTGCTCCCACTACCTCAGTACCTGTCTGTTCTTGGCGCGTATATGGAACGTATTGCAAGCGAGTGTAAAAAATGAGTCTGTCCCGATCAGATTTTCAGGTAATCAGCGACTGGATCACCCCAAACTCCAGCGTTCTTGATCTTGGCTGTGGTAATGGTGAATTATTAAGTGAGCTATCAAATAGCCTTGGTGTTTCCGGCTATGGTATTGAAATCGATGACAAGAATATAAGCCAGTGCATCAAGGCCGGGATCAATGTTATCCAGAGAGACCTTGACCTCGGCCTCTCTGACTTTGATGAAGACTCCTTTGATTTTGTTATTTTGTCAATGACCTTGCAGGCATCAAATTACCCACATCGACTGTTGAGCGAAATGTTGCGTGTAGGGACAGAAGGAATAGTCACATTTCCAAATTTTGGCAATATCAGCTCTCGAATCCAGTTAGGCTTTGGAGGCAGAATGCCGATAACCAGAACACTACCACTGGAATGGTATAACACAACAAATATACACCTGTGTACACTGAAGGACTTTGAGGAGCTGTGTGAAAAACTTGATATTGAAATCCTTGAACGACGTGCTGTCAGCCATAGCAATAAGACAGGACCGGGCCTGAAACTATTTCCCAATCTGTTTGGTGAAATTGCCTTATATCGCTTTCGTTCGAAAGCCATCGACTCCAATTAATAAACCAATGAGTCAGCGCAAAACTCGTGACGCCCTGTTTAAGAGCGGAATGCTGATCTGCATATTTTCAACTTCAGCTCCATACAATTAACATTAACCATGAATTTAGATTTCCCTCTCGACTGCTTACCTACATGCTAAAAGCTCCCCTGCACAACTGGAAGGCATCTTTTCAGGTCTATAAAAATCCCAAAGTACTGGCTATGCTGTTTCTCGGGTTTTCTGCCGGCCTGCCCATTCTGCTGGTTTTCGGCACCTTGTCTGCCTGGCTCAACAGTGAAGACATCGACAAGTCCACTATCGGTTTTGTTAGTTGGGTTGCGCTAGCCTATGGCTTAAAATTTATCTGGTCGCCACTGGTGGACCGCATGCCTATACCTCTGTTAACTGGTGTACTTGGACAACGTCGCAGCTGGATGCTGCTGGCCCAGCTTGGTGTCATTACAGGACTGGCAGCCCTGTCCATGTATGATCCTAAAACCAGCCTTACCAGCATTGTAAGCTTTGCCGTACTCACTGCTTTTTCATCTGCCACTCAGGACATCGCTATTGATGCATGGCGCATCGAGTCAATTGATGATGAATACCAGGGTGCCATGGCCGGTACCTATCAACTCGGCTATCGCATCGGCATGATACTTGCGGGCAGCATGGCCTTCGTCATCGCTGATTTTTACTCGTGGTCAGCCGCCTATCTGTGCATGGCTGCCTTCATGATCGTAGGCATCATCAGCACTTTCATCATTTCTGAACCCGATCACACGCTTAGTGATAACGAATGGAAAACTGAAAAACGAGTCGTCAGCCTGCTGCAGCGCAACCAACATCTTCCAGAGAAAGTAAGAAACCTGCAGGCATGGTTTGTTGGCGCTGTTATCTGCCCTTTTGCCGATTTCTTCGCACGCAATGGCTGGAATGCTTTACTGATATTACTGTTTATCGCAGTTTTCAGAATGAGCGATATAACACTCGGCGTTATGGCCTTCCCTTTTTATCAGGATATGGGCTACAGCGGTTCCGAAATTGGCATCGTCAGTGGACTGGTGGGGAAATTTATCACTATTACAGGCGCCCTTTTAGGAGGTGTACTGGTGGTCCATTATGGCATTATGCGCATGCTGCTAGCGGGTGCCATAATCGTCATTATAACCAACCTGCTATTTGCCTGGCTGGCCGGTCAGGAACCTCTGGTTATCTGGCTAGTCCTTGTTGTCGGTGCTGATAATCTCGCAGGTGGTCTGGCAGGGACGGTATTCATCGCCTATCTTTCCAGCCTGACAAACCGTGCCTATACCGCCACGCAATATGCATTATTCAGTTCAATCATGCTGTTATTGCCGAAGTTCATCGGTGGCTTCTCAGGTGTTGTGGTGGATGCCAGCAACTATCCAACTTTCTTTCTGTATGCCGCCACTCTAGGCCTGCCTTCAGTTATATTGATATTACTGCTGATGAAAAAAGAGAGCGCAAAGTAAATAAACGTAAATAAACAATATGCAGCCGTATAAGGCTTACAGTTTTGTTTATATTTTAAATTCTGCCACCCGTTGAGGCAGCTCATCTATATTACCTGCACTGCTCTGAACTGTCTCTGTCAGCATACGTCGCCAGTACCTTGCGCCTGACTGACCATGAAACAAGCCTGACAATGGCTTCACCAGCGCATGCGCTGATGTCCCCAGGCGAAGCTCTTTTTGAATGTAGCGGGAATAGCATTTCTGCACTTCACTTCGTGTAAGTAAATCGTCTTCATCCTGAGTTAAAAAATTTCCCAGCTCAGCAAGCAGCCAGGGCTGTTTGAAAGCTTCTCTTCCAATCATCACACCGTCTGTATGTTGCAGGTGTAGCAATACCTGTTCAACGGTTTTTATCCCCCCGTTGATAATAATTCTAAGCTCAGGATGGTCCCGTTTTAGCTGGTATACACGTTCATAATCAAGCGGTGGAATATCGCGATTTTGTTTGGGTGAAAGGCCTTTTAGCCATGCCTTTCTGGCATGAACAATAAATTTCTTGCAGCCAGAGTTTGCAGCTGTAAGGACGAAATTCTCCAGATCATGATAACTATCCTGCTTGTCTATACCGATTCGGTGCTTTATCGTTACAGGAATATCAACAGCACTCTTCGTGGCAGAGAATATATCTGCAACAAGTCCTGGCGTTGCCATCAGGCTGGCACCAAAAGCACCTGATTGAACCCGGTCGCTTGGACACCCAACATTAATATTTATTTCATCATAACCTGCATTTTCAGCCGTCTTTGCAGCACTTGCCATTTCAGCAGGGTCTGATCCCCCTAGCTGAAGCACCAAAGGATGCTCTTCATCATTAAATTTCAATAAGACATCAGAATTACCATGCAGCAACGCTTTTGCCGTAATCATTTCGGTATACAAGATCGTTTGCGGTGAGATTAAACGAAATAAATATCTGGCATGGCGGTCAGTGTAATCCATCATTGGTGCCACTGAAATTTTATACAAAGTATTTATCCTGTCCATTTGTTCCAATTCTTGCTTTAATATCAACAGTTGAGCTGACTGGTCTGTTGGCAATTAATTCGCTGGTGGTGATGTATTTCTACAGGCAGATCAGGTTAACTGCTCAGTATTCAGTTGATAATGCTGCAATTATATATCTACATTAAACTAACTATTTATATTCTTATATATTCTATTCTTACCAAAATGAAAAATTTAACTACCCTTATTATTAGTATTATTAGTGCGGGCCTAATGGGCTTCTCTTCTGCTGCCACTGCTCAGGCGTCTGATCCGATTGCTGATTCGAAAACAATTTGTCACCACCAGGCTGTTGAAAAATCTGGCTATGATCCTCAAAAATCCAAATCGAGCAGCACCGTAGCTAAAGGCACTGGGGTTGGTGCCGCAGGTGGTGCAACAGTGCGGGCTATCCAGGGCAAGAGTTTGCTTAAAGGTGCTGCTGTTGGCGCCGCAGCTGGCGCCGCAGCTGGTGGCTTAAAAAAGAATCAGGATAAGAAAAAGGCCGTGACAGGTGAAGCAAACTACAAAACAGAATATGACAACTGCCTGCGCGGCAGGGGACTGGTTCCAGAGAATATCCGTTAAAAAGAATTTCTATTGTTAAATTTGCAGTAAATAAAAGTTAACAAACCGTATACACCAGGCCTACCCGCACATGGTTCTGCCAACAGATACCTCGTAATAAATTTTTACAGTCTTTTCGCAGCAACACCGTCTCTGAGCCAGTTGGATTACCTATAGCCAGTTTTGGATTACCTATACACTGAACAAAAAAATACCCGTCACAGGGACGGGTATTCTATTTAAAAGCCTGGCAGTGACCTACTTTCACATGGGGAGACCCCACACTATCATCGGCGCTAAGCATTTTCACTTCCGAGTTCGAGATGGGATCGGGTGGTTCCTGCTTGCTATTGCTACCAGGCAAACTGGTTGAAGAAGCGGGGTCAGAGTCGTGACTCTGGCCCCATTCTTCAAATCTGGATAGTCAATAATTGGGTAAAATACAACACAATATCGCATATACACTCAAACAACTTGGGTGTTATATGGTCAAGCCTCACGGGTAATTAGTACTGGTTAGCTTCACGCGTTACCACGCTTCCACACCCAGCCTATCAACGTTGTAGTCTTCAACGGCCCTTCAGGGACATTAAATGTCCAGGGAGACCTAATCTTGAGGTGGGCTTCCCGCTTAGATGCTTTCAGCGGTTATCCCTTCCGTACATAGCTACCCGGCAATGCCACTGGCGTGACAACCGGAACACCAGAGGTACGTCCACTCCGGTCCTCTCGTACTAGGAGAAGATCCTCTCAAGTCTCCAGCGCCCACGGCAGATAGGGACCAAACTGTCTCACGACGTTCTAAACCCAGCTCGCGTACCACTTTAAATGGCGAACAGCCATACCCTTGGGACCGGCTACAGCCCCAGGATGTGATGAGCCGACATCGAGGTGCCAAACACCGCCGTCGATATGAACTCTTGGGCGGTATCAGCCTGTTATCCCCGGCGTACCTTTTATCCG
>JARFQE010000106.1 GCA_029287915.1 Arenicellales bacterium
CCGTTAACGGGCTTGGTTCGATATGCACGACAGCTATCTTCCCCAAACTTTGATGCGCGCCCTGATAACACGGATATTGAGGCTTTAATTATTCATGCCATCAGCCTGCCACCACATCAATACGGTGGTAACTATGTTGAGCATTTTTTCTGTAACAGGCTTGAGATAGCTGCCCATCCGTATTTTGCTGAGATCGCTGACATCAGGGTATCGTCACATTTTTTCATACGCCGCAGCGGTGAGCTGGTTCAATTTGTACCGGTACATCAACGTGCCTGGCACGCCGGAGTGTCCTGTTGTATGGGGCGCGAGGCAGTTAATGACTTTTCTATCGGCATTGAGCTGGAAGGCTGTGATGACGATAACTTTGAAGCAGTCCAGTATCAGACTCTGATTGAACTATCGCGTACTTTAATCTCGGCCATTCCAACACTTGCCGCTGAGCATATATATGGACATGCCGATATTGCGCCGGGTCGAAAAACTGACCCGGGTCCTGGATTTGACTGGCAGGCCTACCGGACGGCCCTGTCGTCGCAGGAATTCCAGCTGGCGTCCAGAGATAGTGATGATCTGTGATTGTACTTGCTGACTCACTGAAGGCATGGGGATCACCCGGATTTAAAGAAACATTCAGTGCTGAGGTCGCGTCACTGGACAGCATGCAACTGCCTTTGCAGCAGGCTCTGATGCAAAGCAGTTATGTATCTGATAAAGATTTTACTGTCGTGGTTTTGAATATATCTGAGACAAAGAATGACATTGAGGTGAAAACAGGCATTTTCTATGCTGGTATCATTGCAGGCAGCTGCTGTGCAGATGATCCCACTCCACTGGATGAACAGACCGAGTACTGTGAAATACAGTTTGTGATCAATAAATTATCAGCTGAAACAACAATAAAGCTGTTACCAAACCAGTAACAACGAACCCTGTATCATAGGCATAAGTTGGAGTTTACTTGCCCAGTTTTTGACTTGCCGCTGGCATATTCTATAAATGACAAAAAAAGTATCCATCATAATTGTTCTGACAATAATCTTCTGTTCAGAAAAACTTTTCGCCCAGACGGCGCAACAGGCTGACCCTGAAGCAGCCCTGATCAGGCAATCAGAACAACAGCAGGCACGAGAACGCGAAAAAGAAGCTGGTGAAGACCCCCTGAAGCAGCGCGAGAAAAGCAAGGTCGATACACCGGTAGAACATGCCAGCAAACCAAATGAATTTGGCGCCTATGCCAGCCTGCGAGTACGTTATCGCGGCTCGGGCGGTGAAGGTGCTCTGGATGATGGCGGCTCTCGAATCGGTGCAAATGCCCACTGGCAGTTTAGACCGGGTTACTGGTTAGGCGGGCGAGCAGAAGCCGGTTTTAATCTTCTCGACCGTCTGGGTAGTGTTTTTAACCCGGGTGCCAGCTCATCAGAGGGAGAAGATGAAATATTTGTACGCCTGTTCTATGCCAACCTCGAAACTCCGTACCTGTTTTTAGTCCTTGGCAAGGCCTGGTCTACCTATTATTCGGTTGCGGGTTTTACCGATCGTTTCGCTGGCACCGGCGGTTCAGCAAGTGGAGCCTTCAATGCCGGTACAGATGGTGGGCCGTCAGGTACGGGACGTGCGGATGAAGTATTACAGACGCGCATCCATATTGAACCAGCATATATTCGACTCAACAAAATGAAGCCTTTCACGCTCAACGTGCAGTTGCAGCATGGCCAGGAAATCCCCTCCGTCCTTGCTGCTGAGAACAGTGATGTGAGCGGCTTCAACTATGGCTACGCTTTTGGTCTCAGTGCATTGCTGCAAACACGTGATAATTTCAACCTGGGTATTGCTTATAACCGTGCACAGGTTTCTGAAGAAGATCTACCAGAGCTGCGATCAGTTGGTATTGATGGCGATAGTAAAGCGTTGCTGCTTGGTGCAAAATGGTTCAGTGATAAATGGTATTTTGCCAGTAACTTTTCCTGGATGTGGAATCACATGACTACCGAAGAAGGAGTGTATTTTGATGGAAAGGGCTGGGAAACCTATGGACAATATAATTTATATAATCGCTGGTGGATGACAGGTGGCTGGAATTACCTGAAGCCAAATGATAACCAGATACAGGCAGGAAATTACCAGGTTAAGTATGGAGTAGTTGGATTGCGCTACAGCTTCGAAAAGTTCAACAGGATGTTGTATGCCAATGTTCGCTTTGACAGTAGTACCACTTCAGATGCCAATGAGCGAGGACTCAGCAATACATATACTGTTGGTATTCGTTGGAATATACCGAGGTAAAAGTTTAACTTTCGTGCTGAAACTTGAAATCTGGTACTTGTAGTTCGCTGCTAGTTGAAGGTTTTCGAATCGATGGCTATGCTTTAATATAACTGCTGGTGTAAAGTTAATGTCAGGTACGTCAAATTCCGTTAGTAGGGGCTTTATTCATGGATCCACTGGTACTGAATTTCCTGTATGCCGTCATGGGCGGTTTTATCACGCTTGGTTTTATGTGGCTGGGCTGCAAGCTGTTTAATCACACCGTTAATTTCAGTATAGGTAAAGAGTTAAAAGGTGGAAATACTGCAGTCGGTCTGATGGTGATGGGAATGTTCATCGGTATCGGTATTGCACTGGGGCTGGTGATAGGACTCGGCCTTAACTGATGCAGAGTCGCAGCAAGCTGGTCATCCCTGCATTAGTCATATTGCTGCCGAGTATTGCCCTGGCAGCGGCCAACAGCAAGCGTCACGATATTAAATCGAAGGCCTGGACGTCAAAATACGATAAATATTTCCGTAAATACACCAAACGCTACTTTGGGCCGGGATTTAACTGGCACTGGTTCAAATCACAGGGCGTGGCTGAATCTGGCCTGCGTGAAAATGCTATTAGTTCTACAGGTGCCGTCGGTATCATGCAAATCCTGCCGAGTACCTATGCAGATATTCACAAAAAGAGTCCCTATCTGTCTTCCGGTACGCTGTCAGATCCTCGCTGGAACATCGCGGCCGGTATATTCTATGATCGCATTCTCTACAAGCGCTGGTTAAAGACTCTGGATAAATCCTCACCTGAAAATGACTTGTACATGACTTTTGCCAGCTATAATGCGGGTCACGGAAGGATTACACGCGTCCTCAACAAGACAAAAAAGCAAAAGGGAAATATTGAAGGCTGGGAAGATATCAAGCAGCATGTTCCTTCGCAAACACGCCACTATGTCAAACGCATCAAGTTCCTGATGGGCAAGGACTAGTGAGTTTGTTTATCGGCCTGATGTCAATATTAGCAGGCGTTCTTTTTACTGACACAGGATAAAAGGAATTATTTTATTGCTGTCTTTATTTACTGAGACATGTTTAGACTCCACTGATAATTTATTGTGCTTATGAGGTTGATATGCGCCCAATTCTGATAGTTATTGTTTTTATACTTGGCCTGTTCAGCATGCCGGCTAACGCAGCTGACATCGAAAGGGAGAAGCGCCTTGCTAGTGAAATTGTTGACAGCATCATGGATGGTGATGCGGAATACCTGCTAGCGGGAGAGCATCAGTTCCTGGCCATCTATACCGAGGCAGAGGATCCCAGGGGTGGTGTCATCATTATGCATGGCCGTGGTTTTCATCCTGACTGGATTGATGTAGCCAATCCATTGCGAGCGGGACTGGCTGAAGCAGGCTGGAACACCTTATCGATACAGATGCCGGTGCTCGACAAGGAAGCAAAGTATTATGACTATGTAGAAATCTTTCCTGATGCCTATCCCAGAATAGACGCAGCCATAGACTTTCTGAAAGAAAAAGGAAACGAAAAAGTTATATTAATTGCACATAGTTGCAGTGTGCACATGACAATGGCCTGGGTTGATGCCGGGCGTATACGTGATGTTGATGGCTATATCGGTATAGGAATGGGTGCCGTAGACTATCAACAGCCAATGCAAAAGCCGTTCCCGCTGGAGCAGCTCAAGATACCCGTCCTTGATGTATTCGGCGAGGATGAATACCCGGCAGTTATCAAGGGTGCTCCTGCTCGGCTGGCGGCAATTCAAAAAGCAGGCAATCCAAAGTCAAAACAGATAACTGTGCCTGATGCGAACCACTATTTCACCGATCGTGGTCAAGCATTGCTTGATGTTGTCGCACGCTGGCTGAACGACCTGTAAAAGTAAAAGAGACGAGCAGACCCAGCGAATATTGTATGATTAGTCATGTCTGGTTTTCTCACTCAACCATTTTTTCGATAGTGTGTATTGCCAGCTGTCTGGATAACAAGGCATTGTTATTTAAACATGTCTGAGAAACGCAAAACAGCATGGCTTTTGCTGCTTGTTGCCATTTTCTATATATCTACGTTACAGGCTAATCAGACGTCCCCACAGCGCATTATTACCCTGTCTCCACATCTTGCTGAGCTTGTCGTTTTACTTGGTGCAGGTGATCGATTACTCGGCGTAGTCGAGCATAGTGACTTTCCAGAACAGGTAAAGATGATACCTCGCGTAGGTGGGGCTGCGGGGCTGGATCTGGAGCAGATACTTTCGATTAAGCCTGACCTGATTCTTGCCTGGCACGGCGGGACTCGTGAGACTGATATTGTCAGGTTAAAACAGCTCGGTTTGCGGGTAGTCAGTATAAACAGTGAGACTTTGCAAGATATACCCGATTCGATAAAGATAATTGGTTTATTGCTAAATCAGCAACAGAGGGCAACAGGCCTGATTGAAGAATTCAATACGCGTTTGAAGCAGATTTCTGAAAGGAATAAAAACAGGGCTTTACATCCAGTTTTTATCGAAATCTCATCGCAGCCGTTGATGGGCTTAACTAACCGTCATCCTTTTGCAGCAGGGCTCGAACTTTGTGGTTTGATCAACATATTTCCCGAACAGGATAAAGCGGCCATAATTACAGATATTGAATCAGTATTCAGCAGAAATGTGGAGTATGTCCTGCTACGGCAAGGTGTGACAAACAACGAGAAGCTTGCACGCAGGAATTTCTATCAGATTAATGATGACAGAACGATTGTATTCGTCAGTTTTGATGAAGATATTGCATTTCGGCAGACACCGCGGCTGCTCGATGCGGTCATTGATGTTTGTAATACAGTGAATGCATCAAAATGATCTTTCAGGTTGCAGTTATCACGACTCAGTGCTGTTTAGCCTGTTATGCTGCCAGAAAATATCTGAGTGGCCGCTGGCCTTGTTAAAGCAACGGGAGAGGACAAATAGCAGGTCAGACAGTCTGTTCAGGTAGCCAAGGACAACGCTAGAAACTTCTTCACTATGTGACAGGCCGACTACATCTCGTTCAGCCCGTCGACACACGCTTCGTGCTACATGACATACAGCAGCAGCTCTGCACCCACCGGGCAGGATGAAGTCTTCAAGTGGTTCAAGATCTCTGTTAATTTTGTCCAGTTTCTGTTCCAGAAGACGGACAGATTCTTTGCTTAATATTTCATGGCCCGGCATGCTTAATTCACCGCCCATATCAAACAAACGATGTTGTATCTCCATCAGACTGTCGCGGCTATCATCGTCAATATCTTCACTACATATGAGGCCAATGAAGCTATTTAATTCATCAATCGTTCCGATGGCCCGAATGCGTAGCGAATCTTTGTCTATGCGTGAAGTATCGCTGAGTCCAGTTGTGCCATCGTCACCTGTGCGTGTGTAAATTTTTGTTAGTCGGTAACCCATATGTCTACGTTAAATACCTATTATCCTGATGTTATAAACCATAGCAGAA
>JARFQE010000003.1 GCA_029287915.1 Arenicellales bacterium
TGGCGCGCCCGGAGCGATTCGAACGCCCGACCGCCTGGTTCGTAGCCAGGTACTCTATCCAGCTGAGCTACGGGCGCATGGAGGGCGGTATTATCGGGCTTGTGCAATGATGAATCAACCGTTTTTATCTACTTTTTAGCAGAAAATTTGGTAAAAACTTTTCCACAGAATCTGTGGATAAGTGTGTGAGTAACCGTACAGAATTTCGACAAAAGTCAACACTTCATAGACCTTACATTAGATTGCCTATTTTTTAATCAGCTTAATATAGATCATATATTTCAGTTACTTATATAATATATTTAATGTTATAAATTATAATAACATCACAGGTAGTCAGTTAGTCAAATTTTTCTAGCTTTTGTGAACAATTTGTATTTCTGCAATTAATCAAAGATTCAGGTTGATAGTGATTTGATTTGTTAATTGTGAATGATTATCATTTGCGTAATTTAGATTTTTACGATTATTCAGGTGCATCATCCATGAGCAAATTAAAATTCGTTACGCTGCTAGTGATATCGACTACTTTCGTTATTCCTGCAGTACAGGCTGCCGATGAAATTGTGGTGTATTCGGCACGAAAGGAACATCTAATCAAGCCATTATTTGACGCTTACACAGATAAAACAGGGGTAAACATCCGTTATGTCACTGACAAGGCCGGCCCCTTACTGGCTCGATTAAAAGCGGAGGGTTCCAATACTCCCGCCGATATTCTTATGACTGTCGATGCAGGTAATCTGTGGCAGGCCGCACAGCTGGGCGTGCTGGACAGCATAGACTCTGCAATACTACAGCAGAACATCCCGGCCAGTCTGCGTGATCCAGAAAACAGATGGTTTGGGCTGTCCGTACGTGCACGTACAATCGTCTACAGTACCGAACGGGTGAAAGAAGGAGAATTGAGCACCTATGAAGCCCTTGCTGATCCTGCCTGGAAAGGCCGTCTTTGTCTTCGCACCTCGAAAAAGGTCTACAATCAATCCCTGGTAGCAATGATGATTTCTCGCCTGGGCGAGCAGAAAACCAGTAATGTTGTAAGTGGTTGGGTGGCCAACCTTGCTGTACCACCCTTTTCAAATGATACCAGGACTATGCAGGCGATTATTTCTGGCCAGTGTGATGTAGCGATCGTCAATACCTATTATTTTGGCCGTCTGCTGAAAAAAAATCCGGATATCAAACTGTCCCTGTTCTGGCCCAACCAGAAAGACAGCGGAGTGCATGTCAATATCTCGGGCGCCGGTGTGACGACGTATGCCAAACATCGTGAACAGGCCATCATGCTGCTGGAATGGCTGTCATCGGAAGAAGCCCAGGGCTTATTTGCCTCTCTGAATATGGAATATCCAGCCAATCCAGCTGTTGCAAATGATGCAGTCGTTGCTGCCTGGGGTGACTTTAAAGCAGATGATACCAATGTTGCAAAGGCCGGTGAGCTACAGAAGCAGGCTGTTATGCTGATGGATCGATCGGGTTACCGCTGATAAGCTTTCACCATGTCATTAGAAACTATTACATCCGGGCATGGTGAAACACAGCAGTCCGTACCTTCTCATCGATACCGGATAGCCCGTCGCTGGCAACTGGTCAGCCTGCCAATCGCTGGACTGGTTCTGCTGCCATTACTGGTGATTTTCTCCGGCTGGCTGCACCCGGAAAGTGAAATCTGGCGACACCTGGCCGAGACAATTCTCGCCGACCTTGTTGTCAACACCATAATTTTGTTGCTCGGTGTCATGTTTGGCGTTCTGTTTCTTGGAGTCAGCCTTGCATGGCTTACCTCAATGTGTCGCTTTCCTGGGCAACGCTTCTTTGACTGGGCACTGATGCTGCCCCTCGCCTTACCGGCTTATGTACTGGCCTTTGTGTTTCTCGGACTACTGGACTTTTCTGGTCCGGTACAGGGACAGTTGCGAACCTGGTTTGGGCCATCCTTCTGGTTCCCAGCTGTGCGTTCCACGGGGGGTGTTATCGTTGTCATGGTACTGGTGCTTTACCCCTACGTGTATATGCTCGCCCGCTCTGCCTTTCTCACTCAAGGTCGGGGCACCCTGGATGCGGCCCGCATCCTCGGGCTTGGTCCCTGGGCAACCTTTTTTCGCGTTACCCTGCCGATGGCACGCCCGGCCATAGTTGCCGGAACATCACTGGCCTTAATGGAGACACTGGCTGATTTCGGAACGGTGGCTATTTTCAACTACGACACCTTCACAACCGCCATCTACAAGGCATGGTTCGGATTATTCAACCTGCAGGCGGCATCACAGCTTGCCTCGCTGCTGCTGTTGTTCGTTGCGCTGACATTATTCAGCGAAAGACGCTTACGTGGTCGTGCCAGGTATGATGAAAATACCCGTGGAGGCAGACCGGCACGTATTGTGCTGAATGGCAGGAATGCCTGGTTAGCCACTCTGTTTGCTGGCCTGATCTTCAGCTTTGCTTTCCTGTTCCCGCTTATACAGCTGGCATTCTGGTCCTGGGAAATCATCACAGAAGACCTTGATAAACGTTACCTGACGCTGGTAGCGAACACAGTAACGCTTGGTATCAGTGCCGCTTTTGTAACGATAATTGGAGCTATGCTGCTGGCCTTTGCCAGACGCTATTCACGCAATACCATTACACGCTCAGCAACCACAATTGGTACCCTCGGCTATGCCCTGCCCGGATCGGTTCTGGCTGTTGGCATCATGCTGACTTTTACCGGTATTGATAATTTCCTGCAGTCGGTGCTGCGTGGCTTTGGCGTTGATGTTGCCGGTCCTATATTGACAGGCACCATTGCCGCCCTGTTACTGGCATACCTGGTGCGATTTCTCGCTGTCGCCTTCGGTCCAATCGACAGCAGTCTTGAGCGCATCCGCAGCAGTCTCCCTGAGGCGGCACGCAGCCTGGGTGCAAAACCTGTCATGGTTCTGAGGCGCGTGTACCTGCCATTGCTCAGTCCCGGAATACTTTCTGCCATGTTACTTGTCACAGTCGATGTAATGAAAGAAATGCCAGCGACATTACTATTGCGTCCATTTGGCTGGGACACGCTGGCTGTACGGATCTACGAAATGACTTCTGAAGGGGAATGGGAGCGTGCAGCCCTGCCTGCCATCACCCTGGTACTGGCAGGACTGCTGCCAGTTATTCTGTTAGTGATTCGCTCAAGTAAATCAACTACCGTAGCGGCCAGCACAAAGGCGACTCAATAGCAGTTATGAAAAACGATTCAAAAACACTACTGCAAATCCAGGATATCCACTGCGGTTACAATAGGATGGTCGTTGTAGAAGGCTTCTCAGTTGATATTCAAGAAGGTGAACTAACCTGCCTGCTTGGGCCCAGCGGCTGTGGTAAAACAACTGTCCTAAGAGCTATCGCAGGTTTTGAACCGGTCACACATGGTGAAATCATCCTAAATGACATCAAAATTTCGTCCCCGGGTTTCACGCTGCCACCGGAACAACGTTGTCTGGGCATGGTGTTTCAGGACTATGCCCTGTTCCCACATCTCAATGTCATTGATAATGTTTGCTTTGGCCTGCATCAACACAGTCGGCAGGAGCGTAAATATATTGCCGAACAGTCACTCGAACTGGTTGGTTTGAGCGCTCTTGGGAATAGATATCCGCATGAACTATCCGGTGGTCAGCAACAGCGTGTTGCCGTTGCCCGTGCACTGGCGCCAGAACCCGAATTACTATTGCTCGACGAGCCGTTTTCGAATCTCGATGTCGAGTTGCGTGAACGTCTTGCACTGGATGTACGAGATATATTGAAGGAACGTAACATCGCCGCGGTATTCGTCACACATGACCAGCATGAGGCTTTCGTTATGGGTGAACGTATCGCCGTCATGCAACAGGGACGTATACGGCAACTGGATACGCCGTTCGGGCTTTACCATGAGCCGGCAGACCGCTTCGTTGCAGATTTCATCGGCCAGGGGCGTTTTCTCGATGGCACTATGGTAGGAGCTGGGACGGTAGAAACTGTTCTGGGTGAGCTGACAGGGAATCTCACCTATAACTGGCCGGTTGGTTGCCCGGTTGATGTACTGCTCCGACCTGATGATGTCCACCTGAGCGAGTTCGGTGAATATGAAGTCACCATAACTGACCGCGCCTTCAGGGGAGCCGAAACCCTGTACACAGTCAGGCTTAATACTGGTGAAGAAATTCTGTCTCTCGTTCCTAGCCACTATGATTTACCAGTTGGCCACAAAACCGGAATTACACTAGCCGTGGATCACCTGATCCTGTTTCAGAAAACATGAATCTGGCATATTGAACACAAATTCGATTCCGATTTTCATGTTCTACAGATTACTAATAAAAATCTTCCTGTTTTAAAAGATTGCAACTGGTCAGAACACCCCCAAACTTAGCCCATACGGCTGTGGATAAGTTTGTGTATATTGTTCAGCTTTGTACTGTTATGACAAAGAGGGAGTGCTCAATTCTTAAGCTGAATAAAACTGTTCGATTCAATAATTATACTTTTTTAACAACAATTTAATTACTGTAGTTAAAGTATTTTATAATATAAGTTATATTACAGTTTGATGACAAAAAGTTTTCGAGCTTTTGTGAACAATTCGGTTTTATATCAGAACCATGGTTAAAGTCGCCTGCGTGGACAACAAGAACCAGAAAATAATTGCGTAGCCTGGATGCTGATATCAATTTTTGAGCTATTAATTAAAAAGGCCACCCTTCAGGCAGCCTTTATATGATGTAGTTTCAACTACTATCGCTCATCGCATCAGGGCCGGGATTACTCGGCCTGCAGTCTCACCCCTACGGGGCCGTCGTCGCTGCGCTTCGACGTTCTTCACCGCCTGCGGCGGCTTGTCGAACTAAGGGTTCTCATCAAACCTCCCTGCTCCTGATCATAAAAAAACCACCCTGGTGGGTGGCTTTTGTATGATTTGGCGGAGAGGGAGGGATTCGAACCCTCGATAGGGGTTAAGCCTATACTCCCTTAGCAGGGGAGCGCCTTCAGCCGCTCGGCCACCTCTCCGAAGAAATTTGAAGCCGGATTCTAACAGACTCTCTAGCTAGCTGTCAGTCTCCATCATCAAAGTCTTCATCTTTGATTCTTTCGTAAATTTCTTCGCGGTGTACCGGCACATTTTTTGGCGCATTTATCCCAATGCGGACCTGGTTTCCCTTGATTCCAAGCACAGTTACCTGAATCTGATCGCCAATAGTTAACGTCTCACCTGTACGTCTTGTTAATATAAGCACTATATCATCTCCATGATTATTATATTTCAGCCATTATGGCTCTTCCGTGAAGCTTCCCCCACTCTAATAAAGATAATCAATATTCTCGAAATAACCAGCAAATCACTGTAATTTCTTATCTAGTTCAAAGGCCTTATGCAATGCGCGTACAGCCAGTTCAGTGTATTTGTCATCGATAACGACGGAAACTTTTATCTCAGATGTCGATATCATTTTTATATTGATACCTTCTTCTGCCAGTGTAGCGAACATAAGATCTGCAACGCCGGTATGTGAGCGCATACCCATCCCTACGATGGAAACCTTGGCAATAGAATTATCGCCGGTGACACCCCTGGCACCGAGCTCATCCGAGACCTTTGCCAGGATGGATTTTGCACTCTCATAATCTGCACGAGGGACGGTAAATGTGAAATCTGTTGTTTCATCTGCAGCAATATTCTGGATGATCATATCAACGTTGATGCCCTTTTCAGCGATACCCCCCAATATTGAATGGGCAACGCCCGGATGGTCTGGCACACCGGTGATTGTCAGTTTTGCTTCATCAGCATTGTGTGCAATACCTGCGATAACGGCTCTTTCCATTTTCCTACCTACCTCGTAACTGATCAATGTGCCAGGTCCATCTTCAAATGAACTCAAAACTCGCAGAGGCACTTTATATTTTCCGGCAAATTCAACTGCGCGAATTTGTAACACCTTTGCTCCCAGACTTGATAATTCAAGCATTTCCTCGAAGGTAATCTGATCCATTCGATGCGCTTCAGGCACTATTCGAGGATCTGCCGTATAAACCCCATCAACATCTGTGTAAATACGACATTCATCGGCTTTTAATGCAGCAGCCAGAGCAACGGCAGAAGTATCTGAACCTCCACGCCCCAGGGTGGTAATATTTCCCTCACTATCAACACCCTGAAACCCAGCCACTACAATAATTTTACCTTTGGCGAGGTCCTTCTTTATTCTGCTATCGTCAATATTCTGAATACGGGCCCGCCCATGAGAGGTATCAGTTTCAATTCGCACCTGGCCACCGGTGTAGGATCTCGCCTTCTCTCCATTTTTTATCAACGCCATACATAATAGCGCAATCGTCACCTGCTCACCGGTAGAAACCAGTACATCGGCTTCTCTAGCTGGCATATCCGAGCTTATTTCTTTTGCCATCTCAAGCAAACGATTTGTCTCACCACTCATGGCAGAGACGACGATCACCATCTGGTTACCCGCTGCGTGAGTTCTTGATACTTTTTCAGCTACCGCATTAATCCGTTCTATGCTGCCAACGGATGTGCCGCCATATTTCTCGACGATTAGTGCCATTGTTCTATCCGGAATATTATTTAAAGAAGGTAAAGTCAGGACTGCAGCTGTGTGGCAACAAGATCTGTCACCGCATTAATGGCATCTTTGAGTTTTTCAGGTTTGCTCGCACCTGCCTGTGCCATGTCAGGACGTCCACCGCCACGCCCACCTGCTATTTCAGCTACGGAGCGCACCAGGTTACCAGCATGGACACGATTAGTCAGGTCAGATGTGACACCGGCAACAAAACTTACCTTACCGCCATCTGCTGCCCCTAAAACAACGACTGCACTGCCAAGCTTGTTTCGCAGCTGATCAACAGTTTTACGCATGCTATCGGTATTGCAATTTTCCATTACACTGGCAACGACGGGCACACCCTGCACATCAACTACACTGGAAGCAATATCATCACCGCTGGACGAAGCCAGCTTATCATTGAGTCGGCTGTTCTCCTTCTCAAGCTCACGTACTTTTTCCAGCAGGCTTTGTACTTTCGCTTCGGTATTTTTGAAGTTGCCTTTCACCATCTCGTTAATATTGTCTAGCGTAGATATTTTTTGTGAAAAATAATTCATTGCCGCATTACCGGTCAATGCCTCTATTCGACGCACACCGGCTGCAACGCCCGCTTCGTTGCGGATAACGAACAGCCCGATATCACCAGTTCGGTTTACGTGTGTACCTCCACATAATTCCATCGAGAAATCGCCCATCCTGACGACTCGGACTTCATCTCCATATTTCTCTCCAAACAGAGCCACGGCACCAGCCACTTTCGCTTCATCTTTAGCCATTACGGTGGTAGTCACTTCAACATTCGCCCGTATTTCGGCGTTTACCAGATCTTCGATTCTTTGAATTTCCTCTTTGCTGACAGGACTAAAATGTGAGAAATCGAAACGTAAATACTGGTCATTGACCAGTGATCCTTTCTGCTCGACATGACTGCCCAACACCGTTTTTAATGCCGCATGCAATAGATGTGTGGCTGAGTGATTAAGCGCCGTTGCCTTCCTCTTTTCAGTGTCAACCGCAGCAATTACCGGAGTATTTTTCTTCAGTTCGCCAGCACGTAAATGACCGATATGTCCGATGACATCCTCACCTAATTTCTGCGTGTCTTTAATTTCAAAGATCGTCCTGCCTGCCATCAGTTGGCCAGTATCCCCAACCTGACCACCACTTTCAGCATAAAATGGTGATTTATCGAGAATAATGACGGCATTACCACCTTCATTGATAACACTTACCGCTTCGTTGTCCTGGTAGATAGCAGCAATATTTGAATTGGCCTCAAGGAGGCTATAGCCTGTGAATTCCGTACATCCTTCTATATGAATGTGGCTAGCCTCTGCATCAGCGAAATGACTGGAAGACCGTGCCCGCTGTCGCTGCTTTTCCATCTCAGCATCAAAACCATCCTGATCTACTGATAGTCCTTTTTCTCTTGCGATATCGGCAGTAAGGTCAAAGGGGAAGCCATAAGTGTCATAGAGACGAAATGCAGTGGGTCCATCGATGACATTACCCTGCAGATCCGATATTGCCTGGTTAAGGATGCTCATTCCGGTTTCCAGTGTTTCAGCGAAACGATCTTCTTCAGTCTTGATTACTTTTTCAATATTTGTCTGTGCCGCTGCAAGTTCCGGATAGGCCTGCCCCATTACCTCGATCAGCGGGGAAACCAGTTTGTAAAAAAATGCACCCTCTGTGCCAAGCATATGACCATGCCGTACTGCACGCCGAATAATACGTCGCAACACATAACCACGGCCTTCATTAGAAGGAACAACGCCATCTGTAATGAGAAACGATGTAGAGCGAATATGATCGGCTATAACACGTAATGACTTGTTATCCAGAACATCACAGGCCGTTACCTCTGCCGCTGCAGATATAAGATGCCTGAACAGGTCGATATCGTAGTTATTTGTGACGCCCTGCTTCACTGCAGCCAGACGTTCCAGTCCCATTCCTGTATCAACGGAAGGTTTGGGCAGATTGGTTAATGTGCCATTTGCAGTTCTGTCAAATTGCATGAAAACAAGATTCCATATCTCTACGTATCGATCTCCGTCTTCATCAGGTGAACCGGGAGGCCCACCTGGTACTTCGGGGCCATGATCATAGAAGATTTCTGTGCAGGGACCGCAGGGACCAGTGTCGCCCATTGACCAGAAATTATCCTTGGCGCCGATACGCAGACAACGATCTGGTTTAATACCAATTTCATTCAACCAGATACTTTCAGCTTTTTCGTCTTCCTCGAAAACAGTTACCCATAGCCTGTCTTCAGGAATCTGCATTACATCGGTAAGAAACTCCCAGGCGAAGGCAATGGCATCCTGCTTGAAATAATCACCAAAACTGAAATTTCCAAGCATTTCAAAGAAGGTATGATGTCGTGCTGTATAACCTACATTTTCCAGATCATTATGCTTACCGCCGGCCCGTACGCAGCGCTGTGAACTGGTCGCACGATTATAAGATCTGCTTTCATTGCCAAGGAAAACATCCTTGAACTGCACCATACCTGCATTGGTAAACAGTAATGACGGGTCATTAGCCGGCACAAGCGAGCTGCTTGCCACAATTTCATGACCCTTCGATGCAAAAAATTCAAGGAACTTATTTCTAATCTCGCTGCTTTTCATATCCCGACAGGTATATCCCTGGAGCAAAACAATCAATACTGGTCAAACGATTCTTAACGAATAATACTAGTCAGATTCCGCATTCTGAATGACACTATATATCATATCCTGCGGGAACCCTCTTGAAGACAGGAATCTTACCTGTTTTATGCGCTCTACGGGAGTCCCAGATAGCTGTCCCGCATACTTTTTTTTAATTAAATCTATCAGCGATTGATGCCAGTCTGGCATGAGCTCATCCATTACCTTGTCAATAGTGCTCCCCGCTACACCTTTACTACGCAATTCATAACGCACTTTAACAGGCCCGTTACCACGATTTAGACGGGAATTAATCATCGCCTCGCAAAATCGCTCATCAGAGACAAGATTGTCTCGCGCCAGGCCGGCAACAGCCTGTTCGACCAGTTGCGGATCAAAATCTTTTGCTATTAACTTGCGGCTTAGTTCTGTGATGCCGTGC
The DNA here is from genome assembly GCA_029287915.1 of Arenicellales bacterium. Lineage (GTDB taxonomy): Bacteria > Pseudomonadota > Gammaproteobacteria > BMS3Bbin11 > BMS3Bbin11 > BMS3Bbin11. The sequence goes on from JARFQE010000003.1 coordinate 9,675, forward strand.
TCTCGACGTGCCAGTAGATCCATAGCACGTCGTCTGACATCGACAAGGGTGTTTCTATTACTGCTGGATAATTCAGATTGTGGTTCAAAATCTGTCATATCAAAGAAAGAATCGTACGTAATAGTTATCTATTGCGAAGACTCTATGCGCAGATATCGCTGGCTTTGGATTCATGATTATTATTCATGAACTGATTGAGGCACTCGTCAATATGATTATTCAGCCTCTACTACATCGGCAGTCCCTGCTGCCAGCTCTGGAGCATCACTGATGCCCATGGCAACACGCAGTTTCTCTTCAATCTCTGCTGCCATCTCCGGGTGATCCTTGAGAAACTGGCGCGCATTATCCTTGCCCTGCCCTATACGCTCCTTACCATAACCATACCAGGCACCTGATTTGTCAACGATATTGTGCATAACGCCGATATCTATCAGTTCACCTTCGTGAGAGATGCCTTCATTGTAAAGAATATCAAACTCACATTGTTTGAATGGCGGCGCGACCTTGTTCTTGACAATTTTGACACGGGTCTGGTTGCCGAGCACCTCATCTGCCTTCTTGATAGCACCGATACGGCGTATATCAAGACGTACCGAGGCGTAAAACTTGAGTGCATTACCACCGGTGGTCGTTTCTGGATTGCCAAACATAACACCAATTTTCATGCGGATCTGGTTAATGAATATCACCAGGGTATTGGACCGTTTGATATTGGCAGTCAACTTACGCAGAGCCTGTGACATCAGTCGGGCCTGCAGGCCAACGTGATGATCGCCCATTTCACCTTCAATCTCAGCCTTCGGCGTCAGTGCAGCAACCGAATCGACAACAACGACATCAATCGCTGCTGATCGCACCAGCATATCAGCAATCTCCAGTGCCTGCTCACCGGTGTCAGGCTGCGAGACCAGCAGATTATCAACATCAACACCGATCTTTTCGGCATATGATGGATCCAGTGCATGTTCTGCATCGACAAATGCACAGGTGCCACCCAGCTTCTGGGCTTCTGCGATAACCTGTAGCGTAAGCGTCGTTTTACCTGATGATTCAGGACCGTATATCTCGACCACTCTTCCCCGTGGCAAGCCACCTATACCCAGCGCATTATCCAATGCCAGAGAGCCTGTAGGTATAGCTTCGATATTCTGTACTGCACCATCACCCAGGCGCATTACTGTGCCCTTGCCAAACTGGCGTTCGATCTGACTCAGTGCTGCACTAAGGGCCTTTGATTTGTTGTCGTCCATTTTGATACTCGTTGTTGGTTGATCCATGTTAGTTATCCTCCGGATTATTACACACGATCCCGCATTTTGCGGATAAAATTATTACTCTTTTTTCTCATCAGGAAGTTTGAATTCCTCGACAATTCTGTATTCGACACCGGCTCCCGTCTGCACCGATTCAATCAGGTAATAGCTATCGACTTTCCAGCACAGGGGCCTGATTTCTTGTCCAATCTCACCACGAGAATTGCGCAACAGGGTGATATGAGGGCGAAAGGCTTTATCATCCGTAAGAAGACCTAACTCATGGCAGATTTGTTGTAAACCACGATACAGGTTTCTCAGGGCAGCAGGCTGCATGGAAGCTCCAACCCATTTTATTTTGCAGTGTCCAAAACAACCGGCCTTATCGAGCTCTAATTCGAATTCTTTTGCCTCCAGGCTACGTAGTCGATGCCTCAAATCCTGTTCCTTTTGTTCTGGTACCTGGCCAAGAAACAGCAAAGTTAGATGTATATTCTGTTTCGGTGTTTTTCGACCACCGTGTATTTTCTGTAATCGACGCGCCAGCTTAAATAAAGTTTCCTGCAGGGACTGATCTGGCCAGCAAGCCAGGAATAAGCGCTTGCCTCTGTCGGCAGATTTAACTGAAGAATTTAATTCAGCCACGCGCCGCACCATGTTGAAGACGATCCAGCAAGGTGGTCAGAACATGTCGCACAGACTGTTCCCTGACCTGGTTTCGGTCACCAGAGAAATGACAGGTCTCGGTATCACATTGTCCATCGACCATCCAGCCGAAACACACTGTGCCCACAGGTTTGTCAATAGTACCGCCGCCAGGGCCGGCGATGCCGGTAATAGACAAGCCTACCTGGGCATTACTGTTTTCAATCGCACCCTGAACCATACTTCTGGCAGTCTCTTCACTGACAGCGCCATGTATTTCGATTATCTGTTTATCCACGGCAAGCATTTCCTGTTTGGCTTCATTACTGTAGCTAACAAAGCCCCGGTCAAACCAGGCTGAGCTGCCGGTTATCGCAGTGACCAGCATCGATACCCATCCACCGGTACAGGATTCCGCAGTCGCCAGGCTTTCATTTCGAGAAACAAGTCTGTCACCGACTTGTGACGCTAACTCTTCCAGCGTTGCCTGCTTTTTATCTGAATCCAACATGTCCTGTATCCTGTTACTGCTAATCTATTTGTACTAATTTGTACTAGTTTTCTTGCAATTTTCTGTTTGTTGCCGTATTCTGAATGAGAACAGAGTGAGAACAGTATATGCTAACTGACAGACAACGGCAAACCCTTAATTTCATCCGCAGTTATATTGATG
>JARFQE010000046.1 GCA_029287915.1 Arenicellales bacterium
ACGAATGGCGGCACTCCGTTCTCGTCCGCAAGTCGTCTTCGACAGTCACGCAGTTCATCCCATAACACCTTGTTTTCTGAATCATCTGTAACCAAAGATTTTCGGCCTTTGCGAGCGGCTCTTGTTCGTTTGCTCTCTTTGCGTATTAAAAGCGTCTGTTCACCTCGTAGAATCGGGCGGCACTGCTCGCTCAAGCGTAGACTGCCATGACCTTCGGTATCTACAGTGAGCAGGTTGCGACTGATCAGCTGACGGTAAATAGTTCGCCATTGTCCCGCATCAAGCTCCTTGCCCAGGCCATAGATATTTAATGAATCATGACCGAACTGTTTTATTCGATCATTTGCTTTTCCGGTCAAGACATCAACCAGGTAGTTGACCCCGAAACGCTGCCCGGTTCGGTGCACACAGGACAGGGCTTTTTGTGCCGCCAGGGTCGCATCCCAGGTCTCTGCCGGGGACAGGCAGTTATCACAGTTACCGCAGGCATGATCCAGCGTTTCACCAAAGTAGTCCAGTAAAGACTGACGGCGGCAACCGGTAATTTCGGTAAAGCCGAGCATGGTCTCCAGTTTCTGATTCTCGACACGTTTGTACTGCTCTGCTGCTGACGATGTTGCCATCATCTGTTTGAGAGTGATCACGTCCTGTAAACCATACGCCATCCAGGCTGTTGCCGGCTGGCCATCGCGGCCGGCTCGACCGGTCTCCTGATAATAGGCTTCCATGCTTTTGGGCAGGTTCAGGTGGGCAACAAATCGTACATCTGGTTTATCGATGCCCATACCAAATGCGATGGTAGCGACGATGATGATAGCGTCTTCGTTGAGAAAACGTTGCTGGTTGGCCTGTCTTTCCGCTGCAGGCAGTCCGGCGTGATAAGGCAGGGCAGTGAAGCCTTTTTCTGTCAGCCACGCAGCGGTACTCTCTACTTTCTTACGAGACAGGCAATAGACGATACCTGAATCGCCCTCATGTTCATTTTGAATAAATCGCAATAATGCGCTGCGTGCATTACTCTGTGCTTCAGTGATTCGATAGCAGATATTGGGCCGGTCAAAACTGGAGATGAAGTCGCGCGCGTTCTCAAGTTGTAATCGTTGCTTGATCTCTTTGCGGGTAGCCTGATCAGCGGTAGCAGTCAGTGCTATTCTGGGTATGTCAGGAAACTGTTCATGCAGCAGACACAGCTGGATGTAGTCCGGACGAAAGTCATGGCCCCATTGTGAGACGCAATGCGCTTCATCGATGGCAAAAAGTGAGATCCTGGTCTGTTTGAGTAACTGGATAAAGCCGCTGGTGTTGAGTCGTTCCGGTGCGACATACAACATGTCCAGATGGCCATTGACCAGGTCCGCTTCTGTCTGGCGTGATGTCTTGGCATCCAGCGTAGAGTTGAGGAACGCTGCATTGATACCCAGTTGCTGCAAGGCAATGACCTGGTCATGCATCAGTGCGATCAGTGGCGAGATTATGATGCCGGTACCGCTACGGCATAATGATGGAATCTGGTAACAGAGTGATTTACCACCGCCGGTTGGCATTAATACAACAGCATCATCACCATTGATTAAAGTCTGGATTATTTCGCCCTGTTGCAGGCGAAACTGTGAATAACCAAATGTTTGTTGCAGGTAGTCGAGAGCAGTATCTTCCATGACTGTTACTCCAGTAGTTAAGTGAATGCCAGGGTGAAAATATATTCTATCATGGCCAGCTGCTGCTGAAACTTGTGCGCAGATCAAGAAGTTTTGCCCACATGGGAAAAATCAGCGCAAAAAAAGCCGCGGCTGAGGCCGCGGCTTTTTTGATAGTAAGCTTGACTGATTGTCTAACTACAGCCTTTAGGTCTTGGCAGGCCAGCAATCTTGTTTGCGCACTTGATCAGACCTGTTGGGAATAAAGAATAAATATATTTTTGATCGCTACGATCTTTACCATATTTTTTCTTCATGATTTTTGAGAATGCGCGAGGTTCGCAGACACTGCCATTTTCATGGAAATATTCGCGTGCTTCGTTGATGATGTCCCAGTGTTCCTGAGTTAATCCATCAACAATCTTTTCGTTTTTGGCGATTTCTACAGCGAGGTCTTCGCTCCATTCGTCGAGGTTCTCTAACCAGCCGGCTTCACTGAGCTGGATAATTTGACCGTTTACTTCTGCTTGCATGGGATGTACCTGTATAAAATAAGAAAAATAATAACCTAGTAATTAGGTCAAGTATTATATAGAAAATTCACAGGATTATAAACACCACAGTATATAAGGATTTAATTAAATTCTATATTATTGATTTCATTGTAAATAATTAAATCAGCGGACGAGCTGTCTGTTTATTTCATCACGCTTTTCTCTGCCTTCCAGCAGTTCTATCAGGGTTAGGGCAAAGTCCATGGCGGTTCCCGGTCCTCGAGAAGTGACAATTTTTCCATCGATTTCGACCGCATTCCGGCTAATATTGATCGACTCATTGTCGAGAGCCTCTAATATTCCAGGGTAGCTGGTCGCTGTCTTTCCATTCAATAAGCCGGCTTCTGCCAGTGCCTTTGGTGCAGCGCAGATCGCGGCAAGAAATTTATTATTTTTTGCCTGTTTTTTTAATAATAACTGTAGCTGTTCGTTATCACGCAGGTGATCGGCGCCTGGCAGACCGCCCGGCAGGGCGATGAGGTCGTAGCTTTCATCCATCACCTTGTCTATGCAGGTGTCGGGGATAATGGTTGTGCCCCTGGACGCTTTTACCGGCATCTCATCCAGGCCACAGGTGGTCACTGAGACACCAGCGCGGACCAGCAGGTCAGTGATGGTGATAGCTTCGAGTTCTTCACAGCCTTGAGCAAGCGGTACTAGTACATGCGACATGTCGGTTCTCCTGATAATTGTCTTTTATTTGGCTGGCAGTTCGCACCAGCTCCGAGACCGGGATCAGCTTGATGCCATGCTGGCTTAATTCGTTCAGGTGGGCTTTTAAAAACTTAATGGTCTCTGGATAAGGATGCGCGATAGCCAGTGCGTAACCACGCTGATTAACTTTCTTGATAAACAGGTCAAATTGTTGACGTAATGTGCCGGCATTATTGTCCGGATCAAGAAAAAAATCACGTGACAATACTGGAACATTGTTTTCAGTGGCAATTTTATCGGCGATGGACTTGCCGGTGGTTTTACTGTCGATGAAATACAGACCACCCATGCCTGATAGCTCGTCCATTAGCCAGGTCATATGCCCCGGATGCCTGGTCAACAGGCTGCCCATATGGTTGTTCACGCCACGTACATAAGGCACGGAGTTAAGGTTGGAGCGCAGCTGTTCTCTAAACTCGTTCCTGGTCATGTGAAGGTCGAGCGTGCCGGGTGAATGCTGATGATGCTCGACGGACTGCATCGGCAGGTGCAGCATGACTTCCTTATTATTCTTGGCGGCCAGCCTGGCGAGCTTTTTGGCATAGGTCGTCTTTGGCAGTATGGCGATGGTCAATGTCGCCGGGAGCTTGATAACGTCGCGTCCATATTCAAGATGGTTGCCGACGTCGTCTATTATTATGCTGGCGAGTTTTCCCGCTTGTGCAGGGGTGTGGTTAAGAACGAAAAGCAGAGGGGCAAAAGCGATCAGTCGCTTTTGATTTTTCATGTGCGCAGTGAAGGCATCGATTATTGTTAAAAATGAGTCATCTAACATCCATGTTAAATATAGTCTGTAAATTCATCTTGATCACGATTTACTTAAAATATTTAGACCCTTTAATAGCAGTAGTGCTTCGAATAGCTGGAAATCATCAGAAGCTTTTATCTTCTCGTCTTTGTCTTCGTCTTTCTTGCCTTCCTCTACAGCTTTCTTGATGGCTTCCTGTGATTTTGTCGGATTGCTTATACTACCGCTCAGATCTGATTCCTTGATACGAAGTGAGGAGCCATCCTCTTTGGAATCTTCGATCTCATAACTGTCGAGAATGATATCCGGAGTGATGCCCTCGCCCTGGATCGAGCGGCCGCTCGGTGTGAAGTAACGTGCGGTAGTGATCTTCACCGCACCACCACTGCGTAACTCCTGGATAGTCTGTACCGAGCCTTTACCAAATGATTTGCTGCCCATAACGACGGCGCGTTTATGATCTTGCAGTGCACCGGCAACGATCTCTGAAGCTGAAGCCGAACCGCCATTGATCAGTACCACTACGGGTGAACCATTCATGATATCGCCTGGCTTGGCGTTAAATTCAAAGTCGGAGTTGGCTATGCGACCCTGTGTGTATACCAGCTTGCCTTCATCGATGAAGGCGTCAGATACGTCTGCTGCAGCACTCAGTACACCGCCAGGGTTGTTGCGCAGA
>JARFQE010000047.1 GCA_029287915.1 Arenicellales bacterium
TTGACGATCTGGCCTTCTTCCATATTCTCCAGCAGTGCTTCACGTTCCGCGGTCATTTCTTTTTCGACTACAGCACGGCGCGATACCACGACATTATTGCGTGGACGATCGATCTTGATAATTTTGAATTCCAGGTCCTTACCTTCCAGGTAGGTTGCATCCTTTACCGGGCGGACATCGACCAGGGAACCAGGGAGAAAGGCCCGTATACTGCCGAGACCAACAGTAAACCCGCCTTTGACCTTACCGGTAATACGGCCAATAACGATGGCATCTTTTTCATGGTCTTTTTCAAGGTCTTCCCAGGCTCGTGCACGGATAGCCTTTTCACGAGACAGGCGCGTCGCGCCTGTTCCGTCTTCTATTGAATCGATAGCAACTTCGACATCATCGCCTACTTTTACTGTCACAACGCCATCGGCATCTTTGAATTCCGCCGCCGGGATTTCACCCTCGGTTTTCAGGCCGGCATTAACGATTACATAGTCATCATTAACATCGACAACCTGTCCGATTGTCACTTCTCCAGAACGCATCTCGGCCTTGGAAAGGCTCTGTTCCAGTAAATCAGCAAATGTTTCACTCATGGTATTAGATATAACTCGGTTTCTTTACGTCGGGTACGGCCCCCGCTACATTGGTGGGCATTGGTGAATTTATCCGCTGACGGCTTCTGCACAGCTGGCTGGCTTAGCCGTCGACTACAGACTCTGGTACCCGACATGCTGCTTGACAAATCCGATCACCTCATCGAGGCTCATATCGGACGTATCCAGCACAATCGCGTCTGTCGCGGGTGTTAATGGAGAATTCGAGCGCCCCGCATCACGTGCGTCGCGTTCAGAAATCACCGTAAAAAGACGCGAGATACTATCATTAATCCCCTTTTCCTTCAACTGCTTATATCGTCTTTCGGCTCGTACCTGTGCAGATGCCGTAAGAAAAAATTTGTGTGTGGCGTCAGGGAACACCACGGTGCCCATATCACGACCATCCGCAACCAGTCCGGGCGGCTGGCGAAAATCCCGTTGCCGCTGCAATAGCGCTGCTCGAATTTCACCATCGGCAGCCAGCTTTGAAGCCATTGCACCGCATTCCTCGGTACGAATCGAGTCAGAAATATCTGTACCCGCCAGCAGCACACCAGCACCACCATCATCAGCCGGACTAAATTTAAGCTTGAGTTCGCGTGCAAGGCTTACAATCTGCTCTTTTCCCGCAGATCCTTCGATGCCAGCCAGTTCTGCAGCATAGGCCAGTGCGCGGTAAATAGCACCGGAGTCGAGGTAATGCCAACCAAGGTCAGTCGCCAACTTCTGACTGACAGTGCCTTTGCCTGAACCACTGGGGCCATCAATAGTGATAACTGGTGCTTCGGTCATATGTCGGTTACTGTGATATGCAGGCCACAACTTTTAGCCAGAGAATGAAAATCGGGAAATGAGGTAGCGACATTATCGCAGTCATCGATTTGGATATCGGCATCACTGACCAGCCCTGCCATAGCAAATGCCATAGCAATACGATGATCACCATGGCTATCGACTGCGCCACCCCGTATTTGACCACCCTGCACGCGCATACCATCTGATGTTTCGCTAACATCAACTCCGATATCGCTGAGCCCTCGGGCCATTACTGCAATGCGATCGGATTCTTTCACTCTGAGTTCTTCAGCCCCGCTAAGTACTGTCTCACCGGTGGCGCAAGCCGCCGCAACCAGGATGGCGGGAAATTCATCAATAGCGAGCGGCACGTGTCTTTCATCAATATGAATCCCGTGTAATGGCGCTGACTGAACCACCAGGTCCGCTACCGGTTCACCCCCAATGACTCGTTCATTTTTTAGCTCAATATCGGCTCCCATCTGATTCAACACAAGAAGAATACCTGTTCTCGTCGGATTGACACCAACATTTATAATCTCAATACGCGAGGCTTTAGAAATACTCGCTCCAACGATGAAAAAGGCCGCCGAAGATATATCCCCCGGTACCGTCATATCAGTAGCAGCCAAATGAAAACCCGGCTCCAGGCAGACTCTGTCACCGTCGCTGTAGACAGGATAGTCAAAGCCTCGCAGCATGCGTTCGGTATGATCTCTGGTCGGTGCCGGCTCGGTCACACAGGTCTTGCCCTGTGCATATAAAGCGGCAAGCAACAAACAGGATTTTACCTGTGCACTGGCCATAGGCATCTTATAATCAATAGCATGCAAGCCACTTACTGGATCAATCTGTAGTGGTGGAGTGCCACCGACAGCAGTGGATATTTTCGCACCCATCTCAGTAAGCGGATCAACGACACGACGCATCGGCCTTTCTGACAATGATTTGTCACCAACCAGGCGGCTGGAAAAATTCTGGCCGCATAACAAACCCGATAACAGTCGCATCGCTGTCCCTGAGTTACCCATGTCGAGATCATGCTGTGGTTTCTGCAGACCCTTAAGCCCTACCCCGTGCACTACCAGGCGACCATCATCAGGCCCCTCAATATTGACCCCCATGGCACGAAAAGCAGCAATGGTTGCCAGCACATCCTCACCTTCCAGAAGGCCACTGACATGGGTAATACCTTCTGCCAGGGCTCCAAAAATTACCGAACGATGTGACATGGATTTATCACCCGGGACTCGAATGACGCCTTTCAAACTACCACCAGGATGAATGTTGAAACGTTTGCTCACAAATTGCTCCAGGTATTCCTTTATTTTTTCTCTGTACCCGACTTTGCAATCTCGGGTAGACTGTCTCGTGCCGACTTGGCACGCTGGAATGCCTGCTCCAGTTGATCTCCATTCGATTGCTGCAGCATAGTTCTATAGCTAGCCAGCTGCTTTTCCATCGAGTCAAGCAGCGGGATCAGTTCATCCCTGTTAGCCATACAGATATCTCGCCACATAACCGGACTGCTGGCAGCTATGCGGGTGAAATCTCGAAAACCGCCAGCTGTATTACAAAATATATCGTCATGGCGCTCCTGCTGTGAAAGGAAATCCACCAGCGAAAAAGCCAGCAGATGCGGAAGATGACTTGTTGCTGCCAGCATCGCATCATGATCTTCGACTGACATTCTGACCACTGTGGCACCACAGACTTCCCACATTGTCTGAACCAGCTGTATGTCCGTCTCTGAATTTTCAATGAGCGGCGTAAGAATTACACGATGATCTATGAATAATTCTGCAAAGGAAGCAGAAACACCTGCGTTCTCAGTACCAGCTATCGGGTGGCCGGGCACGAAGCAATCAATCCTTGCACCCAGCGCCTGTCTTGCAGCATTTGCCACACTTCCCTTGACACTTCCGGCGTCGGTGACGACGCAATGAGCGGGAATATGGTCCGCAATTGACTCCAATATCGGCCCAATGCTAGAAACAGGAGTAGCTAGCACTACCAGATCGGCATCTTTCATTGCCAGCACCGGATCCATCTCTGCCTGATCAATAATGCCCATCTGCAGCGCCAGGTCTAGTGTTTCGTGGCTCCGCGCTACCCCGGTAACCCGACTGACTGCATCATGCTGTCTGAGAGCACGGGCCAGTGATCCGCCGATCAGGCCAACACCGATGATAACAACATGTCCCAGGCTACATTCCGGCATTTTTTTCCATCACCCTGTCCAGCACCTCAACAAGACGGCTGTTTTCTTCTTTGGAGCCTACAGTCACCCGCAGAAAATCAGGCATACCGTAATTGGCTACAGGCCTGACAATAATCCCCTGCTGCATCATCGCCTCAAATATATCCTGTGCAGGCCGCGAAAAATTGATAGCAAGAAAATTGCCTGCTGATGGAATATATCCCAGCCCGCGCTTATTACATGCATCGATCAAATACGCCATTCCCGCCTGGTTCATTTCTCTACTCTTCTGTATATGCCGTGCGTCATCAAGTGCCGCTTCAGCAGCTGTCAGTGCCAGAGAATTAACATTAAAAGGCTGCCGCACTCGGTTGAGGAAATCGGCCAGTTCAGGTGATGAAACACCATAACCGGCACGGAGCCCAGCGAGACCAAAAATCTTGGAGAAAGTCCTTGTCACCAGAAGGTTTGGATAGCCTTCCAGCCACTGTGTACAATCCGGATAGCCTGGAAAAGCTTCCTCTGTGACATATTCTGCATAAGCCTCGTCTATCACAACAATTACATGCTCCGGCACTTCGTCCAGAAATCGCTTTAACTCATTTTTTGTCAACCAGGTACCGGTAGGATTATTGGGGTTGGCTATAAAAATTACCTTGCTACGCTCGGTCACCGCCTCGACCATAGCATCCAGATCATTACCCCAGTTTAGTGCTGGTGTTTCCACGGGCCTGCCGCCGACAGCCAGCGTCGCAAGGGGGTATACCGCGAAGGCATGTTGACCGAAAATGACTTCATCACCAGGATTAACAAAAGCGCGGGCAACAAGTTCAAGTATATCGTTGGATCCGTTGCCTAGCGTAATGCAGTCAATATCGAGATCATGGCGCGCAGCTATCTTATGTTTCAATAACGAGCCATTACCATCTGGATAACGCGCCAGGTCATGTACTGCCTGCATGGCCTTAAGCGCCATAGCAGATGGACCGAGAGGGTTCTCATTCGATGCCAGTTTGACCGGCTTACTAATACCGAATTCAGCCGCAACCTCTTCTGCTGGCCGGCCGGGCTGATAGGGTGTAATTTTCTGGACACCTGGAGTAGCCAGATCGGAGAGCTTAACTCGCATTTCTGACCAGGACCGACTCACAAATCCAGTACAGATTTTGGGTAAGATCCCAGCGACTTCAGCATAACTGCCTGCTGGCTAATTTCTTCGAGCACCTCGGCTATTGCGGGGTCAGAAATATGTCCATCGATATCAAGAAAAAAGACATATTCCCATAACCCCCGATGTGATGGTCGGGACTCAATTTTGCTCATACTCACTTTGTGCCTTGCCAATGGCTCCAGCAATTTATATAGAGCACCTGCTTCATTTCGACTTGAAACCATAATGCTGGTTTTGTCTTCACCGGTGGCATGAGTATCTATTTGCCCAATCACCAGAAAACGTGTGGTGTTGTTTGGGTCATCTTCGATGTTTGAAACCAACGATGGCAGTTCATACAACTCACCGGCCTGTTCACCTGCAATAGCTGCTGCTGTCATATCTTCAGCAGCACGCCTGGCTGCCTCGGCATTGCTGCTGACATTTATCTGCTCCACATGAGGAAGGTTTGCCGTTAGCCATCGGCGGCATTGCGCCAGCGACTGCTGATGTGAATAGACCCTTTGAATTGTATTTAGCGAATCTGATGTTGTCAGCAAATGATGATGGATACGCAGTGAAACCTCACCACAGACTTTAAGTGGTGAATCGATAAAATTGTCCAGCGTGTTGCTGACAACCCCTTCAGTTGAGTTTTCAATTGGTACCACACCAAAATTTACAGCACCTGCCTCCACCTCACGAAACACATCATCAATTGAGGATAGCGGACTGATGTTTACGGCATAACCGAAATGTTTTAATGCCGCAGCATGTGAAAAGGTTCCTTCAGGTCCAAGGAAACCTATGGTCAATGGTGCCTCGGCGGAAAGACAGGCTGACATCAGGGCACGGAACAGATGTGCCACATCAGCGTCTTTCAGCGGCCCATCATTTTTGTCAATTACATGACGAAGTACATCTGCTTCACGTTCAGGTCGATAGAAATTTCCCGTTTCACCCTGTGCCCGTTTAGCTTCAGCAACATCAATGGCAATCGCTGCCCGCTCATTGAACAGTCTGAGAATTTTCTCATCCAGTGCATCGATGCGGTCGCGCAGTTGCTTCAGATCATTAGCAGATATACTCATACCCGGGTAAATAGTTTGTCAGACAACTCGTACCTTTTTTACGCCTTCAATTAAACGTACCGCTTGTTTCGCTGCATCGGGAATAACGTTATCAGTATCGACCAGCGTATAGGCGATTTCTTCATGACTCTGATTAATCATGTCACGTATATTGATGTCATTCGCTGCCAGGGCAGTAGAAATCTGACCCAGCATATTTGGCACATTCGCATGTGTCACGACAAGACGGTTGACGGCATCTTTGGCCATGTGTACGTCAGGGAAATTGACAGAATTTGTAATATTGCCGTTCTCAATGAAATCTCTTAATTGCTGCGCAACCATTATTGCGCAGTTATCTTCGGCTTCTGTGGTTGATGCGCCAAGGTGTGGCAGTGCAATCACTTTGTCACAGCCCGCCAGCACTGGGCTGGGAAAATCACAGACATAGGACTGAATGCGACCAGCATTAAGTGCACTAACTACAGCTGAATCGTCGACAATACCATCACGCGCGAAATTCAGTATTACCGCGCCGGGCTTCATCAATGCCACACGCTCATCGTTGATCATGTTGCGCGTAACATCAATAAGAGGCACGTGAAATGTGACGACATCGACCTTGTTTAACAGTACTTCAAGACTATTAGCACGTTCCACCTCAGACGAAAGCTTCCAGGCGCCTTCAACCGTCAAGCTCGGATCGTAACCTACCACGTTCATACCCAGAGTGAGGCAGACATTCGCTACCGAGCGGCCAATCGCACCTAGCCCAACTACACCGATAGTCCTACCGGGCAACTCATAACCGGCAAATTTCTTTTTACCTTCTTCAACGGCTTTTGACATTGCCGATGCATCACTAGTATCAAGCCGTCTAACATAATCCCAGGCCGGGCAAATATTGCGAAACGCAAGCAGCAAACCGACGACGACAAGCTCCTTAACTGCGTTGGCATTCGCTCCGGGAGCGTTGAAGACAGGAATACCCATCTCAGTCAACTTGTCGACCGGGATATTATTTACACCTGCACCGGCACGGCCAACCGCCAGTAAACTTTCCGGTATATCCATGTCATGCATCTTGTAAGAACGCAGAATGATGGCCTCGGGATCTTCAATATCCGGACCGAAGTCATAAAGAGTTTTTGGCAGTTTTTCCAGCCCGACTGGAGAAATATTATTTAGTGTCAGTATCTTGTGCATGATGCCCCTACGTTTTAAAAGATCAGATATCAGGTATTAAATGTTGTATTTTACGTATTTCTAATTTATCTGAAACTTAATACCTTGAACGTTATCTCTAACGTTATCTATTTTCCTATCTGTCATCCATTTTTGTTCTGAAAATCCTGCATAAAACTGATCAGGGCATTTACACCCTCTTCCGGCATCGCGTTATAAATGCTGGCACGCATTCCACCAACGGAACGGTGCCCTTTTAACTGAACCAGTCCCGCCTCTGTGGCTCCAGCTAGAAATTGTGCATCCAGGCTACTATCCGCCATCACAAATGGAACATTCATCAACGAACGATAGGCTTTATCAACCGGGTTGCTATAAAAACCACCAGAACTGTCTATACAATCATACAACGCAGTCGCCTTACGTTCATTTATCTTTGCCATTTCTGACAGACCGCCATTTTTCAACAGCCAGTCGAACACCAGACCGGCTACGTACCAGGCAAATGTCGGTGGCGTGTTATACATTGATTCGGCCTTTGCATGTATGCCGTAATCCATCATAGCTGGAGTATGTGGTCCTGCCTTACCAATCAGGTCTTCACGGATAATAGCAATTGTCAGACCAGCAGGTCCGATGTTCTTCTGTGCCCCGGCATAGATGATGCCATAGCGACTGACATCAATCGGACGCGACAGTATGCTTGATGACATATCGGCAACGAGAGGCACATCACCGGTATCTGGCTCGGTATCAAACTCCAGCCCGCCAATTGTTTCATTTGGTGTAAAGTGCACATATGCCGCATTTTCATCCAACTCCCAAAGGCCGCGGTCCGGGATGGTGGTATAGGATTGTTCCTTGCTGCTGGCAACAATATTAATATGTCCATAGCGGGCAGCCTCTTTGATTGCCTTGGCTGACCAGGCACCAGTATCAAAATAATCCGCCTTGCGAATGGAACCCATCAGGTTAAGCGGAACCATAGCAAACTGGCTGGATGCACCACCCTGAAGAAAAAGCACCTTATAATGCTCGGGAATTTCCATCACCTCACGCAAATCTGCTTCAGCTTTCTCTGCGATGGAAATAAATTCCTTACCTCGATGACTCATTTCCATCACCGACATGCCGGAGCCGTGCCAGTCAGTCAGTTCCTGCTGTACCTGCTCCAGTACTGCCAGCGGCAGGGTTGCAGGGCCGGCACTAAAATTATAGATTCTGCTCATAATTGATGCTCTCTTTAAAATAATTAGCTCTTGTTTTTGTTTTTCCGGGCTAGTCTGCAGGGTCGTTTTCTAAAATAGCTTCTGGAGCATCACCATCTCCAGCTTTGTCATCCTCTGATTCACACACCCTGGCGAGGCTGACCAGCTCCTCATTCTTGCCAAGACCTATTAGACGGACACCCTGAGTATTTCGACTCATAACAGATATTTCTTTGATACGGGTGCGTATCAATGTACCACCACTGGTAATCAACATGGCCTCGTCATTTTCTTCTACCATTTCCGCAGCAACAACGTCACCATTTCTTTCTGATGTCTGAATGGAAATAACACCCTTGGTTGCACGACCCTTGCAGGGGTAATTCTCAAGCAATGTGCGTTTGCCATAACCGTGGATAGTTGCAGTCAGAACCGACTTACCGACATCTGTCTCCGGATCGGCAATTATCAAAGAAATAACATAATCCCCTTCTGGCATCTTAATACCACGAACACCGCGTGCAGTTCTCCCCATGCCGCGCACTTTCTCTTCATTAAATCTTACTGCTTTTCCGGAATTTGAGAACAGCAGAATATCTTTGTTTCCATCAGTTATACCAACACCAATCAGCCGCCTGTCATCATCAAGTTCAACTGCACGTATGCCACTGTTTCTTGGTCGCGAGAAATCGACCAGTGGTGTCTTTTTGACAAGCCCATCTGCCATTGCCATGAAT
Source organism: Arenicellales bacterium (assembly GCA_029287915.1). GTDB lineage: Bacteria > Pseudomonadota > Gammaproteobacteria > BMS3Bbin11 > BMS3Bbin11 > BMS3Bbin11. Next base: position 8,936 of record JARFQE010000047.1, read on the forward strand.
ACAAATTTATCTTCCTCGTACTCACGTATTGGCAGCACTGCCGTGATCTGCTCATCCTCTTCCAGCGGCAGAAGATTATTTAATGGTCGACCACGCGCCATGCGGCCAGCCTGAGGCAGCATAAAGACCTTTTTCCAGTAAACCTTGCCTTTGGTCGAAAAGCACAGGATTGTATCGTGAGTATTGGCAACAAACATTGTCTCGACAAAGTCTTCTTCTTTAACTTTTGTCGCACTTTTGCCCCGACCACCACGACGCTGAGCGCTATAATCTTCCAGTGGTTGCGCCTTGGCATAACCACTGTGAGAGATAGTTACCACCATATCCTCTTCAGCTATAAGATCTTCGTCAGTGAGGTCCTCATAACTCTGAACAATCTCAGTGCGGCGGTCATCAGCATATTTATCACGAAGTGCTATCAGTTCTTCAGTTATGACTTCCATCAGCCGATCAAAATTGTTGAGTATCTCCAGCAACTCGACGATACGGTCAAGAACCTGCTCATATTCAGAGATGATCTTTTCCTGTTCCAGACCAGTCAGGCGATGCAGGCGTAGATCCAGGATCGCCTGGGCCTGTTTCTCTGATAGACGATATTTACCCTTTGTCATGCCTATATCATCAGCCAGACCATCTGGACGCGACATTTCAGCACCCGCACGTTGCAGCATACTGGAGACAATACCTGTTTCCCAGTCTTTGGCCTGTAGCTGCAGTTTCGCCTCAGCCGGGCTTGGTGCCGCTTTGATCAGAGCAATAATCGGATCAATATTACTCAGGGCAATCGCCAGTCCTTCGAGAATATGGGCTCGATCTCTAGCCTTGCGCAGGTCATAGATAGTGCGCCGGGTAACGACTTCACGACGATGGCGGATAAATTCTTCCAGCATCTCGCGCAGTGAAAACAGGCGTGGCTGGTTATTCACAAGCGCCACCATATTGATGCCAATAACCAGTTGTAAACTTGTCATCTGGTAGAGATTATTCAGCACCACTTCGGGCACTTCACCGCGCTTCAGTTCAATGACAGCGCGCATGCCATCCTTGTCAGATTCATCGCGTAGATCTGAAATGCTGGATATCTTCTTATCACGCACCAGGATTGCGATTTTTTCCAGCAGACGTGCTTTATTTACTGTATAAGGCAATTCGGTAATCACTAGCGCGTTACGTTCACCTTGTTTACCGATGGGCTCAATATCGACTTTTGCCCGAACATGTATCCGTCCTCGGCCTGTTTTGTAGGCCTGCAGAATACCGGTAGCACCATTGATAATTCCGCCGGTTGGAAAATCAGGCCCAGATATATGTTCCATCAGCCCATCAAGGCCTATTTCTTCATCGTTGATCATTGCCAGGCAGGCATTGACTACTTCACGCAAATTATGTGGCGGAATGGTAGTTGCCATACCTACCGCTATGCCGGCCGAACCATTTACCAGCAGATTGGGCACCCGCGTTGGCATTACCAGAGGCTGGGTCTCGGTCTCATCATAGTTTGGACCAAAATCAACCGTTTCCCGGTCGAGATCTGC
>JARFQE010000118.1 GCA_029287915.1 Arenicellales bacterium
CAATAGCGAAGGGCTCGTTATTGAAATAACAGACACCTGTTTCGAGTTCCTGGTCCAGTGATGGATCTTCCTCATTTTCATCGAATATGGGGGAGTTTTTAAGTTCTGGATCCGGTGCACCTACATTGGGTGCTGATTGTGCTTCAGTCATGCTGCTCTCCTTACTGATTTGAATAACGATTATCTATGCCACCAGGAATTTGTTTCCTTGCTTAGAAATAGATGAAACTTGTGCTATTTCTATTCATAAATCGATTAACATACAGAGTCCCTCATCATTCTCTTCTTCCTTAAACCCTGCTGTCAACCGGGACGTGTACATTTACTTTCCTGTATAATTTCTGTTCCTGCCTTAGCAAGCCCCCTTCTGTTTTATTCAACCCTCTTCACAACTCAATTCGGAAAGGAAGCGGCGGGTGTTTGTAACCAGCTCTCTGACCTGTGATGGATCTGCTTTTGTGTCTTTGATCCTGTTGCGCAGGTCTTCTGCTATCAGTGCTTCCACACCGAGTTCCTTCATTGCCTGAACGGAAGCAGCCAGGTACTGGATATATTCATCATAGCTGATGGTTAGACGTTTCTGAATGCGGTTTGCGTTGTCGAATATTTCATTGACACTCATTTCTGCCAGGTCCTTTGGCGGGATGTTCACGATCTGCTGCAAAGCCTTGCAAGTCAGGTGATCCGGATCGCCGCTCATTAGAGCCACGCCTCGTATCCGCATGATGTTTTCTGCAAAGGATGGGACTTCGTGACGGCTATTGATATGCATTCCCAGGGCAAAAGCATCTGCACCCTGCTCATTGAGGAAGCTGTTATATTCCGCCCAAAACGTCTTATATGACATTTTCTGTGGACCTACATACATTGAATAAAGACAGTGATAAACCTCATGGTCGATGACAAACTCAAGATAATCAGCGGGCTGCAATCTGAAATCTTGCGGGATTTTTTCTACAAACTCCCGTGGCAGGTCTAAAAGGTTCTGGGTTGCTCGAATAGAATCAGCACTCACCTCAGTGGGGTTAATGGTCAGCACGCAGATATGCGCCTGCCAGTCCAGAGGATTATTGACCTTGAACAGTGAAGCCGATGGCAAGCCATGTTGTAACATGAGCAAAATACGATTCGCGCTGGCAATCATCAGGTCTTCTCGCAACTTCTGTGGGTGCTCATAGTCCAGGCTACTGGGCTGATTACCGAGTATCAGATCAAGGGCCATCACATCTGCTATTAAATCCTCACCGCCCTGCAATACCAGAAATGATATTTCAGGATATTGCTGTCTGTAGTATTCAATCTTTTCGTCAAGCAGAATGTCGAGCGGCTTGTTCTTATCGTAAGTGTCAGAATTGTTCTGTGCATTGGCACTGTGGGGTGTTATAGCAATAACCGAACAAAGTATAAAACTGACAAGCTTTCTTCGTGCCTGTTGCCACATCTGTGAACAATCTTTGTATTTAAAAGTTGATCCTGGCATTAAATTAAGACTATCGACTAGTAGCGGGTGTATGTGGGAAATGTTACTTACCATAGAAACTAATGATTACAGCAGATTTCATCACCTGTAGTCGATCAAGCTTTTCAGGGTAAGTGTTATAGGATATTTATAGTGTGCAGTGCTGGTTGTTATAATTATTTTTTCATCTTAATTGATCCAGCGTATCAGTAGTATCCCGGCTTTGCATTTTTATAAAAGATCATTGTTAACATCCGGGCAAGTGACTGGATTAATAAAATGAAAGGGTATGTCCTGTTTGCAGTCTGCAATACTCTTTATTGGATTTTCCGGAGCCATTCCACAACCGCTATCCGGTCGAGTAATCCGCTCAATTAATGTCCTGAATAACGGTAAATGCACCCCTGATATCGCCTTTATTGAAACCAGTGGCCTTGTCATCAGGGTACAGGCTGTTCAATTTTGCTGCAACCGGCTCTGCAATATTACTGCCGTGGCACTTGAGGCAGACGTCACCTGTCGGGATTGCCTTCATGTAGCGGAATACCTTCCTGCCACCAACCTCGCTGACTTCAGAGAACTCCAGGTTATTAACGGGTTCACCCTTCGCCTTACGCTGTTCGAACTGATTCAGTACTGATTTTTCCCATGCATCGGGGCTGTTTGTTTGATTACGAAACTTCAGTGATGTGCGCGCAACCTTCATGCCTTTTCCTGCAGAGATTCTTTTGGCAATATTTGGTGCATCAACATTACATACTGTGATGGCATCTAGCGGCCCGCTGGCTTTCATGGCTGCCTGCAAGGTAGCTTTCAGCTCACTGCCAAGAGCCTTGGCAGCAGCGCGGCTTTGTTGTGAAAGATGTTCAGTATCAACGGCCAATGCGGGGTTAAAGGGTAAAAGTCCAAGGATGAAAAATGCTGATAATATTTTCATAATAATTCTCCTTGTGGATGGTGTACGCACATTATCCTGCGCTCAATGCATGGTTTCCGTAAAATAGTCACATATTTGAGAAGATTTATTAGAGTGTGTTATTACTTGCGTAATAAATCCTCCTCATTATATGGCTCTAGTATATACATATTGACTGGCTGTTTCATTTCTCCAGCCAGATTTTCAGCCATTTCGCCATTACTTCAGAATTTACTGCCCGCACATAAGCCTTGATAGCGTCACCCATGTGCTGGCTAGATCTTGAAGTCGCCTCTTAATGAGCTCTAGTCTTAGCTGTTGTTTTCTACCGCTTGCTCTGCTTTGGGCTTTATCGCCGGTGATGCGTACCATTGCTCTGGCGGCACAACTTTTGGTGTAGCTGTGTCAGCGACATAGTTAGGTGTCATGATCTGCACATCATGTTCGTTGAAGACGTCCTGAATGTTGCGGTGAAGCTCGGTATACATCAATGGCATTTTGCTGTCGTCCCTGCAGTAGGCATTGAGTTCGTAAGTGACTGCAAAATCAGTCAATGCAGTCTGTAATACAAAGGGTGATGGCTCTTGCAAAAGACCGGGGGTTCTTGCTGCCGCCTCCAGCAGTATGGCTTCCACCTGCCGCCATGGCACTTCATAACCTATGCCAACGCTGGTATGTAGTATCAGACCTTGCTCTTTGGCGAGGGTTGTGTAGTTGACGACTTCACTGCTGAGGATTTTCGAGTTCGGTATAACGATCATCTCATTTTTCAGTGATAGTAAATTTGTTACCAGTAATCGTACCTCGGTGACCTGCCCGACCGTTTCGCCAATGCGCACCCAGTCACCCACCTTGAATGCACGGCGGTAGGTCATCGTATAACCTGCGATGATATTGGATATGACCGATGTTGAACCAAGTGACAGCAAGACGCCAACGAACAGCGAGATGCCCTTGAAGGCTTGCGAGTTGGAACCCGGTATATAAGGGTATGCAACAACGATAGCAAAGATAATGACGACAATGCGTACGATGCGGTAGGTTGGCCATGCCCATTCAGCTTCAAAGTTCTGTAAAGGCATATTGCCGACGCTGATGGTATAAAAGAAACCACGCAGTAACTTGAGAATATATCGCGTTACAAAAAACAGGACGATAAGAAAGAACAGGCTGGGTAAGTAATCAATGAATCCTGAAGCAATGGATTGAAGAGGATCAATGACCAGTTGCAATAACCTGTGAGCGATCAAGCGAGTCCACGGAAAGAGTTTTAGTACAGAATTAATAAAGACATAGACTAAACCCAGTACCACGATTGTCTTTAGCAGGTTGATGATGCCATGTACGAAGCGCCAAATCTGCTCAGTTTGCACCACACGCATTGACTTGGCTTCCAGCTTCTTCATCCGGCGTTTGAACATTTTTTCTAACATTCTGTCCATGCGCCGGGTTAGCCAGATACAGCCGACAAGGGTAATAGCCAGTACCAGGGTACGAAGTGCCGCGTGAATGATGTTGGCCCTTATCGCCTCTGGGGTACGAGAGGCTCGGTATGCCTCAATACCATTTTGTATCTTTTCCAGAAAGGTTTCGGCAACAACCA
>JARFQE010000007.1 GCA_029287915.1 Arenicellales bacterium
CACACAGACAACTGACGCATTATCACTAATCAGTAAGCAATCCAACGGCACTCTGGCATCGAATGACAGCAATTCAGCATCAATTAGTGCCGACGGGCGATATGTTAGTTTTGAGTCAGCATTCAACTTTGATTCTATTGATGACGTAAATACTGTTAACGATATTTATCGTGCTCACAACAGCACCTACCAATAGTGCTCAAAAGAAGCGGATATTCAGGATTTTGCCGGTTTCTTTTGCTCCGGCACTAGCACATCATTCAGGTCTGCATCAACGAAGTAGTTTCTGAGAATGTCGGCATAATCACGAATACGTGTGACATACTGCACCGGCTCATTGCCTCGCGCATAACCGTACTTCAGATCTTTGTAGTATTCTTTCTTGCTGAGTAGCGGTAATACTTCCTTCATATCCAGCCAGAGTTCAGGATCCTTGCCGAGTGTGCGCGCCAGCGACTGCGCATCTCGAAAGTGCCCTCTCCCGACGTTGTAGGCTGCCAGCGCTAGCCAGGTGCGATCAGGTTCCTGCACATTGTCATCAAACATTTTTTTCATCTTGGCGTGAAACTTAGCACCGGCGTAGATATTTGATTCAGCATCGAGACGACTCTTGACGCCAAGAGATTTGGCAACGGGTTGCGTCAGCATCATCATCCCTCTCACGCCTGTTGGACTTTTAGCACGCGGATTCCAGTGGGATTCCTGGTAACTCTGGGCTGCGAGTATTGCCGGTGAGATATCATGCTTTTTAGCCGCCTTGAGGATCATATCATGATACTTGGGTAACGTGTTTTCAATTTTTCGACTGAAGCGATGTATGTCGACATAATCAAAAACTTCGATATGCCCGTAGTATTTTTCGATTTTCTGGTCGTATTGACCGCTTTTCCGGTACGCCTTCAACCAATCGTTGATTTCGTCAATTAACTCCGGGTTATCCTTGTTAACCATCCAGGCCAGTTTCGAGCCCTTGTGTAGAATGTACTTGACGGATATTTCAGGTAAATAGCGCCGATTGATATCAAATATATTCGAATCACTGACAGTGCACTCGATTTCCCTGTTTTCTACTTTTCTGAGCAGGTCTGGTGTCAGGTTGCTGGTATCGATACTCCAGTTAATTCCGGGATATTCCCGATGCAACAGATCAACGTAGCTGGAAGCAGCTGAGACAACGATCTCGAATTGTTTGAGTTCATCAATGGTTGATACGAATGAGTGATCTTTATGGCATACAAGATACTCAGAAATTTCCTGGTATGTCGGCCCAAAATCAAACTCGTTTTTACGCTTATCGGTAATGGTTGTACCAGCTGCAGCAATATGTCCTTGACCTGTTTTTAATGCTGATAGTAATGCGCCGATTGAATGATGCTGCTGAAATTCAACTTCCACATCAAGATGGTTAGCGAAAGACACCGCCATATCATGCTCGGGACCAGTGGCATTACCGTCTCTGTCCATGTAGTAAGTCGTTGGCTGGTTGGTTGTGAGGACAATCAGTTTGCCACTGGAAATAATTTTATTAAGAACTTCTTTTGTTGAAGCAGAAGATGAATCCGGCAACTCAAGACTGGATGAATTAGTATCAGAAGAGTCACTGCAGCTTAGCAGTAAAAACAAACTGACCAGAACCAGACATACAAACGATCGATTGAATACTGTCGAATTCATTGCTTATATTACCTGCTTTATTCGTGTTTCTTGTTTACGAGGTGAAACCGAAGATTTAATGTAAAAAATGCCACAACCATAATGACAATAACAATACCTATCAGCAAATAGAACTGGGTATAAGTGAGCGTCGGGGTTTCATGAACGACAACACCCTTATCTACAGATAATAAATCACGTGCAACGCGTTTGATATCATCGACTGTAACTGCCTCAAGCTCTTCTTCTTCGTTTTCAAAATAACGGTTTTTTTCAAAATATGCATATTGACTTGCGTAGTAATCAGCAAAATCCGCGTTGGCTTCGTAGCCTTGAACATTACGCAACAGGATTTTCAGCCGGGCAGCATCCAGCTCTTGCTGGTTCATGCCATGTTCAGCGAGATAGCTAATTTCCTCCTTGATCACGGTCATCGCATTATCGATATCGTTAAAATCCACGTCTGCAAACACGCTGAACAGGCCAAAGTTATCCAACTCTATGCGCCAGGTTCCCGGCGCATAGGCAAGCCCCCTGTTAATACGTATTTCCTCGTTGATACGGAATGACAGATGCTCCTCGATGATCTTGAGAGCGTAGGTATCTTCGGACCAGTACCCCGGAGTTCTGTAGAGTATGCCGACGGCAGCATCCGCACTGAGCAAGGGTGAAAAGGTACCTGTTTCCCTGTCATGATCCTCAGGCACGCCGGGTTTTATGATCTGCCGTTCGGGTGCTGGTTTCGCCGGGATCTGGCCGAAAGTCTGCTTAACCGTGTCCAGAATCTTGTAGTGTTCAAAATCTCCAACAACGATTAGTGCCATGTTACTCGGCACGTAATAGCTGTCATAGACAGCAAGAATATCTTCACGCGTGGTATCTTCCGCCGTTATGTAATCTTTGCAGACATAATCGATACCCGGCAGCAGTTTTATAACTGCCTTTTCAGTGCCGTTGATACCAATGCCATTTCGCCTGACCCAGCGACGGATTTTTGAGGGCTTCCCGCCCGCTTCCCGGTGTATGATATCGCGTGATTTTTCGACGTTCTCATCAGAAATGATCGAATCGGTAAGGATTTCATACAGCGTGTTAATCGCAAAGTCTGCGTACCGGCTGTAAATATCCATTTGATAGACCGTTTCCTCGGAACCCGTGAAAGCATTCCAGCCGCCACCATGATCGGCTACCAGGTGTTCGAGTTCGGCTTCTGAATACTTTGATGTCCCGCTAAACAGCAGATGCTCGAGGAAATGTGGCGTTTCCCTGCTCTCGCACGGGAAATCCATTTGCCCAACGCCAACCCGGACGCGTAACGATAATGTATGCGCCCCGGGCCGGTGTTTGAATATGACATCCAGACCATTCTCCAGTTGAACGGACTCAACATCATAAAATCCTGGCGGGCTGTATTCACTCGCAAGGATACTCTGCTGAGAAACCAGACAGAAGATAAATACCAGGCATATCGTTAGCGATTGTCTGATTGTCAATTTATTTATAATCATGGACTTAGATAATACAGCTGGTCGAGAGCTATCCTCCGGGAATACTTGTGAGTTATAGCGGATACTGTCACAATGCGTCAAATTTGACAGCACCAGCGTAACTTATTTTTACTCTGCGAACGGCAATGGATCCAGATACAATCAAACTGCCCAACTGGAACAGGTTGCTTGCCGCTATCTTCCTGCTCGGAATATCCCTGGTAACACCCCCAAATAGCCAGGCAGAAGAACCCTCAGATATCGAGTTAGTCAATTTTGCCTTCGCGAACTACCTGGGCACTGGTTTCTACACTTCCAGCAAAGGATCTGTTTTTATTCTGAAAGTCCCGCTGAAGTCGACACTCAAGCCGATGACCAGTAACGATCCAGGCTGGGTTCTGAAATACCCTGTCAGCATTGGCGTAACCAACTTCGAAGAAATCGTCGGTGGCCAGGTTCCTGAACTCGATGATGTAGGCACCGTGAGTTTCGTTCCCGGCATCGAGTATCATTACCCTGTTTATCAAAACTGGACACTGGTTCCATTTTTCGATCTCGGTATCGCACGTGATTACAATAATAATGACAATGTGCGCATACTCGGTGGTGGCGTGATGAGTTTTGCCAACTTCGACTTCGACAGGCAGCGGCTTTTATTGGGTAATCGCTTACTGTATGCCGATGAAATGAACCTGGAAACCAACAGGAACTCCAGTTTTGCCGTGTTCGAAACCGGCCTTGATTACAACATACCCACTGATTTCACATTACACGGTTCTTATATTGATTTCAGTCTCTATTATATTAATTACTACTACATAAGGGACATTGTCGTTCTGGAGATTCTGGATAATTCAATCTCACTGCAAAACAAGAATGAACTCGGATTTACTGTAAGCCTGCCGGATTATGCCTGGCTTCCTGATAGCGCGAGACTGGGTCTTGGTGTACAGTTTACTAGCGATAACCGTCTATACAGGTTATTGTTTGGGATGCCATTCTTCTAACGACGGGAGAACGAGCAATGTCGCGCACACTATTATTGCTTCGCCATGGAAAATCGGACTGGTCTACCGGGGCTGACGATTTTGATCGTCCCTTAAAAAAACGCGGTGTAAAATCTGCGTTGAAAATCGGCAACTGGCTCAATGATAATAAACTGGCACCCGATTACATTATTACTTCTCCTGCAAAAAGGGCATTCCAGACAGCGCGTATTATCAGTAAATGTGCCGACATCAAGAAAAAAGCCATCGATAAAGATGAGCATATTTATCTCGCGTCACCTGAAGCACTACTGTATGTTCTTGAAAACCTCCCTCAACAGGCAAAACGCGTACTGCTTGTTGGGCACAATCCCGGGCTGGAGCAATTACTTTATTTTCTAGTCAATGGCCAGCTGGAAATACCTGCTGATGGCAAAATTTTACCGACTGCAGCACTGGCAGTGGTTGAAATGCCTGACAAGTGGATGAAGTTGAAAAATGGCTCTGCGAAACTAACAGAACTTATCCGCCCTAGAGAACTACTTGATAACGATTGAGTATATATCGAGGACTTACAGCTCGGCCTTGACAGCAATTTCTTCAGGAACAAAGTCTCTGGCAATACGCTTGGCCAGGGTATACATGCGACGCAAGTGATTAACAAATTCCAGCTCCAGCCTCACTGTCAGTAGATGTTTACTATCCGTTATGCCCATACGCCGTGACTGGTGTTTCAAAATTTCATCAACCTGATGACGCACCAGGTCTTTTACAGCAAGCACTTCCGCTGCAAGTTTCTCATCTTCATTCTTGATAGCAGTTATCAAATCATTGAATGCGTCGTTAACCGTTTTCACCAGCTCTATTAACAAATCAGTGCTTTTTTCACCAGTGTGAAGATCCTGTTCAATCGTGACACGACAAATTCGTGTTAATTCAGATTCGATTACATCTGCAAGGCTTTCAAGATTAATGGTAGCGCTCATGAGCACTCGCGCATCATGACTGTTTTCATCAGTCAGTTCTTCCTGTTGGATTTCGCTCATGAATTCGAGTATCTGCTCAGACAGGATGTCTACCTTGTCATCCATCTTGATAATTTCA
>JARFQE010000022.1 GCA_029287915.1 Arenicellales bacterium
TCAACCTTTATCTGGGCTGCTCTCATCGCCTGGATTGCCTATCACCAGCCTGTGCAGCCGGTCCATGCGGTTGGCATGATCCTCCTCATCACCGGCATGATCTGTATGAGTTGGTAGGCCACAATGCCGACTATTTACGACTTAAAGCCGTCGTTTCAGCGCCTCCTGCGCCCTGTCTGTGACTGGCTGGCCCGACACGGAATTACGCCTAACCAGCTGACTGTGGGAACAGCACTGATGTCGCTTGCCGAGGGGCTGTGGCTCACTCTTGAACCAGGGGCTCGCCTGCCACTGCTGGTTCTGCCACTGGTCTTGTTTGTAAGGATGGGCCTTAATGCCATCGATGGTATGCTCGCCAAGGAAAACAGGCTGCAGTCACCGCTGGGTGCCTTGCTAAACGAGCTTGGCGATGTTGTATCCGACATTGTGCTGTATTTGCCATTTGCCCTGATTCCCGGTGTAAATCCGGTAATTGTTGTGCTGATAGTAATTGCAGGCATTATTGCCGAAATGTCCGGCGTGGTTACCGTTCAGATTGGGGCCAGTCGGCGATATGACGGTCCACTAGGAAAAAGTGACCGTGCCTTTCTCTTCGGCTGTATCGCGTTCATCTTCGGCGTCGGTATCATGCCGGTAGTCTGGATCGATGTGGTACTGTTTGTCGGCTTGCTTCTCTCGTTCTACACCGTCTATAACCGCGCGCGTCACGGGCTGCAGGAAAACACATGAGCACAGGTCTTTCCAATAACCTGATACTCGTGCTCGCCGGGATTATCATGTCATTGGTAGCGGCCACAATTGTGGTGGCTTTTTTGATACATAGTCGACCTCATCAGAATTATGCCGAGCTGGAATCGCGTATCAGGACCTGGTGGGTGATTGTTTTCATCTTCTCGATTGCAATTCTCGTAAACAGGGCGGCGGCGATAATATTCCTCGCATTTGTCAGTTTCCTTGCGCTTAAAGAATACTTATCGATGATTCCGACAAGGCGCAGCGACAGGCAGGCCATGTTCTGGGCGTACCTGTCAATTATTGGTCAGTATTACTGGGTCTATAAAAGCTGGTACGGGATGTTTATTATTTTTATCCCGGTCTTCATCTTTCTTCTGCTGCCACTGCGAATGGTGCTTATTGGGGAGATCAAGGGTTTTCTGCGTTCGGCAGGAACACTCCACTGGGGTCTTATGATTACGGTATTCGGACTCAGTCACTCAGCCTATCTGCTGGCACTGCCTGCTGATTCGGGTATTCCTGCCGGTGGGGCAGGCCTGTTGCTGTATCTGGTATTTCTCACTCAAATTAACGACATAGCCCAATATGTCTGTGGCAAGCTTCTTGGGCGACACAAAGTCACTCCACAGGTAAGCCCCAACAAGACATACGAGGGACTGCTGGGAGGTGTCATCACAACCGTTTTGCTGGCGTTTATACTGGCCCCCGTTCTGACACCGCTCAACCAGGTTCACGCAATAATGGCGGGGCTTATTATCAGTTTTGGGGGATTCATTGGTGATCTGAATATTTCCGCCATTAAGCGGGATCTTGGAATCAAGGATAGCGGGGCATTGCTACCCGGACATGGCGGTGTGCTTGACCGTGTCGACAGCCTCTCCTATACCGCTCCACTTTTCTTCCATTTCATTTATTACCTTTATTTCAGATGATCCGCTCTCTGCGCCGACTGTTTTTTTCCTTGATCGTACATCCATTCCTACAGATAGCGATCGGGGTAAATATACGAAACCGGGAGAACCTTCCGTCGAGTGGCCCCGCTGTTATTGTTGCGAACCACAACAGCCATCTGGATGCATTGATGTTAATGACACTGCTGCCCATGCGTATGCTCTCACATATTCACCCGGTAGCGGCAGAGGATTATTTTTTGAAGAACCGTTTATTGGCATGGTTTGCTGTCAAACTCATCGGAGTTATTCCAATTAAACGAAAATATACTCCAGGTAAATCCGATCCACTAATGCCAGTCTATGATGCAATCGAAGACGAACGTATATTAATTGTTTTCCCGGAAGGAAGTCGAGGCGAACCGGAACATATGGCAGCGTTCAAGAAAGGGATCGCACACCTCTCCCAGCATTTTCCGGATGTGCCTGTAGTACCAGTTTTTATGCATGGATTAGGCAAGACTTTACCGAAAGGGAAATTTATTCCCGTGCCGTATATCTGCGATGTATTTATTGGAAAGCCACTTAAAGGCGAGACTGATGTCAATCTATTCATGGAGAAGCTGAAATCGAGCTTTGAGACGCTAAGTCAGCAGCATCAGTTTCCAGAATGGGAGTAACCATACTACATATCAATCGATTACTGGTAGCGGCAATATCATTAATCACCAGTTAAATCATTCACATCTAATGTCTGCTTCACATTCCAATTTCACCGCAGCTTTTCTTGTTATACATCTGGTGCAGAGCCTGATATTACTGCTGTTAATGTACGTCTATGCTCCGACCCACCCGTTTGAAAGCGGACGCGTCTGTTTGGTCGGGGCTGAGAGCTTCCTATGGCCGCCTATCATCCTGTACGCACTCTGGTGTTGGTATCTCATGCCTTACCACATAGCCCGGGTGCGTGATCACCACAGTCGTGTGGCTATCGCGGTGACGGCCGGTCTAGGCATTCTAACTTATGGCATTTCATGGTTAGTCGCTCTGGTCTGGTCTTTCACGGACAGACAGGAGCCGTGATATGGGCTCAATCACGAAAATCATCTCTGTCGCTGTTCTGGCTGCTTTTCTGACTTCGCCATCTCAGGTGGTAATGGCAGACAATATTCCGATGGCTCTCTCCATATTCACGGGTACCGGCGGATCAGGCGTTGACTCTCACCGATGGGCATAGTCTGACGGAGGTCTGTGAAAGAGTGGAAAGCGATGCTTGCACGGGGTATGTAAGTCGGGCGTTCGATGCAATACAAATAATTGGTGGTGTGAATTACTGCCTACCGGAGGATGTGACCACCAGCCAGTTGGCAAACATCGTTAAAAATTATCTTGATAATGATCCGCTCGAGTTATCTTTCCCTGGAGCCTCTATTGTCATGTTTGCATTGATTAAAGCCTTCCCCTGCCAAGGAGAGCAGTGACATGCCAACAGCCAAGTGTGTGGAGGCTTTGCAGCTACACGCACCGACGCCCCCCAATCCCCTAGTCCCAATGCCATAAGGCCATGAAATATATGTGAGAGGTGGTGGGCCCGCCAAGACTCGAACCCTGGGGCAGCGGGTGAGGGTATTCCCTTATTTTTAATAAACCAAGTCTTTGATAAGATTGCATTAATCAAGAATGAAGAAAAAGCAGGGTAGGCGCATCATGGAAAGACGCAAAGATGAGCGTCGTTTATCGGCAATCACACCAGCATTTCCCTTGATGACTGTGGCTGGACGGGTTATGGACGATCGCCGAAAACAGCCCGACCGCAGAATACATAATATTCAGGCCCTATTTCTGGATGTCATCAACGGCGATCGTCATTAGTCACCTTCCATTGAGCACAGTACGCAAAACCGCTGTCTTGCATCCATGCATTATGGAGTACCGGGGGCATTATGGATGAAGAATCGGTAAAGACTGATTGCGTACTTTTCGGATTGGAGCTCGTGCACAGATGGATTACTGAACTGGAAGGCAGTCACAGAATATATGCATTTGAATTGATGAATATGGTGATGGCGGGTGAATTGACGAACGATGAAGCAGGTTTGCTGCTGGACAATGCCTGACACTAGGAATTCTGTCGCCGTTCTATGTGTGCATATTCCGGCCCATCGTGAACACTCATTCCGGTGCAACGTGAACACCGATTCCGGCTG